>JBHEKR010000228.1:0-6155 GCA_041859365.1 Candidatus Hydrogenedentales bacterium
GCGGGAGCGGTCCAGCGCCAGTCGAAGACGGGCATGAGGCACAACGCGGGAATCGGAATCAGCACGAGCGCGGTCGCCAGCCAGCGCCGGAAACCGAGGCCACCGGAGACTTCTTTTTGCGCGACCAAAGTGAGGGCGATGATGTAGAGCGCGAGGAGGGCGGCGGCAGTGACGAGGTCGAAAGGAATGGAGATGATTTCATAGTAAGTGGCGTCGGTCGGCACGGGCTGCGCCATCGCGCAGGCCCCGACGAAGTAAACGAATGCTCGGCACAGGCCCATGAAAATCAAGGAGCCGGTCCAGCGCTTGTGCAGCAAGTTGTAGAGAATGATGGAGACAATCAGGGCAACGGCGGGTAGCAGCGAATAGGGGGCGGTGAACTGGATAATCCCAAAGCCCAACGCGAAGCACAGAGCGACGAAGGTTCCCACTTCAAGCACGGACAGCGTCCCCGAAGGTATCGGGCGCTGGGGGCGCTCAACGCGATCAATGTCGCGATCCATCAGGTCGTTGAGCGCCATTCCGCCGATGTAAAAGAGTGATACTGCGATCATGGCCCCCAGGATAAGCGTCCAATCCAGGGATACGGGTCCGACCGCGATCGCAGCGCCCACTAGCACGTTTGAAAACACTGTGGGAAGATTGGAAATCCGCGCAAGTTGCAGATAGGCCTTGAGCTTCGAGGGCATCAGTACGGACCCGACGTGCCACACGATCGCGAGGAACGAGCGTTCGTGTGCCTTGAGCCTCGAAAACCTGGGCCAGTGAGCAGGCCGTGACCGAGCGGTTGGCTCGCGGGCAGGTGGAATTGAGGCATTCGGCGTCGGCATTGCGGAACTGGAGCAAAAGGGCCGGGCGAGTGGGCGCTGCTGCGCCAGGGATATCTCGCCAACGGCACACCAACCGCCCTCTCGGGCGGATCGTGTGGCACGCCTGAACGATTCAAGTTGCTCCCGATCAGGTAGTGGTCATGGACAGGGCCGTGCTCGCCGAAGTGAAAGATGGTCACAGCGTCCGCGCTCCCCGAGTCACATTGTTATCCGGTTGCACCGCATCCATCACCCACTGCATTTCCTTCGCGATGCCTTCAGCGAGGTCGTCGACACGGAGGTTATCAGGCAGTACATTCCATGCATAGGTCTCCACTTCGAAGTGCTTGCAGTCGGTGAACTCGCCTACATACTGGAGGCACTTGCGCACTTCCTCCTGCGTGGCCCGAAGCAATCCGAAGCGGTCGAGGAAGAGGGGCACGTGGAAGTGGGTGCGCAACGTCAACTCCGCGAGGGATTCGCCCGCGATGGCCGCCAGCGCCTCGGGGAGATCTTCGTAGAGCGTCATCTCTCCGGGGTGCAACGAGCTCGTGATGGCGGTCTGGTGGAGGTAGCGCGGCTCCTGGAAGCCCGCGAGCTGGGCGAGGGCCTCGGAGCCCTGGCCCGGATCGAGGCGCGCAAAATCGGCCTCCACGGCGGCGGAAAGCTGTACCTTGCCCACGCGGAGTCCCGCGTATTTATAGGCCAGGAGCACGTCGAGTTGATCCTCGCCCATGACGGCGGCGTGGCATACGTCGTGGCACACGCGGAGGTAGCGGGCGATGTGGGCCTCGTTGCCCGGCGTGAAGAGGTAGTGCTCGAAGAAGTGGATAATGTCCTCGCTCGTGTCCAGGAAGCAGCCCGGTTCGGGCTCGATGTCGATGTGAATGCAGTGGCCGGTGGAGGCTTCCTCCCGCGCGAGATGATCGACCAGTTCGAGGAGGTTCTTCGCCGCCGCCTGCTTCGTGGCTTCGTCGTCCTCGCCGGGCCAGCCGATGGGCAGGGTGGAGATGCTGCCTTCGGCTTCCTTCGGCAGGAGGCGTCCGAGAACGCGCACGAGATCCTTGGTGTAGTCCAGGCGCTCGGTGTCAGCCCAGGTGGGCTTGTAGACCGCGTGCTTTACGACCGCCTGGTGGAAATCGCCATAGGGGAAGCCGTTCATGGTGTTGACGCACAGTCCGCGCTCGGCTAGCCACTCGGCCAGGGCCCCCGCGCGATCGTGCTCCACCACCTCGCGCGCGGCGGAAGCGGGCAGCCACAACCCGACGCCCATGGGCGCATCGGGGCTGACGCGCCGCTTCACGGCGACGGCGTAGCGCTCCAGATTTTCCAGCGTTGTGGCGTAGTCCGTGCCCGCGTGGACGTTGGTGCAGTAGCTGAGGATATTCTCGTTGGCGTTGAACATGGGGTCTCGATGGGGTGAGGGAACTTTGACTGTGGACGCCATTATAGTGGGGAAGGGGAGGGCGTTGCACGAAGTGGGCAGGGGATTTGGTTTGCACAGGGTCATGCGATGATGGGATGAACGGCAGCACGGGCTTGCCCCCTCTGTCTACCCGCAAGCGGAATTACCCCCCCTACCCCCCGCAAGCGGGGGGGACCATGAAGTTCGCTCCTTCGAGTGAAGTCGGCCTCGCAAGCTTTGGGGTTTCGGAGTTTCACTCGAGCGAGTGGAATCCCCCCGCTCGCGGGGGGGAGGGGGGCTACTACATACACGTCCGGCGCCGGACTATTGACCATCGGCGGCTTTCCTTCGTGCGAGCAACGACTGCGGGGTGTCTGGCGGTGTCTGGACAGGGTAACCGGTATAGCCTGTCCGTGGAGTCCGCCAACGCACGGCCCGCAGGAGCGTTGAACGCGTAGTAGGCGTGAGTGTCCGATCGGAACCTCACCGCCAATGGTCTCTATAGATTAGGTGGGGGCGTTGCAGTTTTTTGGGGGGAAGGGGCGGGGAATGCTATCCTGCTTGCGAGTCTCGGGCCTGAACCAAAAATGTTTTCCCACAGATTCACACAGATCCGCACAGATAAGACAAAACAACTCCTTTCGCATTCTTTTGTCTGGCGAACGTCTACATTGACGAGTCCCCCCGTCAGTATTTTACGATGACGGTCGGCTCCGGGATCGCTTTCTTTTATCTGTGCGGATCTGTGTGAATCTGTGGGAAAATGTGGTTTAATATTTTTCTGGTTTTAATCGGTCAATGTGGGTGAAGTTTTGATATTACCGCTCAGCCGAACAATGTATGTTTGAAAGGGTTGCCTCGGGCAGCCAAAGCATGGTTCAGGCTTACAGCCCTTTTGAAGTATTTGGAACCTGTACATGGGGCTTCGCCCCATGCTGATATTGCTCGGGCCTTTGGCCCTAAGAGAAAGCCCAGGATTTTACTGAGCGCCGAAGGTGCGGTCAATACCAGCCTGGGGCGAAGCCCCAGGAAAAGGCGGCAGAAGTTCGTCCAGGGCTGAAAGCCTGAACCATTCTTCGGCTTCAACCGAGGGAACCCTTACAGGCACACAGGCACCAGTCGAGCGGTAGTTTCAAAACTGCAGAGGAATGAAAGGAAATCATCATGGAAAATCGCAACGTGCGCTGGGGCATCCTCAGCACCGCCGAAATCGCCACAAAAGTCGTTGCGGGCTTTCACGACGCGGCCAATGCCGAGGTGGTTGCCGTCGCGAGTCGCTCGCTCGACAAGGCCCAGGCCTGGGCAACGGCCCACGGCGTGCCCAGGGCCTATGGGTCCTACGACGAGCTCCTGGCCGACGACAGCATCGACGCGGTCTACATTCCCCTGCCCAGCGCGCTGCGCAATGAATGGATCAAGAAAGCGGCCGAAGCGGGCAAACACGTCTACGCGGAGAAGCCCTTTGCCGATGGCATCGAAGAGGCCATCCAGGTGTGCCAGGAAAAGGGCGTGCAATTCATGGACGGCACCATGTGGGTCCACAGCACGCGCACCCATGAAATCGAGCAGCGCATCGCCAACGGCGACATCGGCCCCGTGCGGCGCGTCACCGCCGCCTTCACCTTCAAGTACCCCGACAAAGCCTGGCTCGAAGGGGGCAACGGGCGCACCGACAAAACCCGCGAGCCCATGGGCTGCTTCGGCGATCAGGGCTGGTATCCCATCGGCGCGATTCTATGGGCCTTCGGCTACGCCCTGCCCGAGCGCGTCCAAATGAACTACGTGTCCAAGAACAACGTGGACACCATCGTCGGCTGCGGCGGCACCCTCTGGTTCTCCGACGGGCGCATGGCCACCTTCGACAGCGGCTGCGAACTGCCCCACCGCTCCCAATTCGAAATCGTCGGCGAGACCGGCCTCATCCGCGTCGACGACCAAGTCGGCGGCCAGGGCCGAAGCGGCAACTTCGCCGCCTACGAAGGCCCCTTCACCGGCAGCGCCCACTATTTCCTCGGCGACGTCATGGGCAAAGACACCGAGGTGAAGGTCGAGCCCTGCGACCACGTGGTGAAGCTCGTGGAGACATACTCGGCGATCGTGCTGTCGGGGAAGGCGGATCCGCAATGGCCCGACCGGACCCTGGCCTGCCACCGGGTTATGGCGGCGCTATTCGCGTCGGCGGAGGGGGGATGTGAAGTGGTGGGGGTGTAGGAGCCAGAGTGTGGTCTTTCGAACGCGAAAACGAGCAAGCAAAAGGGGAAAACTATGGCAAAGGGCATGTTCACTCAGGCAATGTGCATGTTGACTACCTGCGAGACTACGATCGGGGAGCTCAAATCGGCGCTAATCGCAGGCGGGTTTGAAATTGCGAAAGAGATGGCTACGCAGAATGACCTCAATTTCGGTGGCGCGACGCTGATTGTCCCGTACCGGCCGAAGTCGAATGGGTATCTGGCCGTAGATGTGGTTAACGAACCGTGGCCGGATTCGATGGGGGACCCAAAGCAGTCCCCGATGCTATTCGGCGCGTGGTCGATGGGACACTTTGGCCCCTTAGCCTATCCCGGCGGTCTGGAGCGGGCGATACAGCACGCGTGGTCGTGGCCGGAGGCCAAGAGCGCATGCACGCGTCATGGTGGTTTTGTGCGTGCACGGATGAGTTACGCGTTCGGGGCCAAGGATACGGACCCGATATTTCCGGTAGACTATGATGCCCTGGACGAAATGATGTTTCTAAACCGCGTCGTCGATGCGCTATTCGAGGCGCCAGGGGTCTTGTGTTATTTCAATCCGAACGGTGAAATCCTGCGAGATTGCGAGGGATTTCGTGAGCTATCTGCCGCGTGCGCGCGTGGACAATTTGTCCCCCTGCAACTTTGGTCAAATGTCCGCTTCTTCAATCTGAATGAATCGTTCTGCTTCATGGATACGGTAGGCAACGGGCAGTTAGACATCGCGGATGTAGAAGCGATTTTTCCAACGGATGCGTATGACCCGGGCGACGTAGACTACTACCTGCGCAACGTGACCCACTATTTACTCCATCTGGGTCGTGAGATTAAGAGCGGAGAGCGGTTCGACGGGCCCGGTGAAAACAACCTGTCTTGGATGGTGGAAGTGCTGGACGACGGGCTGATGAGTCCCCCGCGAAGGGTGATTCGGCTGTTTCCGAAATCGAAGCGCAGGGAAATTGGAAAACTTGTCGCGGCAGCGGAGAAGCGAAAGTAGCTCGGTCGGGGTTGTCGATGCGTGACAATCACTTTGTGGGTGATGTGGTGGGGAAAGACACAGGCGTAAGCATCGCGCCCTGCGACCACGTGGTCAAGCTCGTGGAGACCTATTCGGAGATCGTGCTGTCGGGAAAGGTCGATCCGCAGTGGCCCGAACGGACCCTGGCATGCCATCGGGTCATGGCGGCGCTGTTCGCGTCGGCGGAGGGGGGATGTGGGGTGGTGGCGGTGTAGGCGGGGAAGAACTAATGTGGAGATTGAGTCCAGTCACACGGCGCTGATAGAGTAACAATGATAGTGGGCGACTCCTCGTGTGGGTTCAAAATCACAGTTTCAAATTCCTTGATCGGTTGAATGGTTTGGTTGTTGGGACCAGTGGAACCAAGGACATCGACAATACCACCACGGCTTGCAATTCGCGGCAAGAGCAGCATGAGCTACGCAATTAAAGAGGGGTTCAATATATGAATGAATTGAAGTATCCGCGCGGGTCCGAATGGCGACGGTGGGATTTACATGTTCATACCCCATTCTCGTACCTGAATAACGGCTTTGGGAATGATCTTGATAACTAGTTCCTGTGTCGGATAGCCATTTCTGGCGGATGCTTCGAGGTAGTTTTCATTTCTAGTTCAGTGTTTGGCTGCTGGATGGCGTCCATGATGCTGTATTTCGCCATCGAGCGTCGATTTTCGGCACATCGGGACGCAT
>JBHEKR010000106.1:0-22184 GCA_041859365.1 Candidatus Hydrogenedentales bacterium
GATGGCGCTGATGTCATAGGCCAGGGCCAGCGTCACCACATCGGCTTCCAGCCCGTCGATGACGGCCCGCGCCTGCTTACCCGCGCCACCATGGGACTGCTGGACGGTAACATTGTCGCCCGTCTTTTCCTTCCAATACGCAGCAAAGGCTTCGTTGTACTCCACGTAAAGCTCCCGCGTCGGATCGTAGGACACGTTGAGTAGTTCGATATCCGCGGCCTGCGCGCCGCCGGCCGTGATGCCCGCCAGCGCGAGCGCAAGGCCCGCAGTGCGCAGGGTTCGTTTGAGGTTGAGGGTCAGTTTCATAGGGTGTACTCCTTGTTGGTCGTTGCGTTGAATTTCATTCTCGGGCGCAGACGCACCCGCCAATATAGGTCCTATTCGTCCTATCCGTCGGATTGGACCGATAGGACGGATTACTTCAATTTTTCGGGCCAGACTCCAGACTCTGGACTCCAGACTTCCTAAAGTCCCGCACCGATTTCGTAGGCCTGCTGGAGCAGACTCTTCACATCGGTGTGCTCATAGGCGTCCGAATACAGCGGCGTCGACAGATATCGTTCACCCGCGCTGCACGCAAAGGTCACGATCGTCTTGCCCTCATACTCAGGACGCTGCGCAAGCCGCACCGCGGCACATACGTTCGCGCCTGTGCTGATTCCCCCCAGGATCCCCTGAGAAGAAGCCAGAATTCGCGACCAGCCCGCCGCGTCGTCGCTGGTGACGGTTTCCACCGAATTCAGCAGCGACACATCCAGCGTCTCCGGCACGAATCCCGCCCCGATTCCCTGGATCCGGTGCGGGCCCGGTTTGCCGCCGGACAATACGGGCGACTCTTTCGGCTCCACCGCAATGGCAAGCACACTCGGGTTCTGGCTGCGCAGATAGCGGGTCGTTCCCGTGATGGTCCCGCCCGTGCCGACACCCGCCACCACGACATCCACTGTGCCTTCAGACGCCCGCCAGATTTCCGGGCCCGTAGTGCGTTCATGCACCGCCGGATTCGCCGGATTGCTGAACTGGCCCGGAGTCCACGCGTGTGGCGTGAAGCGCGACAGTTCCCGCGCCCGATCAATGGCCCCGCCCATGCCCTTATGGCTCGGCGTAAGCTCAAGGCTTGCGCCCAGCGCGCGAAGCATGTGGCGACGCTCGATGCTCATGGTCTCCGGCATCGTCAGTGTCAGCCGGTAGCCCCGCGCAGCGGCAATAAAGGCAAGCGCGATGCCCGTATTGCCGCTGGTGGGCTCGATAATGTGCGTGTCCGGTGTAAGGAGTCCCTCGGCCTCGCCCGCTTCAATCATCGCGCGCCCGATGCGGTCCTTCACGCTGCTCAGCGGGTTGAAGAACTCCAGTTTCATGAGGACTCGCGCCCGGCGCTCGCGCGCGGGAACCAGCGCACTCACATCCACCAGCGGGGTCTCAAAAACTGTATCCACGATGCTCTGCTTGACCGACATGACAGGAACTCCTCAATTCGAACTACTTGTTTTGCTCTTCCTGGAGTCCCAGGAGGATGCCGATGCTCTCGCCGAAGACCCCGAGCGCCGCGGCAAAAGCGCCGAATACGGCCACCTTCTGCTGGGTCTCGATCAGGGAAGCCTGGGCGGGGGCGGAAAGGATGCGGCTGGAGGTCTTGATGTGCTTCATGAGGTAAATTCCTTTTGTCTTCTCTTGTTGATTGAAAGTTGTGTATTGTGTTCAGGCGATTCGGGGCACGGCCCCGGCGCCCTTAGAATTCAAATTGGAAACGGGTCTGCACCACATCGAAATCGCCTTCGTACAGGTCATGGTCGATCTCGTTGTGGATAAAGTTTGTGGCGATCTTCACGTTCTGGTTCAGGAACCAGTTCACACCCAGCGTCAGGCTGCTGTGCTCGCCGCCCCGCACCGGGCCATCGCTGATGTCCACCGCGCCATAGCGCGCCGCGACTTCCCAGGCGCCCCAGCCGCGCTCTTCGCCGCGCAACTTGAAGGGATGCTTCACCACCGGGTTCTCGATGCGCGCGGTATCGTGGCGATACACACGGTTCTCACCGGTCAGGAAGTAACCCGCCTGGATGTAGTACCCGTCGAAGCTGAGGTCGCCACCGAGTTTCGTCTCCACGTCCGAGCGAACGTATTCGCTCTGGAAGGTGAGGGGACCGAAGATCCCCGCCAGTTCCAGACCGTAGAGATTGATGTCGTCCGCATGGGTGTCGCGGAAACGGAAGGGCGCGGGAAACGCATCCGGATTTACATAGCGGAACAGCGCAACGCGAGATTCAGGGCGCACACCATAATTCACTACGGCCCCGTCGGGATTGCGGTGGCTGAAGGCCGCACCCACGTGGAGCAACTGACGGCCTTTATCGGCGTAGTACGGCAGGCCGGTAACGCGGCCTGTAATCTGGTAGCCCTGGTCTTCGTCGGAATCGTTGCTGCTCGGCAGGTCATCGGTTTCCTTGAAGGCGCCAATGGCCCACGTCAGCCGTTCGGCCTTGGGCTCGCCCAGGAGCGCGTCACTGAGCTGGATGCCGGCGTTGCGCGAAGGCACGAACACGTCCAGCAGCGGATTCTCCAGGAACTGCCACGCCGTGATCGCATTGATCTCGTCCAGGCTGAAAGGTTCCTTGAAATGGCCCACCTTCACGTCGAAAGTACGTTCGCCGCCATAGGGCACGCCGTTATACTGAAACCACACATCGCGGAACTTCGGCGAGTCTTCGCCGTTCTGCCCCGCGAAGTCGAACTCCGCCGTGTACGTGAAATCTTCCCACGCCTTGCCCTGGAGCTGGATGCGCGCAAAGCGGAAATCCGTGCCGTCCTGCTCGTCGCCAAGCGCACTCTTCAATTCTCGGTCCTGGTTGAACCACGCCCAGTCATGACCCAGGCGCACCCGGATGCGGCTCTCGAATGCGCCGTCGTCCGACTTAATCCGAAGACCTTCGCCATTCAAGCTGACCACCGGCTGCCCACCCTTGGGCTCCACGGCTTTCGCCTCCACGGCGTCCACCTTTTCCACGATCGTGTCCTTGTCCGCCGCATACCGCGCCTCGAACTGGTTTAACTGCCGGGTCAGCGTTTCCACCTGCTCCCGCAGTGCGGCAACTTCTTCCGGCGTCGGAGTTCCGGGTGGCTGGCCCCAGGCCGTCGTGGCGATGCCCGCCGCGGCCAGGGACAAGCCCCACCAATTCCTCGTTCTCATGATTCGTCTCTCCTTCTTTTCCCAAGACCCGGAACTCCGGAATGTCCGGTAGGTCTGCTGCCCGTTTTAAGTGAGTGGTGTTTCAAAAAGCCTCCGCCGTTGCGGTGGGCGGGGTGGCGTATTCAGTGGCCCCCGGCGGCGAGCCGGATCCGTTCGCGCTTGTCGATCATCACCACGCGCCCGTCGTGGACGGTTACTTCGACGGACCCATAGCGCAGGCTGCCGATGGCCACCAGAATCGCCTCGGTGATGGCCGGGTCGATGCGCTGGGACCCCTCAGACCCCGGTTTTTTCTCCTGGCTTACTTCGCTGCTCATATTTCCTCGATTCTTATAGGGTGTTGTAAAGGTCCCGACCTGGGCGGTCGCCATCGTTTGGCCGTCCTGACAGGGATGTCTTTAGAGCAGCCAGCGTGCCACTTTCGCTCCGCCACAGCGTCATCACTCCTTTATGTCGCGTCGGTGACTCGTAAGGGGCTGTAGAATAATGGTTTATGGATGCTTGTTCTGGGGTGTCTTCTCGGATCTCCAGCATTTGTGATGGGGTGGCGGGGCGAATTCAGAACGATATTGACTTCCAGCTGCTATTGCGCCAGCAAATATGACGGGTGAAAATAACAGGTACTCGCAATGTCCAGTATATTTGCGGTATACTCACGCCATGAAACGACACCACGAACTTCTCCTCTCCGTGTGGCGCGAAGCCTGCCGCCATATCGAACTCGACGAATCCCTCGCCCGGATCGCCCCCTTGCTCGCCGATCCCATGGCCCTCCATGGCATGCAGCTCTTTCACGTGGATCCCGATCTCAAGCGTGTGGAGCGACTCGGGGCCGTGCTCGAAGAAGTTGAGGACCCTTCGCCCGCGCCCGCCCTCGATGCGCGACGCGTCGCGACGCTGGCGCGCTGGTGCAAGACGGGTGCGCCCATCGCCTTCAACGCCGCCGCCCCGACACCCGCCATTCCCGCAGAACTGTGCGACGGCCTCGGCAATCAGATCCTCGCCCTGCCCCTGCGTTCGGAGCATGGCACCCTCGGCGCGCTCCTGCTCGGCGCTCGACCAGACCACCGCTTCGGCGATGGTGATGCGCGCCTCGCGGAGTTGCTCTGCGAACCCCTCGCGGTGGCGTTGGAAAATGATCGTCGCCTCAATGAGCTCATCGCCCTGCGCGAAGCCGCCGAGGCCGATAAGATCAAGCTGCTCCATCGTCTCGGCCGAGAGGCCCTGACGAATGAAATTATTGGCGCGAAAGGCGGGCTGCGCTCGGTGCTCGATCGCGCCGCACTCGTGTCGAGGTCGGAAGTGCCCGTGCTGATTTTCGGCGAGACCGGCGCCGGTAAGGAAGTCGTCGCCCGCGCCATTCACGACAGCTCACCCCGGGCCAACGGCCCCTTCATTCGCGTGAACTGCGGCGCCATTCCCCACGAGTTGATCGACTCCGAGCTCTTTGGCCACGAGAAAGGTAGCTTCACCGGCGCCACCGGTTCGCGGCGCGGCTGGTTCGAACGCGCCGACGGCGGCACCCTCTTTCTCGATGAAATCGGTGAGCTTTCCGCCGCCGCCCAGGTCCGCCTCCTACGCGTTGTGCAGGAGGGTATCTTCGAGCGCGTGGGGGGGGAGCAGTCGCTTCACGTAAACGTGCGCATCGTCGCCGCCACCCACCGCGACCTCGCCATGATGGTCCGCGAGCACAGCTTTCGCGAAGACCTGTGGTACCGCATCGCCGTCTTCCCCATCATGCTGCCGCCCCTCCGCGAGCGACTGGAAGACATCCCCGAATTGGCCGCCCACTTCGCCGAGCGGGCCGCGCGCCGCTTCGGGCTCCGCCCCCAGACGCCCACCGAGGCCGATTTGGCTCTCCTCGCGGCCTATTCCTGGCCCGGTAACGTTCGTGAGTTTGCCTCGGTCCTCGATCGCGCCGCCCTCCTGGGCGATGGCGCTCGACTGGAAGTCGCCGCCGCCCTCGGCATCGCGCCCGTGGGCCAACGCGCGACCACAGGCGCCCCCGGCGTGGTGGACCTCGAAGAAGGCCCCATACTCACCCTCGACGAAGCCATGAAGCGCCACATTGAGCGCGCCCTCGCCCACACCAATGGCAAGATCGAAGGAAAGGGCGGCGTCGCCGATCTCCTCGACATCAACCCCCACACCCTCCGTGCCCGCATGCGCAAGCTTGGCGTGGATTGGAACCACTATCGAGCGTAGTCGTCGATCCGGCGCGCTCTCAAACTCGTACCCGGAGAATTGAGCCCATGCATCGAATCCAGTCCCTGGCGATCGGCCTCGCGAGCGTCCTGTCCGTCGTCGCACCGGCCCAGCAGCCGGTCGATCTCGCCCATCACATCGTCGCCGCCGATCCGGCCCACTTCAACGGATGGCCCGCCAATAACGGCGTCTGGCAGTGGGGGAACGAGATCCTCGTCGGCTTCACCCAGGGCGACTTTTCCACCGTCGACAGCCACAACATCAAAGGGGTGCAGGAGAGTCACTTTGCCCGTAGCATGGACAGTGGCGAGACCTGGACCACCTTCGATCCGGAGAACTTTCTGGATGGCCCGGATATCGATTGGAAACCGAAGGGCAAAAAGCGCCTGAGTCGGCCCCTGGATTTCACCGCAGATGGTTTTGCACTCCGTGTCTTTGCCACCGGGTATCACGGCAACGACGATCCCGAAGGTGGTTTTTTTCATTCCCTGGATCGTGGCGCGACATGGGAGGGACCCTGGTTCCTCGGTGATCTCCATCGCCAGCCCGAGTTTCGCGGTCGCGAACTCACGCCGCGAACAGACTACATCGTCCTCGGTCCCCGCAAGGCCCTCTTCTTCATCACGGCCAACGGCCCCACCGATTCCCCCGGCAGTCAGGTCGCCTGCGTACGCACGAGAGACGGCGGAAAGTCCTTCCACTTCGTCGCCTGGGTTACCCCGCAGACCGACGAGTTCCGCGCCATCATGCCCAGCACCGTCCGCCTCGCGGGGGATACCTACCTCTGCACCTATCGCAAGATCTACATCGACAAGTCCATCCTGGAAAGCACCATCGAAGCCTCCATCTCGGAAGATGGCGGCAAGACCTGGCGCTACCGCAGCACCATCAAAAAGATCGAGGAAAACTCCAACCCACCCGCCACGGTTAAGCTCACCGACGGGCGGCTTTGCGCCATCTACGGTGATCGCGATTCCCAGAAAATGGCCGGAAAATACAGTGCCGACAACGGCAAGACCTGGGGCGGCGAATTCACCCTGCGCGACGGCTACAAGAGCACCGACGGCTGGGCCGACATGGGCTACCCGCGCCTCGTCCAGCGGCCCGATGGCAAGCTCGTCGCCCTCTACTACTGGGCCACCGAAGAGCATCCCCAGCAGCACATCGCCGCGACCATCTGGACCCCGTAATCGGGCCTACAAGCCCAGGTGATCCGCTACAAAGTCCGCGTCCTTGTCGCCCCGCCCGGAAAGATTGATCAATATCGACTTTTCGTGAGGCAGCGTGGCCGCCAGTTGCATGGCATAGGCTACCGCATGGGCGCTCTCCAGCGCGGGGATGATCCCCTCCAGACGCGACAGCGTCATGAACGCATCCAGACACGCGGCGTCGTCCACCGCCACGTAATCCGCCCGGCCAATATCCTTCAGATAACAATGTTGCGGACCCGTTCCGGGATAATCCAGCCCCGAGGCGATTGAATAAACCGGCAACGGCTCGCCCGTCTCGTCCTGCAGGTTGTAGCAGCGAAAGCCATGAAGCACGCCCTTGCTTCCCTTGGTCAGCGTCGCCGCATGATCCGCCGTGTCCAGTCCGCGCCCCGCCGGCTCCACGCCAATAAGTTTGACCGTGCTGTCATCGAGAAAGGCCGTGAAAAGCCCGATAGCATTCGAACCACCGCCCACGCACGCCATCACATAATCCGGCAGGCAATGCTCACGGGACAGAAACTGCGTCCGCGCCTCTCGCCCCACGATACTCTGGAAATCCCGCACCATCTTCGGGAAAGGGTGGGGGCCCACCACCGATCCAATAGCATAGAAGAAATGCTCCGGATCCTTCAGGTACTCGTCAAAAGCACTGTCCACCGCATCCTTCAGCGTCCGCGTGCCCCGCGTCACCGGCACCAGCGTGCAGCCCAGGATCTTCATTTTCGTGACGTTTGGGTGCTCCTTCGCAATGTCGATCTCGCCCATGTGAATCTCACAGGGAAGCCCCACCAGTGCGCACGCCGTCGCCAGCGCCACCCCATGTTGCCCAGCGCCCGTCTCCGCCAGCACCTTCGTCTTGCCCATGTGCTTCGCCAGCAGCGCCTCACCCAGGCAATGATTAATCTTGTGCGCCCCCGTGTGGTTCAGATCCTCGCGCTTCAGAAAGATCCGCGCGCCCCCGATCTTGTCCGTCAAGCGCCGTGCAAAATAGAGGGGACTCGGTCGCCCCACATAATCCGCATACAGATCCTGTAATTCGTCCTGAAACACCGCCGTCGCCGTCACCACGTCATAGGCGTCATTGATCTCATCCATGACCCGCTTCAATTCCGGCGGAACAAACTGCCCCCCGTACTCCCCGAAAAACCCCTCTTTATCCGGCATTTCCTGTGCGTGCATGGTCATGGCGTGCTCTCCCACGTGGTTGCTGATGGCATCGGACGACACAGTTCACCCGTTCGCCGATGGAGATAGCCCTGGCCGCAAGCGCGCGAAGCGCACCCATGCAGTCCCCCGAAAGGACTACCAGATCTACGATAAACCTCCCGCAAGGAAAATTCAAGAATCAGGTGGAAATTGGGGAATTCCCAGGAGTTGTATCGTGACTTCAAACAAGAATCGTGCGCCAACGTGGCTTGGTCGCAGATCCGCCGGCCTCGGTAAAGGTGTTTCATTCGGTAAAAATGTTGCCGATTCTTTAATGCGATTGCCCTGCCGTTCCAGGTCGTCAGGACCATGAGCTCGACTGAAAACAAAAAGCCGTTGCTGCTGTGATAAGCTTCCGCCAAGAGAATCCATTTGCTTAGGGCGCAGACAAGATCCAGGGGAAAGGGAGAGTCAAAGATGTGGACCGCTCTCATCATCATTGCCAGCCTCGGCGCGGCATCAGACGATATCTATATATACCCGGATGTCTACGAGCATGGAGACGGGCTGGGTGCGTCGGTGAACGAAGAGGCCCTCGCCGCCCTGTTGAAGGCCAACACGTTTGAAGATCTGGGGGAGCGCGGTAAGCCAACAATCATCCAGAAAATCGATCTGAACAACGATGGCAAAGCAGAGGTGTTTCTTGAACCGCGTCCTGTTGACATGGGGACGGGCGGCCCATGGTTCGAAATCTATCAGGAGATAAACGGAAATTTTGAGCATATCGGGGGGACCGATATGGGCACAAACTATGGAAGTCTAGGCGAGTCAAAGAATGGGTATGCCCAATTAATAGTCGGTGCCTATCGGGGCCATCGAACTAACCCGACGTATGTCGTTGACGTTTATGCCTACGACGGTGAGCGCTATGTCCTGGACCACGCGTCAACGCTGAGCCGTGGGCATATGGAAGAATTCGGCATCGAAGCGTATCGCGCAAAAGACTATGTCACCGCAGAGAAGTGGTTTCGGAATCTCACCAGAAGCGGCTTGGGCAATCCGGTGCAGGCGGAGAACAATCTGGCGCTCGTGTTATTACGGACCAAACGCTACCAAGAGGTGCTTGATCGTGCAACCGCGGTTATGGAGCGCGTCGAGAAGTACAACAAGGCCCATGAGGGGAAGGCTATACGCATATACATCGATGTAACGCCCGACCAGAAAGCGAACACCCACTATAATATGGGCAAAGCCTACGAAGCACTCAAGGATCTACCCGCCGCTTGGAAGCAATACCACACAGCCTGCAAGTTGCTGCCCACCGATGACAGAAAAGCCACCCTCAAGCGCCTCGCTGGACTGGGTGTCGATACTACAGGCTACGAAGTCATCTGGTAGAAGTATGCACTTCCCTTCGTGAACTTCGTGCCTTCGTGGTGAAATATCTGGGTTGCCCGACTCGATTGGTGATGCTGGCGAATCCCCTTACCCAAACGCCTTAATCCCCGTAATCGCCGCCGCAATCGTCAGCGCATGAATATGCTCCGTGCCTTCATAGGTCAACACCGTCTCCAGATCCACCATCCGCCGCCCGATGTGGTATTCGTCGTGGATGCCATTGGCACCGAGGAGTTCCCGGCAGGTGCGGGCGATCTCCAGGGCCTTGCGGCAGTTGTTCATCTTCGCCAGAGCAATTTGCACGGGGTCGAGGGCGCCTGCCGTCTTCAATTCGCCCAGTTGCTTCGCGATGAGGAGCATCCCCGCGATATCGGCGCACATCCAGGCGAGCCTGTATTGGATGAGTTGGTGGCTGGCAAGCGGCTGGCCGCTGAACTGGATGCGGGTCTTGACGTAGTCGAGAGTTTCTTCGAGACAGGCCTGGGCCGCGCCGCAGACGCCCCACGCAATGGAGTAGCGCGCCCGGGCCAGGCACTTGAGCGCCGCGCCGAGGCTGGTCGCGCCGGGGAGCATCGCGCTCTCGGGCACTTCCACGTTGTCGAGGTGGAGTTGGGCCGTCTCGCTGCTGCGAAAGCTCCACTTGCCCTTCATGAGCGAGGCGCTGAAGCCGGGGCGGTCCGTTTCCACGAGAAACCCGCAGACCTGCCCCTCGCGTTTTGCCCAGATCACGGCCACATCGGCGCGGACGCCATTGGTGATCCAGCATTTCGCGCCGTTGAGACGGTAGCCACCCGGGCAGCGTTCCGCGCGGGTCTGCATCGCCGCCGGGTTGCTGCCGTAGTCCGGCTCGGTGAGGCCGAAGCAGCCCCAGGCCTCCAGTTGCCCCAGCGGACCCAGCCAGCGGGTCTTCTGCTCCGAAGAGCCAAATTGCTGGATCGCCCCGATGACCAGAGAACCCTGCACGCTCAAAATGCTGCGCAGGGCCGAACTGCCCCGTTCCATTTCGCGGCTGATGAGCCCATAGGTGATGGGATCAAGCGCGTCCTCGGCGATGGATTCCAGAATCCCCAAATCCCGAAGCGGCACGACGAGTTCCTCGGGAAAAGTCTCGCGTTGGTGGTGCGCGCCAATACACGGCAGCACCTGCTCATCTACAAAGCGGCGGACCTGCTCCGCGGCAAGGCGCTGCTCGGCGCTCCAACTGTGGTCGATCTGGAGGATATCGGTAATCATGGCAGTACTCGGAGAAATTGATTTGTTCCATCAAGACAGTGGCCAATCGGGAGCGCGGGTTTTCCTACCCGCGTATCGTGCGACCGAGTCGCACGAAAATCACGGACTGGAAAGTCCGTGCTCCCGCTGGACGATGCTTTCAAAATTTATCATCCGTCGATCTTCTTCGGCAGCCACAAGTCCAGCAGCATGCCCGGTGTTCCGCCGTTGATGGTGGTCCATTCGTTGATCGGTAATGTAACACACGCCACCGCGGCGGTAGGCAGCTCCACCTGCCGCCGGGTCAGCTTCGTGGCCCATTCGGAGATGCCTGGATTGTGCCCCACCACCAGCACCACCCGGATCTCGTCGGGCAGGTGGCGCAGCGAAGCCAGGTACACCAGCGGGTCGGCCAGGTAAAGCGCATCGATGACTTCCACACGGTCCGCCCGGTCCATCGCCGACGCCACGATCTCCGCCGTGCGCCGCGCTCGCCGCGCGCTCGATGTGAGTATCGCGTCCGCCGCAAAGCCCTTCTTCATCAGATAGTGCCCCATCCGGGGCGCATCGCGGAGCCCCCGATCGTTCAGGGGGCGTTCATGGTCCGGCTGACCTTCCTCCTCCCAGGAGGACTTGGCATGGCGCATGATCAGCAGTGTTTTCATTCAGAACTCCATTAGTTGATTTCAGGTGGCTGTAGCGTATCATATATCGCGGGGGTCCATCATCGAAGTGACGCGTCCCCGCGCGCCTAGCAAGGAGTAACGACATGATCCAGCCCACAAAAATTCTCATCATTGGCGGCGTTGCCGGTGGCGCCAGTGCGGCCACCCGCGCGCGCCGTTGCAATGAATCGGCGGAGATTACCCTCCTCGAAAAAGACGGTTACGTCTCCTTTGCCAACTGCGGACTGCCCTACTATCTTGGAGGCGACATCAAGGACCGCGAGAAGCTTCTCGTCGCGAAGCCGTCCCTCTTCGAGCAGCGCTTCCGCGTAAACGTGAAGCTGCGCCACGAAGTCACCCGGATCATCCCCCTGGAGAAGCAGGTCGAAGGCATCAATCATGCAACCGGCGAGCGCTTCACCCTCCACTACGACAAGCTCATCCTCGCGCCCGGCGCGGCGCCCATCGTGCCGGATATTCCCGGCGCGCGCGAATCCAACGTTTTTGCCCTGCGTAATGTGGAAGATACCGACGCCATCAAGGCCTTCCTCGAACAGCGCGCGCCAAAGCGCGCCGTTGTCGTGGGGGCCGGGTTCATCGGCCTGGAGATGGTCGAGCAGTTTCACCAGCTCGGCATGGAGGTCTCCGTGGTGGAGCTTGCGCCCCAGGTGCTCGCGCCCCTCGACCCCGAAATGGCCGCCATCGTGGAGGAGGAACTGCGCAAGCATGGCGTGGGCGTGCACACCGGCGCGGGCCTCAAAGGCTTTGAATCCGAAGGTGAATCTGTCACCGCCGTGGTGCTGGACAACGGCACCGTGCTCCCGGCCGACGTGGTGATCCTGGGCATGGGCGTGCGCCCGTCCACGGAGCTCGCCAAGGCTGCTGGCCTCGCCATCGGCCCCATGGGCGGCATCGTTATCAACGACCTCGCCCAGACCAGCAACCCCGATATCTACGCCGCGGGCGATGCCGTGGAGTATCCCCATACCTTCGCGGGCACCGCCATGCGCATTCCCCTCGCGGGCCCGGCCAACCGCGCGGGTCGCATCGCCGGCGAGCACGCCGCCACGGGCCACGCACGACCCATGGGCACGGTACTCGGCTCGGCCATCGTGCGCGTATTCGACTGTGTCGCCGCCTCCACCGGCCTCAGTGAAAAGCTCGCCCTGCGTCTCCAGCGCGATGCCCTCGCCGTCACCGTCTCCGCCGGCAACCACGCGGGCTACTATCCCGGCGCACAGCGGATGATCCTCAAGCTGATTTTCGATCCGGCCAGCGGCAAGGTCCTCGGCGCCCAGGCCGTGGGGGGGGATGGTGTAGACAAGCGTATCGACGTCATTGCAACCGCCATGCAATTTGGCGCCACCGTCTTCGATCTGGCTTCGGTGGATCTGTGCTACGCCCCGCCCTTCGGCAGCGCGAAAGACCCCATCCACATGGCCGCCTTCGTCGCCGCCAACCACCTCGACGCCACCACGCCCATCACCTCGCCGAAAGTGGATCTTGAAGGTTTCCAGATCGTGGACGTGCGCACCGCCGCCGAGTTCGCTCAGATGCGACTGCCCGGCGCCATTCATATCCCCGTGGAAGAATTGCGCGATCGCCTGGCCACCCTCGATCCCGCCTTGCCCACCGCCGTCATCTGCCAGTCCGGACTCCGCGCCCACGTCGGCGCGCGCATCCTGAAACAGCACGGCTTCAGCGACGTGGTCAACATTACCGGCGGCATGATCATGCAGCAATATACCCGACCGGATCGTGTAGAGCACTGAAGCAGTAGTTTGAAGAACATCACATCGAGGGCGGCTTTCGGCATCCGCTGGATGACGTCCTCGTTCTGTGTCGCCGCCCCACGGAGGTCTACGGCTGATCCGCAGTCAATCCAGCCCCGCATTCCCCGTCACGATCACCTCAAAACTCGATTCAATCGCCAGTTCACGCACCGGCCCCGTGAAGGAGTTGTTGCAGATCGCGATCCCCGGCCCCGCACCCGCATTCACCTGGATCACGCTGTTGCAGTGGGATGTGCTCTGAAAAATGTTGCCCTCGATGCGGATATCCGCCGGCACCGTGGGATAGCGCGATTCGTCGTTGATCCGGATCTCCGAATCCTTATCCGCGTCGTCCTTCTGGCCGTTTTCGCGAAAGAGATTGCCCGACACCACAATCCGCGCCACATCCGGCGCCCACAGTCCCTCGCGACCGCTCCGCTCCACGATATTGTCGCTCAGCACGCAGTCCGTACTGTCCCGCTCGATCGTGCAGCCCCGTGATCCATTGTTCCGCATAATGTTGCCCGTCGCGATCACGTTCTGGCAGCCCTCCAGGAAGAAGCCGCCCATCTCGCTGTTCAAAATCTGATTGTCCGTGATCTGGCCGTTGCGGCAGCTCTTGAAGTGCGTGCCGTCCGACCGCGATCCATCCAGATAGCACCCGCGCACCACGAAATCCGAGACATTGTAAAGGCACACGCTGCCTTGATCCTCGCGGACGCTGCCCTCCGCCGGGCCTCGCTTATCCGTCAGGTAATCATAATAAAGATTGCAGCAATTCTCCGCGTAAATATCCACAATCCAGATATTGCGAATGGGATGGTCAAGGCTGTCGCCAAACACCCCCACCGCATTACTGGAAAGGTCATAAAAGCGCGTCCGCTCCACCCGAATGTGACTGCCACTGCCACGCACCCGGATTCCCGCCACGTTGACCGACTCGGCCCACACATCCCGACGGCCGATGATCGTTCCGCCCTGGATCGTCACCTCGGAAACACCGTCCAGCAGAAAAGCTTCACCGTCCTCGTCGATTTCCCCCGCAAGGAGAAAGGTCGCCCCATCCAGCACCACCGTCCGGTTCGCGGGAATCCGCAGACCCCGGCTGGACTCCAGCCGGTAGATGGAAGGGGGGAAGACGATCGTCGCCCCGTCCGGGCTGTCGTCCAGGGCCTCCTGAATCTCCGCTTGATAGCTCACACTGCCGTCCTGCGCGAAGCCGTCCGGCAGAAACCGCGTCACATTTACCACGCGGGCCGACAGCTCGATCCGCGCGGGCAGATTCTCCACCGTCGCGCACCCGGTGCAGGCCAGGGTGAGCAGGGTGGTCAGGATCACGTGGAGCAGGCTGAACTTCATGGCAGGTCTATCTCGGAAAGGACATGGCAACGACGCGGGTTAAGAGGCGCGGACAAAATAATATCACTCGACTCGAAGCGAATAAAAGAACCGGCAATCGCGCGCATGAATCACCGCGTACGCCTTTCGATCGATATCTTGCCCGTATACATTGCATCCACATCCACTTCACCCTGCCGCCAGGTCACAACCCCCGTGCCCATCGATGGAATCTCGACGCGCCCCGTTGGGGTCTCCAATGTGAAAGGCGCGGCCTCGCCATGATACCCGGCGACATAGACGTCCCCGTCTGGCAGCGAAAAAAGCCATGCCGGGTGTGGACCGCAGGTCAGCGACGCCCCGCCCACCTCCACGTGGCCGCTCCCGTCCTGCCGGGCCAGCGGAGACTCCAGCAGCGGCCAGTCCAGTGCGCCCGCCTCGGTCCAGCGCCGTGTGAGCGACCAGGCGAGAAGATCAATCTCGATTCCCAGGGTCTTTCCGCCGCGATCATAGCCCACCGACCACGCCCTTACCGCGCCATCGTGGTAACTCGTGACCGGCGGCGACGCCTCATCCACGAAGCTTCCCGAAGCCACCTCTCGGGCAAAGGCCGCCCCATCCGCATACGCGGAAACCGGGGCCGTCTCCGCATAAAAGCCGCATCTCGGCTTCCCCTGAAAAAACCGGCTCTCCCGGTCCATCTCCCAGAATACGGTCTCCGGCCCGAGATAGTTGTACATCTCCAGCGCAAGCACGCCGTCGTCGCGACGCACCAGCCGCAGGGGCGCCCCGTGGCCCAGATCGTCCCGTGAAAGCGGGCGGATGGCCACAAACGCACTCCCGCACTCCACGACCACCACCTCATCCGCACTCAGCGCATGCGGGAACTCACCCACAAACGCGGTCCCCGCCCACTGACCATCGTTCTCCTCGCGCCCCGAAAACTCCACCACGGCCTTCGCACTCCGAAACCGGTTCAGCGACGCAGGAACCACGCTGCCGGGATGTTCCAGCGTGCGGGGCGCATAGAGGCCAATCGCCCGTGTTCCCCATTGCACACCAAGAAACTTGCCCTGCTCGCTGCGGCCCATTCGGGCAGACGCCTCGCCGCCGTCTTCCGGGCTGTCGATCAGGTATTTGGCGTAGGCCAGCGCCGGCCGGGCCCCGTCGGAGCGCATCCCCTGAACCAGAAACACACTGCTCTGCCGGCTGATTTCACGGGTCGAGGTGCCCATGGTAAATGCCTCATCCATCCAGGTCATCAGGCCCAGCCCCAGCCCTTCGTGCGCCGATTCCCACACGAAATAGGGCAGGGGACGCCCGTCCAGCATGGCCTGAAAGCCCACGGGCGCATTCCCCATCGCGATCCACTGATCGAGGTAGCCTCGCTCCGCCTCAATCTCCGCCGGACGGCTCAGGTAGTGCCCTCGGCCATGCGGCCCCGCCCAGCGCCCGCTGCCGGGGTGAAGGTGCAGCGCTGCCGTCAGCGCAAGTCGAGCTCGCAAGGCCCGCGCGCGCACCGCCGCTTCGCTGTTTGTGGTGTAACGTGCGATGCGGGTCAGGGCCTCGTGCGTCACACGGGTATACGTCGGCGTGTTGTACTCCCGAAAAGTACCGTGGCTCAGGGTCTCCGCCTCAAGCGCCTTCAGCCGAGCGTAGCCCCGCTCGGAAAACACGGACTCGCCGAGCAACTCACCGCCCAGAATCGAGTTCATACAGTCCATCGCCGCGACGTTCGTGTACGAAATGTCCACGTTCTTGCGCGCAATCTCCTCCAGCCCAAGGCGTATCGCTTCGTCCATCCGCGCGCGCAACGGCCCCGAAAGGCGATCACCATGGACAATCATGAGTGGAATCAGATGGCGCAGCGTAAACTCAACGGAATTCAGATCGCCAATCGCGCCTTCGGCGAAACGCCAGCGAAAATTCCCCCGGTGTGCAGCGCCCTCCCGCGTCTCTTGCGCGTCGAGCACGGCCCCAAGCACCGACTCCGCCACGGCAAGACTCTCCGGCGTACCATGGGCCACCAGCCCCTCTGCCAGTTCCGCCGCACCCCGGGGAGACTCCAAATCACCCCGATCGCCGGCGGAGGGAAGATAATAGGCCACCGGGTCAAAGCCCGCGGGAAGTTCCAGTCCCGAGCTGAACTGGCATAACAGAAGGGCAAACAGTAGCCTCACGTGTCTCTCGCCTCCAGGCCCGTTTGCGGGCCATTGCGCATTTCATTTCTCGGTCAGTGTGTTACTTTCGTGACCAACAGCGCCCAGTCCGAGGGGGAGGGCCGCGCAAGGGTCACCCGCGCGCCGCCTTCCAGTGTCTGAGACTCTTGCCAGTTTCCCGTTGCCGGATCGTAAAAGCGCGCCGTAAAGCGCCCTGGAGCGCCGGAAAGATCCACACGCACCGCTCCATCACCACCCGGTGGAGCGTATACAGCATAGGTCAATCCCGGTTGCGCAAGACAGAAGGCGCCCTTGCCCGTCAGCTCGTTGTGTGGCGCCATCGCGTTAAGCTCCGGTATCGACCCGTTGAAGAAGCGGCTCGCTATGCCAAGCCACTGCCGTCGCGTCGCCCCCGTATCGCCGCCGGGAACCTTTGGATCGTAGCCCATGATCCCCGTATGCACCGTTTCCTGCTCGGCGTCGTTGTGGTAGACCATGCCCGCCCCGCCAATCAGCGCCGTCCAGAAACTTACCCGGGCAATCTCCCCCTGATAGGGTCCCCCCTCCAGGATCATAAAGGGACGTGCGGGCGCGCGAAGGAAGCGCTCCACGCACTCCGGATTGCGGCCGCCCTCCTCCCGAAGCGTAACCGGGTCAAACACAAAGTCTACGTCTGCGCGGCGAATTTCCCGATCCGTCCACAGGCAACCCCGCTTCTGAAAAAAATCTCGAAAATGCTCCGCGCCATTCCCATCGCTATAGGAGTGCTCGTCCATGAACACGAAAAACACGTTGTCGAAGGTGGACGTCTCCGTGATGAGTTTCTCCGCAAAGCGCTCCCAATGCCACTGATTCTTCTTGGCAGGGGGCCACGCCTCCGACCACGCTTCCCTCAACACCTCCGTGCCGGGCGAGGCGATCTGCTGCACCAGCGTCACGTGGGGACGGGGCTCCTCCGAAATAGGCCCGCCGTTCACCACGTTAAACGGATGATAGTTCCAGTCCGACCCATGCTTGGGCCAGCCCCAGAATACCGTTATGCCGAGAAGCAGATCACGCGAACGCGCCGCCGCGCAGAGCGCCCGAAATCGAGGCCAGTAGCCTTCCTCATCCCATTGATGAAGGTCCCACTGGTATCCGCCGTCGTGCGCACGCGCACCCGAAGTCTTGCGCGCCCACGGCGTGAGCCCGGGATAAATGTAGCCATAGCGCGCTTCAAGCTCGGACCCATCCAGCTTCTGTCGCGGCGCAACAAAAGACCAGACATGCACCGTATTCAATCCCGAAGCGGCGCAATCATCAATCCAGCGGCGAAAGTCCAGATTGCCGTTCTGCAGCACACACTGCGTTCCGCTGTCACCGGCGACCAAGAGCGTACGCTCCCGAAAGCGGAGGTAGTGCCCGCTCGCGCTCGCCCCCAGAGACGCCTCCGCGGCGACGCCTCCCAGGCTCGGCACGAGCAACAGGAGTACACATACAAGCCATGGTCCGGGTGTGAAGGCATGGGGGCGTCTGAACATCAGGTCGATCTCTCCAGCATCGTGGTTCGCGCACATCGAAGTCTATTGGAACGGATTGCATGCACGCGCGTCAACTGCTACCCTCAATTGGCCCAACTGGTCATGCCCGGAAAATGACTACATCCTGCATCAGGCCAATGTGTGCTATTGTCTCGACACATGCGAAGAATACCATCCCCACGTGATGCTCTAAGCCGCGCCCGCTTCCGGGCACCGGAAAGGAATGACTATGACCTATCCGTCTTTCGCCCGTCACATCATTATCGTGCTGGCACTCCTGGGCCTCGCAGGGCGGCCCGGGATCACTCATGCCGCGCCACCCAATATCGTCCTCATCATGGCGGACGATCTGGGCTACGAGTGCCTTGGCGCGAACGGAAGCACCCACTACCAAACGCCCAACCTCGACAAGATGGCGCAGGACGGCATGCGCTTCACCCACGCCTACAGCCAGCCCCTCTGCACCCCGACGCGCAACCAGATCATGACCGGCAAATACAACTTCCGAAACTACACCGCCTTCGGCTATCTGAATCCGAAGGAGAAGACCTTCGCCCACGCCCTGAAGGACGCCGGTTACAGGACCGCCATTGCGGGCAAGTGGCAGTTGGGCTTCGATAGCAGCCTGCCCAAACACTTCGGCTTCGACGAGTATTGTCTCTGGCAACTTTCGAAGCAGCGTAAAGACGGAGAGCGCTACGCCAACCCCCTCATCGAGCAGAACGGCACGTTTCTTGATCGCGACCCGGACGCCTACGGTCCCGATCTCGTTTCGCGCTTCGCCCTCGACTTTGTCTCCCGAAGCAAAGACGCGCCCTTCCTCCTCTACTACCCCATGATCGCCCCCCACAACCCCTTCGTGCCCACCCCCGAAAGCGACGAGTGGGCCGGCGATCGCCATGCGCAGGACGACAAGCACTTCGCCGAAATGATCACCCACATGGACAAAAACGTGGGGGAGCTGATCGACCACATCAAGGCCCTCGGGCTCGCGGAGAATACACTCTTCTTCTTCACCGGAGACAACGGCACCAACCGCTCCATCGCGTCCCCCTTCCAGGGCCGGACCCTGCAGGGGGCCAAAGGCAGCCTCTCCGACGCCGGCACCCATGTGCCCCTTATCGCCTGGTGCCCCGGAACCATTGCCCCCGGCAAAGTCTACGACGGCCTCATCGGCTTCGAAGATTTCTTCCCCACGCTGCTGGAGGCGGCAGGCATCAACAACTACCCGGAGCCGCTCGACGGCCGCAGCTTTCTGCCACTCCTCAAGGGCCAGCCCTACGAGCCCAAGCCCTGGCTCTATTCCCACTACGATCCCCGATGGGGCGACAACAACGCCCGCCGCGGCCGCACCGCCCGGACCACAGAATACAAACTCTACGCGGACGGCCCTTTCTTCCATATCCCCACCGACCCCGACGAGGCCAAACCCCTCGATCACGCCGCGCTCTCACCCCAGGCCGCCTCCGTGCGCGCCATGCTCCAGCAAGTCATCGACGATATGGAGAAACAGGGCAGCGTCATGAGCGCCGACGGCGCACCGGAAAGAGCAGGCAAGGCTCAGGAGTAGTCGGAAGCCGCCCCATAGCTACTATTGACTCAACGCACGCATAGGAATATGCTGATGGCCGTATCCCAAGATGTGGTCCGGCAGCGGCGGACTCCTTTCAAACCAACGGAGAGAACCCATGTTTAAATGCTCAGTCGCCCTCCTCGCTTGCGCCTTCCTCGCCCTGGCCACGGCCGAGGAGACCAAGCTTAATGCCAGGTTCACCATCGGCGACAACGATATCGAACTCAAGCATGTTCTCGTCGTCGATTTCGACGACACCGAAGGCATGGGCGACGGACCCCAGCTCCGCGTCCTCTTCAGCGACAAAGAAATCCCCCAGTCCGAGCTCGAATCACCCAGCCTCTTCAACCTCGACGCCCTCGCTCGCGAAGGCAAACTCCAGGGCGTCCTCCTCCGCTTCGACCCGAAAGCCGAGACCCCCGAAGTTTACGGCACCACCTACGCCACCCTCGACAACCCCCAAACCTCCATGCCCTTCTTCACCCTCAGCGGCGGCGCGGGCGGCGTCGACAGCCTGAAAGTCGAAAAAGGCATCCTCAGCGGCGCCGTCGACGGCTCAGGCGAAGGCAGCACCGACTTCGGCACCCCGTCCTACGCCTACGAAATCACCTTCAGCGCCCCCGTGAGCAAACCCGCGCCCGTAACCACGCTCGCCGGCAAAGAAGCTATGAACAGCGTCCAGATGAAAACCTACCTCAAATTCGAAGAAGCCATGGGCAAAGGCGACCTCGATACCGTCAAGAAAATGACCACCCCCGAAAAAGCCAAACAAATGGACGACTTCATCGCCCAGGTCGGCAAAGAGCAGTTCATCGCCATGACCAAACAAATGGTCTCCGACCCCGACACCCGCGAGAAATCCCTCAAAGGTCTCTACATCCGCGGCGACAACACCACCATCGTCTTCAACGACGAAGGCGGCAAAATGTCCGTCAACCTCAAGAAAAAAGGCGACACCTGGATCATGGATTGACGCCGCAGGGACTGACGCATTAGACAATTCTTTGCGCCTCCGCGCCTCTGCGTGCAAAGCATCGGCATCACCCCAAGCCAAAGGAGATTAGCCCTTCACCCTTCGTTCAACTCCTCGCGTTCAATGCTCTTTTCGCCACACCAGCCAATCGGATAGACTCCCATATCACGCGCCCGTCCCGCGACTCCCGGCATTGACCCAGCGCGCCGGGGCGGCTGTTCCTGCCTTCAAAGGAGTTGCCATGCGCCACCTGCCGATTCTACTTGTCGCCTTAATCGGGGCATCTTCCGTCCTCGCTGACACCGTGGATGACGCCTATCTCGCGGGGCCCTTTTCCTTTCTGTCCCACGATTATTTCGCGCGCTTCACCGCCGAGCCCGGCGCGGTCGCTTCCGAGAACGAGGTCGCAATCGCGCCGGACTGGGTCATCGTCGTGGACGAGGCGGCCGACCCCGTGACCACGCTCAATGCGGAGCATCTGGCGGAGTTCCTGAAGGAACGCATGGGGCTCGATCTTCCCATTCGGCGGGAAGCAGACACGTTGGCGGCGAAGGGCAAAGCAGTCGTACTCCACACAGATGCCGAGATCGCCCCGCCCTCGGATGCCTTCACCATTTCCGTCGCCGCCGACAGCGTCGTGGTGCGTTCGGCCAGTCCCGCCGGATTGCGCAATGGCGTCGTTCAACTCGTCGATCGCATCGGGTTTCGCGCAGCGCCTATCCTTGTGCTGGGGGAGACCACGATTTCGCCGCGACTGGAAACACGCGTCGGTGCGGTGCCCTGGATGGGCTCCCTGCGAGACGTGGTCTTTCAGGGGAACAATGCCGTCATCCTCACGCCCGAAATCGGATCGCGGGCCTACGCCGCCGCCCGCCTTCACGAATTGTCCTCCAGCACGACCATACCAGAACTCGGGGCCCTCCAGAAGCCCGAACTGCTGGAGCGCCTGGCGCAGAGCGCACGGGAGGCCCGGCGCTATGGCCTGAAGACCTACCTGCCCCTGCGCATGTGGGACTTCTATCCCGCCGATGCCCCCATCTTCGCGAACCATCCCGAGCTGCGCGGTGCGGAGGCGCTCTACTTCCTCGATCAGCCCCCAAAAGGCTATCTCCTCTGCACGGAAGCCGCCCTGATGCGCCAGTATCTACAGGAATCCATCCGGGGATTGTTTGAGGCCATTCCACTCGACGGAATCCTGATCATCATCGGCGGCGAGGAGTTTCAGCACTGTTTCATGCGCCCGGCAGGCGTCACCATCGGCCACACCAACTGCGCCCGCTGCGAACCCCTCGGCGCGGATAGGGTCGTGTCCAATCTCTGCAATGCCCTGGCCACCGCCGCGCGCGAGGCGAACCCCGAAGCCCTTGTCGTGGCCTGGCCCTACTCCGCCAGCATGTTCTGGTCGGCGGACGATACACAGTCGGGTTTCATCGAAAAGCTCATGCCGGGCACCGCCCTGCTCACAGAAATCGAGAAAGACGGGACCGTGGTCAAAGAGGGCGGGGTCAACAAGCTCGTCTGGGACTACAGCATCGATCTCATCGGTCCAACTGATCGGGCGAAGAGCCAGATCGCTGCGTGTAAAGCCCGGGGGATCCCCGTATTCCTGAAGAGCGAACCCGAACTGGCCTTTGAGGCCCCGGGTCTGCCCTACATCCCGTGTATGGACCGCTGGTATGACCGTGCGGAGGCCCTCGCGGCCTCCGGCGCGGACGGCGCCTGGGTTTTCCCCTGGTTCCAACCCTGCTACGGCGCCACCAGCGCCGAAGTCTACAAATACGCCGCCTGGTCACCAGCACCAGGGAAGGAACCCGTGCTGGCGGCCCTG
>JBHEKR010000422.1:0-2932 GCA_041859365.1 Candidatus Hydrogenedentales bacterium
CTCTCGGCGCTGGGCAGTGGTTTCCAGCGGCAGGCCTCTGCGATATACCGGAATGTACATCAAGGTGCCGGCCTGAACCTCTTGATCGGTCTCTTGAATCAGCGTGACTTTGCCGGATAGTGCAACCGTGTTCTCGTCTCGAGCCCGCTCCATGGCCGTGCGACGCACAGACTCGGTAAACATATCGTAGCCAAAGGCACGGAGATTTCGGTCCCGGAACGGCTCCAGGTAGATAATGGACGTGTAGGTCTCCCGGTCGCCTTCCGGAACTACCCGATAATCCGGGAACCCTTGACCGCGAATTTCCTCCTCGTGCAGCGCAAGCTGCTCCCTCGGAATCAAGGCAGCAAAACCCACCCCCTGGATTCCGGGAAGTTGCTTCTCAAGTTGGAGTCCCTGGGCGAATGCCCGCCACTCTTCGCGGGTGACGGTCTCCGAACCCTGAAACAGTGCAGCCCCACTTCGCAGTACCTGAGCACAGGCCTCCAGTCGGGTGGCCACATTGAGCTGAATTTCGTTGGCACCGAACTCCAGCTCCCGTTGGACAGCATTTTTTTCGGTCGCTCTGGTTTGCTGCGTGGCGAACCCTGTAATCGCCAGGCCGGCCACCAGAAGAGCCCAGGCGCCGAGAAGATTGCGCGCGGCAGCACCGCTGCGGGAGGATTGAAATAGCGCCGCGGAGCGGCTGGAGGCGGCGAATATGTAGTGGGAAAACATGCGCTTGTATCCCGAAACGGTGCCACGATTGACGGTGGCACACGTATCCATTCAACCTCCTGATCGACTCCCCTGATCGTCAGGACGTTGCATTATCTTAGTCCTTCGTTGACTGGAGATCAAACATCACTGCAAGCGACCAATAGAACGAAGCGCTATAGTAGGACAAAACTAGCACGCTCCTGAATCGGAGTGGACGAATCTCTCCCAGGCGGCAGGACTCGAAGGTAACCTCACGGCAGCCACGAAGCTTAAAAGCGGGGAAAAAACCCCGTCGAATTCGTTCCAGAGTGAGTCGATGTGCATTTTTGCGCGCCTATGGCGCTTTTATTCGCGCCAGAGGCCTTGGGAAAGACTTCGTCGGACCGCACAAATGGGGCGTTGGTCCCGCCAGGATTTGAATTGTCGGACACCTATGACGCATGATCGAGGTTCATTGGGGTCGAGGGCACCCCGAGAAAGTAACTGGAAGGAATCTAGCGATGCCGTGCGCCCTTTTTCAGAACGACACGCTCTATCGCATGCTCTTGGACAATTTGAGCGAGGGCGTCTACTTCACGGACACGCACCGACGGATTCAGTATTGGAACAAGGGTGCGGAGCGCATTACAGGATTCAGCGCGGAGGAAGTTCTCGGTCGCTGCTGCGCAGACAATATCCTGATGCACACCGATCTGGATGGCAGGTCTCTCTGTCGAGGGGCGTGCCCTTTGGCGGCGACCATGCTGGATTGCGAGAACCGTACCGCCCGGGTCTTTCTCCATCACAAAACAGGGCATCGCGTGCCCATCATCACGACGACGGTTGCTATTCGGGATGAAAATGGCGAAGTGGTCGGCGGTCTGGAAACTTTTCACGATGTCACCACGGAAATGAGTGCGCTTGCCCAGGTTGAGCAGCTCACGGCCCAGGCGCTGCTGTGTCCGCTGACCGCCGTGGGCAACCGTCGCTATGCCGAGCAAATGCTCGAAACCAAATTCGACGAAATGAATCGAAATGCCTCAAGCCTCGGTCTCATTTTCATCGATATAGACCATTTCAAGTCCATCAATGACAAGCACGGTCATGCTATCGGCGATCTGGCCCTCAAGATGGTCGCCAGAACGTTGGCGAACGCGATGCGTACCTACGACTTCCTCGCTCGCTGGGGCGGCGAAGAATTTATCGCCATCCTGCCTAATCTGGATCAGGCACAATTGAAAGTACTAGCGGAACGTCTTCGTGCTCTGGTGGAAAAATCCAGCGCAGATATCAGCGGTGCCACCCTTCTGGTCACCATCTCAATCGGAGCCGTCGTAGTGAATCCGCTGGACAAGATCGAGCAAGTGCTCAATCGAGCGGATGCGCTCATGTACCAGAGTAAACGGGATGGAAGAAACCGGGTGACTATTGGATAGTAGAGGGGCCAGACGGTTCATACGTTCAGTATCATGAGGATGGCAGGCGCGCCGTGTTTCTTTGTTGCATTCCTTCCTCCGCTCCACTCCTGAAAAGCAGTCAAGAACGCCTGGCGCTATTTCAAAGCTTCGTTCCATTCCCGCGCGTGGCGACTCGGACGAGGGTGTTTTCACCGCCACTGCCGTGAGGGATGCCTCCTGCCTGGACGCTAGCCCCGCAAGTTCCGACTCCCCGTAGCCGTATCCGGATCCGCCAAGAAACGCATGCATGAGCAACAGACCAGTAGTGCCTAACTTGAGTCCTGGGGAACGACGAGACTGGATGTTGGCGACTGAGGATGCAGATCTGCAGAAAATAAGATAGGGCTTCGCTATCACTGCTCACATTGCGGGGAGTTTGTGGCTGGTATTCATGGGGCAGGATTCCATGAAGTTATCAAGAGTGGATACATGGCTTGTAAACGTGGAGCAAGTTCCTTAAGTGTATCGCATTGGGGGTTAAACTAACAGCCGCCTGCAATAGCCGCTATGGGTCCATTCTTGTCGTAACCACCAGACAGCGCGGCAAGGGCAACTTTCGCGTTGAAAGCCGGGGCGTGTTCCGTCGTTTACGGTACATTCTGCTATCTCCTTCTTCTGTAGAATACTCAAGGAGGTACACTCAACGCACCGTCCAGAATCCAGGGGCCACTTCTGGGTTCCTTGGTCGAGTAGACGTCGTACCAGCGTTGGCATCGGAGTGTCGTTTCTCGACGTAGACACCCTTCGGTTTCGCCTCCCCTTGTTACCCCGCTATTCATGCCCGCTGTTCGTAAGTT
>JBHEKR010000455.1:0-5334 GCA_041859365.1 Candidatus Hydrogenedentales bacterium
CGAAGCGCTGTACATCGCTTCTCCGAATGTGGAGGACGGTGACATCCAGACGTTGTCCCAGGAGGTGCAAGACCTCGTGACCCAGAATGGCGGGACGATCGTGCGCTCGGAGATCTGGGGCAAGAGGAAACTGGCCTATCTGGTCAAGAAGTACTCTGAAGGAAACTACATTCTGTTGCGTTTCCAGGCCAATCCGGACTTTATCCAGAAGCTTGAGCTTTGGTTCAAGTTGCACGACTCGGTTATCCGCTACTTGGTGACCTACTTCGACGAGCACGCGCTCAAAGCCGAAGAAGAGCAGGCCCGCCGCAAGGAAGAAGACCTGCGCAAGAGCGCCGCGGGCGGTCGCGATGATGACGACGATGACGACGAAATCATTCCCGCACGCCTCCAGAAACATGACCGAGATGATGACTGACTAAACCAGAAAGGTGAGGAAGCATGAGCGATCTCCGGGTGCCCGATCTGAACAACGTAGTCATAGCCGGTCGACTTACGCGCGATCCCGAGTTGAAGTATGTCAGCTCGGGCCGTGCCGTGTGCCGGATTAGCATTGCCAATACCCGTTACTACAAGGACAAGAACGGCGAGCGCAAGGAGGACACCTCCTTCATCGACGCGACCGTCTGGGACAAGTACGCGGAATATGTTGGTGAAAAGCTCAAGAAAGGCCGCCCCGTTATTGTCGAGGGTCGGCTGAAGAGTGACTCCTGGGAAGACAAGGCCTCGGGACAGAAGCGGTCCAAGATTGAAATCGCCGCGCAGCGCATCACGGCCCTGGATTGGGACGAGAACGGTCGCGGCGGCGGTGGCGGTGGTGGCAGTTATGGCGGCGGCGGTGGCTATGGCGGCGAAAGCGGCCGGCCTTCGTCCAGTGCGCCCGCACCCCGCGAAATCGAAGAACCGATTCCCGAAGACGACATTCCTTTCTAACCACAACTCCTGAAGGAAGCCCCTACAATGGCTAAAATTTCCGCCAAGGCCAAGGCCAAGGTCCGCGCCAAGAAGGCGAAACGCAAAAAGAAAAAGAAAATACAGCGTCCGAAGATCTGCCGCTTGACGGTAGATCGCGTAGTCCATATCGACTACAAGGATGTCGCCATGCTGAAGCACTACATCACCGAGCGCGGCAAGATCATCCCCGCCCGTATCACCGGCGCCTCCGCGAAGCACCAGCGCATGCTGACCCGTGCGATCAAGCTGGCCCGGCAGATTTCCCTGCTTCCCTATTCGGCGGACTGATGCACTTGATCCTGGCGCAGGCGGAGTAAACCATGAAGCCCGGTGTCCAGCGATCCATGGGGTTGTTTTTTCTGGCCTTGCTCTTTATGGCGGCCAGCGCCTACCCCCTGGCGATAGTTTGCTACGCGCTCCTCGGGGCCACTTACCGGCTTTCGGGTGACGTGAAAAAGGCGCTCGGCGTGGCCCTCTGGGCCGCGGTGTCGGCGCTGATAGTTGTGAATTCGTTCATGGTTGCCCTGGCCCTTGCGGCCGGGGCGACCATGGGCATTGTTCTTGCCGAGGCCATCGAGCGGCGCTGGAGTTATGGTTGGCAATTGACGCTCGCCGCCGGCGCGGGATTTGCCGCCATGGTTGTGCCCATGCTTCTGACCTGGAGCAAGGCGCGCCATGACGTCACGATCTTCATCAATGCGCGCATTGCGGAGTTCGAGGCCATGGAGAACGTGAATTCCCAGTGGATCGAGATCTTCCGCTGGTATGACCTGCACTACGAGAACGTGGTCTTTGGTTCCACCTTTGCCTCCGTTCTGATCCTGTCGGCGATAACGATCAGCCTGCTGGAACGGTGGCAGCGCGACCCGGAGTCCCGGACCCGACGCAAGCCCACCGGATTTCAGCGGATGCGCGTGGCGGACTGGGTGGTTTGGGTGGCTATTGCCGCCGCATTGATGTGGTTCGTAGACGTAGATTTTCGGGAAAGCCCAGTGTTGCGCGCCGTGTCGTGGAATACGGCCCTGGCCCTGCTCGGGATTTATGTGTTGAATGGCGTGTCCATACTGTTCTACGCCCTGACGATCTTCAAGGCCTCCGCCTTCGCTGGTTTCATGGTGATGACGGGCATCATGCTCTTCGGCATGTGGCCCGTGCTCGGTATTCTGGGACTGTTCGATACGTGGTACGATTTTCGGATGCGGTTTCGCCGTATCGCCATGCTCCGGCGCATAAGTTATCGCCCGGACGATCACGACTTCTAGCCTCCGGGGCTGTGAGTTGAATTACTTTTTGCCGCATCCGGCGCACCGTGCGCCCCGCGGTACCATTTGGACAGGGCCGGCGAATGTCGGCCTTGGCTGTGTTCTACAAGGGCCCGCCCGCGAGGCAGGCCCGCGTAAAGCCTAACGAAGGGAACGAATACCATGAATGTCATCCTGTGTGACGACGTCGAAAATCTCGGCGAAATGGGCCAGACCGTCAAGGTCGCCGATGGCTACGCCCGCAACTTCCTCATCCCCCGCCGCCTGGCCGTGAAGGCCGACAGCGCCAGCGCGAAGCAGATCGAGCACGAGATGGCGATCATCAAGCGCCGCGAAGAAAAGCGCCGCGCCGAGCAGGCCAAGATCGCGAAGGAGCTCGAAAAGCTCACCGTCGAGATCAAGGTGCGCGCGGGCGAAGGCGACAAGATCTTCGGCTCCGTCACCGCCGGCCACATCGCCGAGAAGCTGGCCGAAATGGGCCAGGAAGTCAACCGCAAGAACCTCGTGATCGCCGAGCCGATCAAGTCTCTGGGTATCTTCAAGGTTGCTTTGAAGTTCCCCGGCGGTATCGAAGCCGAAATCAAAGTCTGGGTCACGGGCATTGAAGAAGCCAAGAAATCCGACGCCGAACTCGCGGAACTCGCCGCGGCCGAAGCCGAAGACGACCGGGACGATGACGATTAATTGGTAACCAAGAAGAAGCCAGCCCCCGTTTTTGACCGTACTCCGCCTCAACACATTGAGGCGGAGCGGTCCGTTTTGGGCGCCATGTTGCTCAATCCCGACGCCGTCGGCACGGCGGTGGAAATCCTCCGGGACGACCCCGCCGACACCTTCTATGTGGACGCGCACCAGCACATCTACAGCGCCATCCTGAAGCTCGCACGGGAAAACATCCCCATCGATCTGATTACGCTGAGCGAAGCGCTCACGCGTGACGGGGCGCTGGAAAAATCCGGCGGCGCGGTTTATATCGCCGAGCTGACGGACGCCGTGCCCACTTCGGCCAACGTCGAGTACTACGCCAAGATCGTCCTGGAGGCCGCGCTCCGCCGCAAGCTGATCACCATCTGCACGCGCTGCGCCGGCGAGGCCTACAAGTCCGAGGGCGAGGTGGACGACCTCCTCGATCTAGCCGAGTCCGAGATCTTCAGCATCGCGCAGCAGCGCCAGTTGAACCCGATCCATCGCGTTTCCGAATTGTTGCAGGATGGCATCAAGCGCATCGAACAGCAGATGAAGAACGACGGCGGCATTACGGGTGTGCCCACGGGCTTCAACAAGCTGGACGAAATGCTTTCCGGCATGCAACCTTCGGATATGATCATCCTGGCGGCGCGCCCGTCGGTCGGCAAGACGGCCTTCTGCTTGAACGTCGCCGCCAACGCCGCAAATTACCACGGCAAGGGCGTTCTCCTCTTCAGCCTGGAAATGGCGAAAGAGCAGCTCGTCAACCGTCTCCTGTGCATGGTGGGCCAGGTGGACAGTAACCGCCTCCGATCCGGCTTTCTCGCACGCTCCGAATTTCCGAAGCTCCAGCAGGCCGCCGCCCTTCTGGACAAGGCCCACATCTACATCGACGACACGCCCAACATCAGCGTGCTCGAATTGCGCTCCAAGGCGCGCAAGCACAAGGCGCAGCATCCCCTGGACCTGCTCATCATCGACTACCTCCAGCTCATGCAGGGTTCTTCCCGCGCGGAAAGTCGCCAGGTGGAAATTTCTGAGATTTCCCGGTCGATCAAAGGTCTTGCCCGCGAGCTCAAGTGTCCCATCATCGCCCTGTCCCAGCTCAGCCGCGAGGCCGAGAAGGACGACGGTGGCGCGCCCAAACTCTCGCACCTGCGCGAGTCCGGCGCCATCGAACAGGACGCCGACGTGGTCATGATGCTCTCCCGCCTGCCCGCCGCAGAGCAGGAAGGAAGACAAAACGTCATCCTGCTGACCGTGGCCAAGCAGCGAAACGGCCCCACCGGCCCCGTGGAGCTGCTTTTTGAAAAGAACATCCAGCGCTTCCGAAACCTCGATGGCGAGGGTGGTCACAACGAACCACCCCCGTACCAGTCCTTCGACGACGATGGCCCCGTGGAAGAGTACTACGAAGAAGACGATACACCGTTCTAGGCTTTAGGCTGGAGGCCGAAGGCCTCCACAACCCATACGACTCATACGACCCATAGGCATGACCAGATCGCCTATGTTATAATCCGGCCCCCAGCGCCGCGCGGCCTGAACTGCGCATGGCCCGCTGGATACTAAAGGGCCACTTCCAAACCTCACAAATCGCCCAGGCCAAGCGCCTGCGCAGGAGCTCAATGTCATGTTTCAGGGATCGTTCCCCGCACTGGTTACGCCGTTCAAGGACAACTTCGAGATCGATTTCGACGCCTACGGACGGCTCGTCGATTTTCATCTCGAAAATGGCACCGATGGCATCGTCCCCTGCGGGTGTTCCGGTGAAGCCGCCACCCTCTCTCATGACGAGCAGAAAGCCCTCATCCGCTTCGTGGTCGAGCGCGTGGCGGGCCGCGTGCCTGTTGTCGCCGGCACGGGCTCCAACAACACCGCCGAAGCGGTGGGCCTCACCAAGTACGCGAAGGAAGTGGGCGCCGATGGCGCGCTGCTGATCACACCCTACTACAACAAGCCCACCCCCGCCGGTCAGGTTGCCCACTATACCGCCGTGGCCGAGCAAGCCCAGATCCCGATCATGCTTTACAACGTGCCCGGACGCACCGGCACGAAGATTTCCCCCGAGACCATCGCCGCCCTCAGCAAGGTGCCTTTCATCGTCTCCGTGAAGGAAGCCTGCGGCAGCGTCGATCAGGTATCCCAGATTCTCCATCAGTGCGACATCAACGTCATGTCCGGCGACGACAGCCTCACCCTGCCCATGATGGCCGTGGGTGCGAAGGGCGTCGTGTCCGTCGCGGCCAACATCGTGCCGCGCCTCATCTCCGACCTCTGCAAGGCCGCCAACGCGGGCGACTACCCCAAGGCGAAGGAACTGCATTACAAGATGCTGCCCCTCGGCACCGCGCTCTTCCTGGAGACCAACCCCATGCCCGTGAAAGCCGCCCTGGCCAAGATGGGCATGATCAAGAACGTCCTGCGCCTG
>JBHEKR010000539.1:0-3645 GCA_041859365.1 Candidatus Hydrogenedentales bacterium
TGCGGTTGCCCGCCCGGTTGCAGAACCCATAGGCACTGCCGTCACAGGGGGAACGGCCCAGGGTCTGTTGGATCCGCCGGGATAGCCCGTCAATCCCCAGCCGCCCATCCACCGGCTCCGCCGCCAGCCAAATCGCCTCTACGGGAATCACCCGAGCAGGCCTCCCAGCCAGTCGGCACAGGTCTGCGCCGATGCCACCGGCCAGCGGACCTGTACCCGCCACCCCAAGCGGCGGATCTCTACCTCGATCAGACCCGCTACCGGTCTCTCTTCAGAAACGATCTCCACGGGGATCAGGGTCGCCGGTCGAGTCTCCCCGCGCGGCCCTATCACCTCTCTGGGTCGCTCGGTACCGGTTCCACGTGGCGCACCCCCTCTCCACTCCTTCACCCAGCGGCGCACCAGGCTCGCGTTCAATTGATGGGCCAGCGCAATCCCAGACACCCTGGCCCCCGGCTCCAGACAGGCCTATACCACGCGCGCTTTGAACTCGGGCGAATGCCGGCGGTGGGTCCGCTTCTTCACCCCACCGCTCTGCACCAGTCTCGTATCCATCGTGTCCATCCTCCAATTGAGTGGACACGGATCTTCAAAGGCTCTGGGTACCCTCAACAAGGTGGGCACGTTGGACGGTTACAGTCCACGCCGGTGCGACAGGTGGCGGTGAAGGTCGGGGACTTGCCCCGTCCGGAGAATGCCTTGGATCGGATGAAGCGCCGCATCGACAGTGACCGGGGCAAGTCCTGGATCGGGCGGCGTTTCGCGACGGTGGAGCCGGTGTTCGGGAATCTGCGGGGGAACAAGCGGCTGGATCGTCCGAGCCCGCATGGCATGGCGAGCATATGACAGTTGGCATATTGTGGTTACCGCAACTTGCTTCTCGGAAAATTTCCGGTCTATGGCCTGAACGCTGATTGTCGGCGCCTCTTCCTTGAGGCGAGAAGCATTGGTTCACAGGCCAGGGGGAAATGCCCTATGTTTCCCTTCTGCCACCAGAATCTCGGCCACGATGGCATCCACGAGTTCATCGGTCTTGATGTGCGTATCGATCAGATGTGCCGATGTGTCCCGTGAAATGGTCCCGCAATCGATCCCACAATGCTCCACGGTCAGAATCCGCCCGCTACACGCGGGCAGGATGGCGGCGATCATCCCACACAACCGATTCTCGTGGCCTTGCCCGCGTCCCGAGGCGGAATCGGTGAAGAACGATCCCGCCAGCAGAAATGCGTTATACCGATCGCAAGGAAGACCGGTATCGAGCAGCGTTGTATCGTTGACGAAGATCACCGCGGCGGTCACGTCAGGGTCGCGAAGGAGAACTCGCCCGCCTTCGAACGGATTCAAGGGGCCCCGGACGATCTGACGCTCGCCGATACCCACTCCATGGGAATTCGCGATCCCAACGACGACTCCGGCCAGTGCACAGCCTCCGGCGATCCCGGCGAGCAACGACTGATCCGGACGGGCACCCAGTACCATGATGACCGGAATTCGACCGTCTCCAGGCACCAATCTACGCAGAACCAGCGGATAGACATGGGCATTGGTGAGTACCCCGATATGGGGACGCGCATTGACTTCGCAGATGACCGCGTCGGTTTCCAGCCATGAGCGTTGGATATCGGGCATGATCAGATCTATCCCGGCAAGATCCAGCCGCAGGGTCGCAGCGGCCCGGATAGCCAGTAAGCGGTTATCGTCATGCACGCGCTCGATCACATTGATCGGCTCTCCGCCCTGGGAAATGTTTGCCGTACGCCGCAGGCGCACAAATTGGTTTCTTGCCGGGATGGCATCGGGATCCAGATTGGCCTGTTCGAGCATCGAGTGCGCTTCGGCATCCAGCGCCAGCTTTTTCAAGTGCCCCTTTTGTTTGTCGCTCCTCCAAGGGCTACGGTTAACCTCCTCCATCAATTCGCGCACGGTCCGCAAGCCATCGCCCACGACCCCTCCCGGAACCCGTTCGGTGGCTGAGACCAATTCATTCTTGTGCACCGTCAACCGATAATCCTTACCCGTGATATGCTTCTCGATCAGGACGCTCCGAGACAATTTGGCGGCGTTTGCATAGGCTGTTTTCACGGCCCAGGAATCGCGAAGATCCGCCGATACACCGACGCCACCATCACGGTCGATGGGCTTCACCACAACCGGATAGCCCAGCTTTTCCGCCGCCACCAATGCCTCCTGCTGGCTTTCCACGAGGATGCGGGGAGGGATCGGAATGCCCGCCTGATGAAGCATTTCGCCGGTCACCTGTTTATTTTGGGCGATCCGGGTACCGAGGAAGCCGGTCTCGTCGGTAAACGTGCTGTCCAGCCAGCGCGCTCGCACGCCGTAGCCGAATTGAAACACCCCGCCCGGCAGGATACCGTAGGGAATGCCCATGGCATCGGCCGCGCGCAGAAAGGGGGGGATGTTGTGAGTCTGGAATACGCTATCGCGAAGACGCTGCAATACCTTTGGAAATCTCTTTTCAACCTCGTCGGGCCGTCTCGAGTTCGCCGCGAAATCGAGCAGCGACAACAGCCAGTTAAGCATGTCCAAAGTCTCGGCATAGGCCGAGCGCAAGCAGGGGATCGCCAGAGTGTGTTCCTCCACGTCAAGGCGAGCGTCGATACTTTTCCCGCGTGCGTGGGCGAGCGAACCCGCCGCCTCCTGTATCGCGGCGAACCAGGCCAGAAGCGCCTCGGGCAACGCCTCGATACCGGCCTCCCGGAAACTGGGCCACGCGCCCGAAGTCGCCAAACCCTCCTCCTCCAGCATCTCCGTCAGATTCCGGTCGATACGTCCGAGCGCATCCTGCGAGACGAGACGGGGGAACCTGACATGGGCGCGCAAACAGGGATGGCGCAAGCCATACAGATACCCAGGCAGCCAGGCTGGCCGGATCGCCTGTGCTCCCCGGCCGGTCATCGAAGCATTCTTCGCTCGTTTGAAGAACATCACGGCGGATCACTTTGCCAAGAGGCATAAGGTCGGGCAACGCTCGGCCAGTTCGTATTGGCCGTGGCAAAGCGCTTCAAGGTTGAAAAAAGGTTCCCATATCTCGCTCAGCACCGACAACGTCGGGCAGGTATAGCGCGTCGTTGCATGCTGATAGGCATCGATCGTGTCGATGGCTTCGAGTGGCCATCCGGTGCGACGCGACAGAAACGCACGGTCGGGAAACAATCGGGTAAAGACGCTAAGTACTTCTGATACTTCAAAGCTGTACGTCGGACTCTCCGCCAGCGCCATGGAGAGGCGCATCTTCAGGGCGTGAAAGCCGCCGATCTCTCCGGAGTAGGCTGCCTCCACGATGTCTTCCACAGTCTCGGACGAGTCGGGTCGGACAAAACAACGCACCGCAAACATGCCGTGTGGTTTCAGTACCCGTTGAATCTCGACCAGGACCTCCGAGCATGCGGAAAGGCCGCCCAATACATAGAGGGCACCGTCACCGACAACGGCATCCATGGTCTTGTCCGGAAGCGGCAACGATTGCCAACGGGCGACACGGGCACTGGAAACGATACGCGGATTGGGACGCCAAACCCGCTTGACCATATCCAGACTTTCGTCGTAGGCCTGTAAGCGCACGGGCGTCGGCCAGGGTAGGTTGACCACTTCCGGCGTGACGCCGAGCACCGTCACCTGGAT
>JBHEKR010000053.1:0-15125 GCA_041859365.1 Candidatus Hydrogenedentales bacterium
GTGGGTGAAATTGGCATAAAAAAGTAGCATCCGTCTATCCTTTGGTTACTCAACAAGGTCGTTATGACCGCCAAAGGAGATCCGGATGCTGTTGAAGACTTTACTCAATCATGTGGAGCAACACAAGGGATTTGTCTACGAGGACGCAAACCTGGTTGTTGAGGGGGACGTAAAATACATCGCTGTCAGGGTGCGGGCGCGCAAGGGCACACGCTGTACGTGTTCAGGTTGCGGTAGTCGATGTACCGTGTACGACCATCAGTCGGAACGCTGTTTCAATTTTGTGCCGATTTGGGGTATATCCGTGCTCTTCTTTTATGTCATGCGCCGTGCGGATTGCCTGACTTGCGGGGCGAAGGTGGAGTCGGTACCGTGGGCCGTGGGCAAGTCTCCGGTATCTCGCTCGCTGGCACTTTACCTTGCGGATTGGGCCAAGCTTCTTTCCTGGAAAGATGTGGCACAGCGCTTCGGTGTGAACTGGCGGCAGGTTTATGACTCGGTTCGCTATGTCGTTGAATGGGGCCTTGAGCATCGCGATATTTCCGAGGTTACCGCAATAGGCATTGATGAGGTCCAGTACGGCAAGGGCCATCACTATTTGACCGTTGTTTATCAACTGTGCGGTGATGCGCGGCGCCTGTTGTACGTCGGTCAGCGCCGCGAAAAGGCGACGCTTAACGCCTTCCTGGATGAGATGGGCCAGGAGTGGTGCAAGGGCATTCAATATGTCTGCACGGACATGTGGAAGGCCTATCTGACGGTCGTAGGAACACGGCTCTCGCACGCACTTCACATACTGGACCGCTTCCATATCGTCAAGCTGCTCAACGAAGCGGTGGACGATGTCCGTAAGGAGGAAGCTGCCAATCTCCGCAAGGAGGGCGTGGACTTGCTCAAAGGCATGAAGTATGCCTTCCTCAAGCGCCCGGAGAACCTTACAGAAAACCAGCAGAAGCAACTGACCTATGCGCTGAATAAACGATGGCTCGCTACCGCACGGGCCTACCTTTGGAAGGAAAAATTCCAGCTCTTCTGGGAGTATAAGAGCCCCTACTGGGCTCGGCACTACCTGCGACGATGGTGCAAGGGGGCCATGCACAGCAGGCTCGAACCCATAAAGAAATTCGTGGGCACGGTGCGTCGGCACGAAGAGCTTATGATGAACTGGTTTGAGGCCCGGAAGATATATTCAAGCGGCGCGGTCGAAGGGATGAACCGAAAACTCAATTTGATCACAAGACGAGCCTATGGATACAGAAGCTATGACGTGCTCAAAGTGGCCTTGTTTCATACACTTGGGCATTTGCCTGAGCCCGAAAGAACCCACAGATTCTGATGAAGAGGCCAAAAGGAGAACCGCCGCATGAACTCATGAGGATTCATCACATAGAATACGGTACTCACAAGTTAGTGAAGTCAGGACTCCCAGTCCGATACTTGACTCTCACCTTTCATGGATAACCTCCTCAACTGCCCCATGATCCAAGGCCCATTCCCGGAATCCTTCCGGCGCGTTCACTATCCCGGCAATACTGCATCCAGCGATGTCCACTATCTCCTGCCACGTAAGTAACCCAAAGGGATCCACATAAGTCCCTGGATTGTTCCCCACATACGTGTACCCGTTGCCGAGGTTCATCGGGTCGCCCTGGATGCCGATGGGGTCGCCCGCCGTCCAGCGGCCGATTTCCGGGTCGTAGTCCCGCGCGACGAAGCGCACCAGCCCCGTGTCTTGGTCCGTGTGGCCGCCTGCGAATCCCAGCGGCAGCTTCAGCGACGGGCTACTGTCGGAGAGGACGTTGCCGAAGGCATCGTAGGAGATCGCCTTCGCGACCGAGCCCGATTCGTCGAAGACATAGCGCAGCGAGCCGATCTGGTCGTAGGCAAGGTAGTAATAGTCAAACCCCGTGCCGTCCCAGATCTCCACACCGACGGGCAGCCCGCCGCCGAGGTACTCGAAACGCTGTTGAAGCTGATTAGAGCCATCGTAAACCGCGAGGAGATCTGTCAGGCCTTTCCACAGGTATTTTTCCGTGGAAAGAATTGTTTCCTCATGGTCATAGGCCCGGCGGGCGATTCGACGCCCCAGGGGATCGTAGGTGTATTCGACCCGCTCGACGGCACCGCCCGCAGGCAGGTCCACGGATAAGAGTTCCCCGCGCGTATTGTAGACGTAGCCCGTGACCTCGACTGTACTGCCTGTATCCCGGCGGCGTTCCGTCAGGAAGCCGTCGAGGTCATAGCTGTACTCCACCTCGTCGCCGTTGATGGCGGTAAGCTGGTCGTCCGCGTTGTAGGCGTAGGTCCGGGCGACGGGCGTGCCGTAGTCCACTGTGCTGGCGGTGCGGTTGCCGTTGGGGTCGTAGTCGTAGCTTTCGACCACTGCGTTGCTGTCCAGATGGTCGATACGCTTACGATCGGGCGACCGGATTTTCAACTGTCAATGAGCAGTGGATACCTATCTATTTATCCAATATAGGTGACTGTCCCTATTTCACTTTCACTTTCACTTTCACTTTCACTTTCACTTTCACCTTCACCTTCACCTTCACCTTCTCCTTCTCCTTCGCCTTCAATCTCAACCTCGCCCGCGGCCAAATGAACTCACTTGAATTGTCAATGAGCTTCGATCACCTACCTATTACCATCTCCACATAGGTGGCAGTCCCTATTATTGTTCGGGGACAGCAGACCTTAAAGCACTTTCGGCCTCGGAAATTGGCGTCGGTCGTGTGAACAATCACCGATTTCAGCCTCTAGAATTGAAACTAGTGTGCTTACGATTTCATCTACTTGTTTCCAATAGAAGAAAAGTCGTGCCCTGTGCCATGCAAACGCGGCCGCAATGGTTCCGCCGCACACCAGAGTCAAGTTCGGCATATCAGTAATGTTGAGCTTTTGAATCAAGACCAATGCAATTATGGGCCACAGCACTAGCGTAACCGTGATGTCAAGAACGTTGTATGATGCCGAAATCAATATATGCGTCCCATTCCGATCCTGAGCTTGCACTATAGTGCCATGCATGAATGGCTTCGGCTCGTCTTTCCACGAGTGTTTTCCGATCTTGAATCCGGTGGGCGTAGCGGTCCCTGAAAAAGGCGTGTCTTTGTTTGTGAACCAATAAAAGGAGCTCGTCACGCTGCCCTTGACCCTACTTCCGACCTCTTCACAGCTCAAAGGCGACCAAAGTTCACAACGGAATCGGGGCGCGATCCATTGGAGAAAGTCGATTATATTGCCCAGCACAGTGTTTTTGTATCCCTTCTATAGAAAATGGCGATGCAAGACTTGGTCAGAAAGAGAAAGCGTTGATTCTGAGGCTGAATCCAGCACTTGACGTTGTAGCGGCCACACCGAGCCGACCATTCGACGAAATGCGAAATCCGACACCTCTGCCAGTATTTATCCCCAACGTGTAGCTTAGGTTGCTGTCGGCTCCGGCTCCGAACAAATCGATGTGGCTGAAATCAAGCAAAGGGGAATACCCACTCGCCGAAATGGAGCTGCTGTACGATGGTATTATGTTTACACCCACATCAACGACATTTTCCCCGGAATCAAACTCGTGGCCGCCAGATACAGTTAGAGGACCAAGGTTCTGGCGTACCGCGATTTTGGGTGCTGTTGCCTGTAGCAGCTCTGTCGTTCCTGCCTGCCACTCCTCATACGTTGGATCGGGCCGCCCAGTAAGCGCCACGCTGATCCCTCTTGCTGTACGTTCCTGTAGCGATTCCCACCCCTGATATGCAAGATTGCCCGCACGTTCCCCCCAACTCTGAGCAAGGCCGAAAGGGTCGGTGGCGTTTGCCGGATTGTTGCCCACATAGAGGTAGGCGTTCAAGCCGCCTTGGATGCCGATAGGGTCGCCCGCCGTCCAGCGTCCGATTTCGGGGTCGTAGTCTCGCGCGACGAAACGGACGAGGCCCGTGTCGCGATCCGTGTGTCCACCCGCAAAGCCTATCTGGAGGTTAAGCCCCGGATTGCTGTCGGAGAGGACATTGCCGAAGGCGTCATAGGTGATCGCCTTCGCGACGGAGCCCGCTTCATCGAAGACGTACCGCAGGGAGCCGATCTGGTCGTAGGCGAGGTAGAAATAATCAAACCCCGTGCCGTCCCAGATCTCCACGCCAACGGGCAGGCCGCCGCCGAGGTAGTCGAAACGCTGTTGGAGCTGGTTGGAGCCGTCATAGACCGCGAGGAGCTCCGTCAGGCCGTTCCACAGGTACTTCTCCGTGGAGAGCAGCGCATCTTCGTCATCGTAGGCCCTGCGGGCGATTCGACGACCCAGGGGATCATAGGTGTATTCCACCCGCTCGACGGAGCCGCCTGCGGGCAGATCGACCGACAGGAGTTCGCCGCGCGTGTTGTACACGTAGCCCGTGGTCTCGATTGAACTGCCGGTATCGCGACGACGCTCCGTCAGGAAACTGTCGAGGTCATAATCGTATTCAATTTCGTCGCCGTTGATCGCGGTGAGTTGGTCGTCCGCGTTGTAGGCGTAGGTCCGGGTGACCGTCGTGCCATAGTCCACCGTACTGGAAATGCGGTTGCCGTTCGCGTCGTAGTCGTAAGTCTCCACCACCGCGTCACTATTCAGATGGTCCACCACTGCGGTGAGTTGGCCGATCTCGTCGTAGTCGAATTCGATCTCCTCGGCACCGTACGTCAGCGTAGACGCAATCACCTAGTCCGACCAATAATTCCGTATTGAGCTGAAAGATCTTCAATTTTCAAAGAACCGTGATGCCGGACCGGAACGTAGACAAACATTACGGACGGCTCACTATTGCCGATGCGCCCGGCCCCGTTTGGAATTCGACTCAACCAGCATTAGGCACGTCTATTGTCAGGTTCCAAAAGAGGTTACTCAGATGGCGTATCTTCCCGCACCGCAGCAGAAGGAGTTTTCGGGAAAGGCGCATCCTCCCCCGCCTGCTCGCTTCTCGCAAGCACGGTTTTCAAATAGGCAATTTTCTGTGCGCGATAGGGGACCTCTACACCCTCCAGGAGATCGCGGACGGTTTCGCCTCGTTCGTTTCTATTTGCAGGATCGGCACCCGCTTCCAACAACAGAACAAATGTTCCAAATTCGCCAAATTTAGCTACATTCATCAATGGAAGATCAATAGATTCATTTTGAGTGTAATTCGGATCGGCTCCTCGGTCCAACAATAACAGCACTGTTCGAAACCCAGCTTCGCAATCAGAAGCCTCATGTGCTCCTTCCAATGTGGCATACTGGAGCAAACTTTCTCCCGTCGTCTCTGTTGCGTTGGGGTCACCGCCATTTTGCAACCACGCTTCCAATGTATTGACCTGTCCGAAATAGGCGGCAATAAATGGTGATGTAATCCGATTTATCATATATGATCGCAAGAGCCCAGGACCGGAATAGACAGCAAACAGCGTCCATGAGACCAAGTTCGATACAATTAGAAAAAGTACCCACATTCGATTGGTCCACCTCACACTCCCCCCCGGTAGAAATCGGCTTCTTTGAAGACCCATATCTTAAGACTTCCATTTTTATATTTCATATAGCCATTTAACGGTCAGAACAAGCAAGTTCAATAATAACTCAGATTTGCAGGATAAATACCTTCCCCATTGAACCTTCGAAATACAGGTTTCTGTCCTTCTCTGAACCCCCAGTCGTTTACCACAACCTTACTAGCGGTTGCAGATGCGGCCTGTAATTTGCCGTCTCGACACACTACAATTCCAACATGACCGGAGGCCCCACCTTCGCTCTCTGCTGCAATGGCAATAACATCCCCTGGCTGTGGTTCCTCAACAACCGGCCAACCGTATATTGGATAATTGGGATCACCCCATTCGCCTGCCAGAATCTCGCCGCGCAATATGTTGAGAAATGATGGGCCAATCCAACGATTTGTCGGGACCATAGCTCCCGCTTCCCTGATAGCATCTGCGACGAATACATTGCACTTATTTGATGCAGGAGGATACCAACGTTTCCACGCATCTATATGCCAGGCAGCGCTACCTTCAAACTTCAACGCCGCCTTTGCAACCCGCTGCCCCCATTCTGAAGCCAAACCATAGGGGTCAATGGCATTGACAGGGTCATTTCCGACGTAGAGATATAGATTCAACCCACCCTGGATGCCGATGGGGTCGGCAGAGGTCCAACGGCCTATCTCGGGATCGTAATCCCGAGCGACGAAGCGTATCAGGCCGGTATCCTGATCCGTGTGGCCACCCGCGAAGCCAATCTGGAGGTTCAGCGAGGGATTGCTATCGGAAAGGATGTTTCCGAAGGCGTCGTAAACGATTTCCTTGGCCACCGCGCCGGTTTCGTCAAACGCCAGACGCAGGGAACCGAGTGGGTCGTAGGCCAGATAGTAGTAGTCGAAGCCGGTGCCGTCCCACACATCGACGCCGACGGGCGAGCCGCCGCCGAGGTAGTCAAAGCGCATCTGCAATTGGTTGGAGCCGTCGTACACCGCCAGGAGTTGGCGCAGGCCGTTCCACAGATACTTCTCCGTAGAAAGAAGCGTGTCCCCGTCGTCATAGGCCCGGCGGGCGATCCGGCGGCCCAAGGCATCATACATATACGCCACCCGCTCCACCGCGCCGCCGGAGGGAAGTTCGACCGACAACAAATCTCCGCGGATGTTGTAATTGTAACCCGTGGCCTCGACTATACTGCCCGTATCGCGGCGGCGTACCGTCAGGAAGCCGTCGAGGTCATAGCTATATTCTATTTCACCGCTATTGACTGACGTGAGTTGGTCGTCGGCATTATAGGAGTAGGTCCGGCTGACGGCGGTTCCATAGTCCACCGTGCTGGCGATACGATTACCGTTCGCGTCATAGTCGTAGCTTTCAACGACAGCGTCGTTGTCTTCGTGATCGATGACCTCGGTAAGCTGGCCGACATCGTCGTACGCATAACCATAATCGGTGAAGGCCAGGCCCAGCGATTCGGTTTTCCCTTCAACGCGCCCGCCGATGTCCAGACTGCGCTCCCAAACATATTCGCTGGCGCCGACGGCGTAGGAATTGGCGAGAACCTCGCCAAAAGCCGTATACGTGGGCGTATTGGTGAGGGTACCGTCGGTAATCGACTCGATGCGGCCGGTGGCATTCGCGTTGCCGGGCGTCGCCGGATCGTTGCGGTCAAGCGTCCACGTGCGCCCGCCGCCCGCCACGCCGACCATCAACGCGTCGTCGTCATAGGTATAGGTGCTGGCGCCGCCGGCATAGCTGAAGAAAGACGTCAAATTTCTATCGTCAAAACCGAAAGCCAGGGTCTGGCTAAGCGTGCCCGACAGAACGATCTCATCCACGCCGGAGCCGTCATAGGTAAATTCGATCTCCTCGCTTCCATGCTTCAGACGCTCCAATCGCCCGTCTGCCGTATAAAACGACTCCATGCTCCAGTCCGGCCCGCTCATCGACTCGATGAGGCCGTTCTTATAGCGATTTGTATAGACTTTGCCCGATGGGTAGGTCAATTGCACCAAGCGCTTGTCATTGTCGTATTTCGACAGATAGGTACGCCCAGACGGCATGGAGGACTCGCTCATCAGGCCCAGGGCATTGTAATTGAAACCGAATACGCCCCCTTTGGGATTCGTAACGGATTTCAGGGCTCCGTCTAAATAATAGTCCTGGACAACAAGCGCGGTATTGGGGAGAATCGTTTTTGTAACCTGTCCCATGCTGTTGTATTCATAGCCGACCGACTCGCCCCGCGCGTTCGACACCGACTGCACTTGGCCGCGGGCTCCCACGGCGGCTCCGGTGTCGTCGGGATAATAGACGACGGTGTCCCAGCGGTTGATCGGGTCTTCGGAGTCATCCGTATTTCCCGTATACGTATTCGTCAAACGGCCCCGTGCGTCGTAGTAGAACATGGAGCCGTATAACACCGCCGCATTCGAGGCGTCCTGGATAGTCTCAACATGCGCCAACTGAAGTGTCGCAGAATCATAATGCGTGACGGAACTACGCCCTTCCGGCGTCGTGGAAGTCCGTGTGGCGTTTTCCAAATCCTTCACGACCGTGGCGACATAGGTTTCATTCATTGTGGTCGTATTGGTCACCTGCTCCACTGTTCCGTCGACGGGATCGACCTGGTACTCTCTATCAAGCGTGGTTGTAACGGGGGTCGAGCCGGTTCGCCCTGTATCGACCACCGCCTCGATGGAAAGATCGTAAGAATATCGGGGGTCCCTCGAATAATAGGTTGTCATCTCAAGACCGGCAGCGTTTTGAATGACTTCGGCGCTCTGATCAAGAGAAGTCACCATGGTTGCCGACGATCCATCTGGATTGAGTAAGGTGTCCGTTCCGGTGACCGAGTCCACGGTATACCGGGTTACATCGCCCGCCGGCGTAGCCGCCGTAGTCGCGACTACACCTTCAGCTTCGACATCATGAGTGTAAAGCCAGTTGCCCGCGCCCAAGGAAGGGTTCACAATGGGATTGACGATTCTGCGCATTTTGCCGCTGGACTCGTACTCATATATGTAGGATACGCCCAGAGGGTCGGTGGTCTTGGTCAATCGGCCATCATCGCCGGCATACTCAAACTGGTAGGTGGCTCCGTTGGGATAAGCTGCTTCCGTAAGTTGGCCGTGTTCGTCAATGGTCACGGTTGTCTGGATTCCGTCCGGGGCCGTGATGAGAATTGTTCTAGCCGGCCCGCTGCCCGAATATGCGAAGGTAATTTGGTTTCCAAAGCGGTCTTCCACACTTTCGATATCTGAGGTGCCCGTGACATAGTTAAAAGTCGTGAGCGTCATTCCAGAATCCGCATCAAAGGTATACTGATGCAGGCCCAGTGAATCGAAGGCGTACCCGGTTCCGTCACCCTCATAAAACAAACGGTTTCCGAGGTCATCGTAGCGCGGTGCCCGATTCTCGGATATCTCCGGGGCAGCGCCTGCCATACGATAAACGCGGTTGGCGTCGATATTGGAGATAAAGACATTCCCTCCTCCGTCGATTCCAATACCGTCCACCGCAATTGGCATATTCGCCGCTGGGAACCCATCGACCGCTGCACCCTCGCTGGGGCTGGCTTCCTGGCCGGTCCCCGCCAGGTGATGGGTTGTCCCATCCGGGTCGATCTTGTAGAGACGGGTTCCCGAGTTTCTGGAGAATGTTCCAGGGCCCGTTGAATAGTAAATAGTGCCGAGAGAATCTACGGCTATGTTGAGCGCGGGGAACTCCGTTTCCGCAACTACGCTGAGATCCCCGGTCTCGTCGATTTTGTATATTTTCAAGGCATCCGGATCGGTTAGGTACACTCCTCCGTCGTTCGCGGCCGCAAGATCCACGACAAAATCGGGGAAGAACTCTGCGCCGACTATCTGATTTACGTCGCCGCTGGGCGAGCGTTTCCAGACACTGCCGTCCCACTCCACATAATACAGATTGCCCCATCGGTCAAGGGACATTCTCAAGGGAATGCCTACAAAGTTCTCTACCTTGGTGAGTTGTGCGGTTGCGTTGTCGTATTTATACAAGTGATTCTCAGCGATAATATCTCCACCGCCGATGTCGATAAGTTGCTCCAGCGAAATATAGAGATTCCCGGAAGCCTCCGCCGTAATGTCAAATATGGTTGCAAAATCAAATGCGGCGATCTCCGTAACTTCTCCTGCCGGAGTTCGCTTTACTATCCTGGATGTGACTTCCCCAATAAATAACGGATCCGCAGGGTAAAAAGTGTACAGATTTCCGTCTCTGTCAAACTCGATATCCCCGCCGTCATTAAACGACTCTTGCTCGTAGAGTCCATTGACACCAGACTGAATGGATGCGGGAATCCAATTGAGTTCGCTGGCGGGTAAAGTGGCACCACTCCCCTTCTGAATGTAGTCCGCAGCGTTCTGCTGATTGTAGAAGTGGTTGTTGGACAGCGTCCACCCATCCGCGATTCCATAACGTTCAGGTAGCGCGCGAACCGCAATCGGCACCATGACACTTCTTCGCAACACATAGTCCCGGTTCGGCATGGTGGATAATGTTGCACCGGCTAACCCAAAGGCCTGGCTGGCAACGTCATTTGGAAATGCATACTTGGAATCGTAAGTATACTCAAGTTCAATATGCGCCCTGGCGATACTGTCAATTTTGTTGCCAAGATAGTCCATACCATCCCATAGAAACCGCGATTGCAAACCATCCGTATTTCCCGAATATTCCGCCGAAAATTGCCTGCCAGCAATATTGACATGCACCTTTATGTGCTTCGCGCTAATCGTGTTTTCCAAGGGCACCACGATTTCGTACTGCGCCGCGCGCTTGCTCTGGTAATGCAACGCCAATCCCGTGCCGGGTATCGTAACATCCTCGTGCAAGTCCCCGCTCTTATAATTCACATGGCATGCGGGGCAATTGCTGGGTTGATCTTCACAGTCGCACGGCTTTTCTTCATCAACCTTCACCGTTCCGGTATTGGGGACAACTTCTTCCGGCTGTTTGGGATAATTAAGGTCATATGACGTGAAGTGCTTCGCCTCGAAGCGCATGAACCCTGATTCTAGCGCTGCACCGGCGAGACCGGCGAGTTCGTCGGCATATTCGCTGTCGCTGTCGAAGTCCGCGAGCACCGTGGATGAGGTGGTAGCCTCGGGGTCCAGGGTCACGCCGTCGGGCGTGCCATCGGAGTTGATATCGACCACGCGGACGAGGACGCCGTTGTCGGAGGGGACCCATTCGGCTGCAGCGCGGTCGTAGTAGCCCACGGGGACGATAGTCCCCACGGGGAAGCCGTAGAAATTATCCACCCAGTTCACCAAGGGCTGATCGAAGACGACATTGTCGTGGCCGTCCACGGCCAGCTCCACGCAGTAGGTGAAGGCGGAGGTGGGCGGCAGCGCGGCAGGCATGGACTCGGGCGTGGTGTAGTCCGTGGCACGGACCGTGATGTTGCCCAGCTCCTGGAGCTTGTTGCCAAATTCGTCCGCCGCGTAGACCTTGTTGCCGCCTTTGAAGACGGTGCGGATGCGGCGCTGTCCCCGGTCGGTGGAATTGAGGCTGCTGGCGTGAACCACTATGTCGTCTTCGTCCATTTCGGCGAAGTTGAGCGTGGTGGAGCGGGGATCGGGCGTGAGGAGCGTCACCTCTTCGGCCACCGCGATGTCGTTGCCCAGCACGTGGACTTGGCGCGACGAGGCGATGTAGCCGCTCTTCGTATAGTCCAGGTTGAACACGCCGCCGCCCTCGATGGGCAGGGTAAAGCGGCCGGTGGCGTCGGTGATGGCGGTACCGTATTGCCCCTCGCCGGTGGCGCGGACGCCCACGCCGGCGAGCCCGACATTGGCTGCGTTATAGACCATCCCCGTGATCAGGGAGAAGCGGTCGGGATCGTAGACCGGGAGGGTGGCGTCTTCCGGGAAGATTTCGGGGCCGTACTTCTCGCCGAAGCTGCCCGCGGGCTGGGCCTCGGGCGCTCCGGTCACCTCGATAAATACGGTGTCGATGGAATCCGGCCCTGGGCCTTCCGCGCCGTTGGCAAGCAACTGGTAGGTCGTGGAGGCCAGCGGCTGGACAGCGATCGTTCCGCTGAAGACGGTGCCTCCCTCTGTCAGGTCGCCGAAGCCCGGCGAGAGATAGACCGACGTGGCGTTGCTCGCGCTCCAGGTCAAGGTCGCGGTGTTCCCCTCCGGGGTGTCGAGATCGATGCTGGCGTTGTCGGTCGATAGCGTGGCGACGGGCGCATCGACAATGGTGATGGTGACCGTATCGGCGGGATCCGTGGTATCGGTGTCGGAATCCGCGTTGGTGACGGAGAGGTTGACGTCGTAGGTTCCCGTCGCCGCGTAGGCGTGCGTAACCGATGCACCCGTGTCCGTCCCGCTGTCGCCAAAATCCCAGTTCCACGCGGTTAGCGTGGCGCTGCCGGGGGTGGACTGATCGGTAAAGCGGATCTCCGTACCGGGGTAGGCCGTGAGCCGGGACGCGGTGAAAGCGGCCACGGGCAGGCTGGCGCTCCCATGGACGGTGACGACGCCCATCTTCGTAATCGACCGGGTGCCGGACGCGCCGGAAACTTCCAGGGTAACATCGTATTCGCCGGGAACGGTGTAGGTCTGATTGGATGGCGTGGCGCTTGTAGACGTGTTGCCGTTGTCGAAGTCCCAGTTGTAGGCCAGCGAGGGCGATGATCCGGGCGCGGACAGGTCGGCAAAGGCGACCACGAGGGGGCTCAGGCCGTCCGTTTCCGAAGCCGCGAAATCCGGCGCCGGGGCTTCGTCGTCGTCCCGGATGGTGATCAGGTGGGTGGTGCTGGAACCGATCAACGCGGCGCCCGAGGTGACGGAAAGCTCCAGCTTGATGTATTCGTCCCCTTCGTCCAGGTCGTCGCCATTGTGGACCGTCACATCGACCTGCTTGGAGGTCTCGCCCGGATTGAAGGTCACGGAGGAACCAGGCAGCTCGAAGTCGAGCCCGGACCCTTCCGAGGCTGTGGTGGCGGCGGAATCCAGTTGGTAGGCCACAACCACCGCTTCGGACGATACGGGATCCAGTTTAATCGTCAGCGGGACCGTGCCTGTTCCATCACCCTCGTTGAAGGTGGACATGGAGGTGGTGAATCCTGCTCGGGGTGACAGTTCGTCATCGAGAATGGTCGCCACATGCAACGCATGGCCGGAATCGATAGTGGCCACACCGCCCGTCACCGCTTCCAGGTGAAGCTCGAACGCCTCGGTCTCTTCCCCGATGGCATCATCCACCACGCCAAATTCGACAAATTTACCGCTGGTATCGCCTGGCTCCCAGGTCAGGAGAATGGGGAATCCGCTTCCGTTTGCATAGTAGTCCGCACCCAGCGTCGCGGTGTCGTCGACCGCCGATATCTGCACCTGCACCAGTTGCTCGGTGGCCCCGGTCAAGCGAACGGCGGCCACGCGGGTGGTCGTGGCTTCCGAAGCGCTGGAGCTGGCCTCGACGAAGGCCGCCACGGGGGGATCGTCGTCGTCTTCGATGGTGACGACGAGGCTGCCCTTGGCGCCAATGACTTCATGGTAGCCCGGGGGCACCCGCAACGAAATCGTAATTGTTTCGTCCAGCTCGTGGGCCGCATCGTCGTTCAGCGTGAGGGGAAAGGTCTTCACGCCGTTTTGGGTCACGTCCCAGGTTACCGTCCCGCTGCCAAGCGTGAAATCCTCCAGCACGCCTTCCGTTGCATCGCCGGTGGAAATATAGTACTCGACGGTGGTGGTTTGCGTCGCCGCATCGGCCAACTGTACTTCGACGTTGACCGTGCCGTCGGATTCGTCGACGACGAGGCTGGACTCCACGAATTCGATTCCGCCGGAACCAGCCGTATCATCGTCCGTTATCGTCAGCTCGTGCGCGGCCTTGCTTCCAATCGTGGCGTTCGTGGGACTGCCAAGCGTCAGGATCAAGGTCTCGGGAGATTCCGCCGCCGAGTCATCGGTTATTCCGACCGAAATGATCTCCGATTGGTCGTTTGCCGCAAAGGTGAGCGTGCCTCCGGAGAGCACATAGTCCGCTGTCGGAGTGGCGTTTCCCCCGGTGATCGTATATTGCACGGTCACAGTCTGATTAAAAGTATCGGATAGAACGACTTCGAGCTCCGCCGGGCCGTCGCCTTCCTCGACCCCACTATTGGCGTGTGCGAACTGTACCGATGGCACGTCGTCATCAACAATGTTGATTGTGCGTTGTACCTTGGTGCCCAACACCCCAAGGCCGGGGATCGTATTCAACGTAATCGTGATAGTTTCGGCGCCTTCGATCGACGTGTCGTTGACGGGCGTTACAACAAAGCTGCCCGTGGACCCGCCTGCCGGAATTGTCAGCGTGCCTGACGTTGTCATGATGTAGTCGGATGGATTCTGCGCGGTACCGGTCAGGGTATAGGGTATCGAGAGGGGCGATCCCGTGGCTACGCTCAGGCCCACAGTCACCCAGAGCGCACCGCCATTTTCCTGGAGATTTAATGATGCTGTCGAACCGAATTCGACAACCGGTATATCGTCATCGTCTTCAATGGTTAACGTATGAACGGAGTTCGTCCCGAGAGTAGCTCCGACCGGATTCTCAAGCGTAAACTCGGCGGTCTCGTCTTCCTCGTAGACATCGTTGTCGACCATCGCCAATCGCAGCAATGCGCTGGTCTCGCCGGGCGGGAAAATAAGCGTTCCCACCGTAGTTCCTTCCGTGATCAGCAGGCTGTCGGGGGGATAGATCCGTATATCGTCCAGATGCACCCCAGTGCCCTGGCCGATGGTCAGGCGGTTGCCTGCGGAGGGTATGGCCGTCTCATATTCGATGATTTTTACAAAAGGCGTGGCTGTTCCGCTTACGCGGCTCCAAACTTCCACATGGGTGCCGCTTGTCTTATAAAGTACGTCGTACCATTCATTTGCTCGAATATCGAGCTGACCGACTGCAACTCCCGATCTTGTGGCACCAAACTTCTCCGAGAGAACCGTCTCTACCGGGCTGAACCTGAGATCCAGCCAATTGGAAGACGCTTCGCGGGTTTGGAGTTGAGTAATACCCGCATTGGAGAAGGTTGTTCTATAGGAGAGGAGGACGTCCATGTCGCTTCCCCCAGAATCGCGCCAAATGGATCCCCAATTGTCCCCCGGGGAAACGGCGGTAGTTTGAAGATAGAAACTCGACGCATTCCAAGCGGGGTTGGCGACGGTCCAAGGGGTGAGTGTTCCGAGATCGAAGGTGTCTTCCGATCTCGCAGCTTCCTCGGCGACGACATAGGTGGGGTGTAGGGATAGATCGTCAAAAGCTGCATCGTCCGCTGTGCCTACCAGGAGAAAATCTCCTTCCAGCACTTGGACCACATCTGAACGAAGAACTTTCTCCAACGGTGAACTGGACCCTGCGGCTTTCCTCCAAACTTCGACCAGAGGCCCATCACTGCGAATGTAAACGTGAGTCCAGTCGCCTGCGTTCGCAAGTGTTGCTGCCGCGAGCGTGGTTGGAGTCGAGCTCAACTCCTGCCTGAGCGTCCAGACTCCCGTGGCCGCGTCAATGTCCAAGAATACGCCATCCGAGCCATCAACTCTAAAGCCCACCGTAGCGGTATTCGAGGTGCCATTGAGCACGCGAAGGGTTAGCTCGAAATCGCTTAGTCCAATATCATGGAGTAT
>JBHEKR010000204.1:0-22970 GCA_041859365.1 Candidatus Hydrogenedentales bacterium
CTCCGCCGCGGAAACGGAATGATGCTGTTTGCCCATGTATTGAGTGCCTCTCTCCAGATGCTACGCCTGCACTAGCGTAGAACAGATCGCCCAATTTTGCAAGCAGGGTTTTGTAATTGAAAATTGACAATGGACAATGGACAACGGGTGGCAATCGCCACCGAACAAATCCGTCCAATCGGTCCGCTCCGTCCTATCCATCCGAAAATGAACCCTGCCCCCCCGTGCGGCGTAGTGATCGGGGAAAGGAAACCGCGCCATGCCCCTCACCCGATTCGCCGCTTGCGCACTCGCGATGACCAGCCTTGCCGCCCATACCGAGGACTGGCCCGCTTGGACCGGTCCCCTCGGGCGCAATGTGGCCCGTGAGACCAATCTCCCCGCCGACTTCGACCGGGACACGGGCCGTAACATTAAATGGGTGGCGGAACTGGGCGATGTGGCCTTCGGCGCGCCCACGGTGTCGCAGGGTCGGGTATACATCGGCACCAACCTCGCCGCCCTGCGGGACGACCCGCGCTTCGATAGCCTGCAGGGGGGAGTCCTGGCCTGCCTGGAAGAAGCCACCGGCAAGCTCCTCTGGTATCTGGTGACACCTGTGCGCACGGAAGGATTTCCGCCCGAGAGCTTTGCCGAAGAGCAGCGCTGGGGCATCTGTTCTTCCCCGACCGTCGATGATGACCGGGTGTACGTCATTACCAACGGCGATGATTTGCTCTGTCTCGATGTGAAGGGCCTACGCGACGGCAATGACGGCCCCTTCGAGGACGAGGCTGTCTATATGGCTGGAGAAGGACAGGCGCCCGTCACGCTGAATCCCGATTCCGACGCCGACATCCTCTGGCGCTACGATATCCCCCGTGAACTCGAAGTCGCGCCCCATGATGTGGCGAGCGGCTCTGTTCTCGTTCTCGGTGATGTACTCTATGCAAGCACCTCAAATGGTATCGGACGCTACCGAAGCGACGGCGCAACAGATGCGGTCAATCCCGATGCCCCCGCCGTAATTGCGTTGAGCAAGCACACGGGTGCGCTGATCGCCACCGATGACACGCCCATCAGCCGTGAGCTCTTCCACGCCCAATGGGCTTCCCCGTCGGTGGGCGTAGTCGCCGGAAGCCCCTTGATGGCGGTGGGTGGCAGTGATGGGGTGTGCTATGCCTTCGACCCCATCGATGACAGCCCGTCGAATTCCAATCGCACGCTGAAACCACGTTGGTCATTCGACGCAAATCCGCGACATTACCGCTTTGCCGCAGACGGTTCCCCCATCGACTATGCGGCGGGCGACTACCGACGCTACCAGCGCAGGGCCCAGTTGAATCAGAGCATCGAAGCCTTCATCAACGACACGGGAAAGAAGGCTATTGACCGCCGGATCGATCTTTCGGGCTACAATTCGAGTGACGGCGCCTATACGGGGCCAAGCGAAATTCTCGCAACACCCGTCTTCTGTGAAGACAAGGTCTACGTCCTCACAGGGCGCGATCCACTCCACGGACTGGGCAAAGGCGCGTTGAGCTGCATCGACGCCACAAAGACCGGCAACGTCATTGATAGTGGACTCGTTTGGCGCTTTGAAGATATCGGACGTTCCATGAGCAGCGTCGCTATAGATGGGGGCCTGGTGTATGCCGCAGACCTCGCGGGGCGTGTGTATTGCCTGGACGCGTTGAGCGGCGCGCTTCAATGGCAACACGAAACAGAGGACGAGATTTGGGGCAACCCGCTCATCGCCGACGGCAAGCTGTACATCAACGCCCGCCGCTCCTTCTGGGTTTTCGCGGCGGGGAAAGACAAAGAGGTGCTATTCACCAGCCGAGGCGGCAGCGAGACCGGTCCCATCGCGGCGAATGGGGTGGTGTACGCCTTTATCCGGGGCAAGCTCTACGCAATTGCGAAGGGGACCTGAAATACCAGTGGCGACCAACGTGGCTCAGCCTTCCAGGCTGAGATTCCGCGCACGCCAATGCGCAAGCGGCTCCCGGATTCGCCTTGGGACCGTATTCCTTGAAGAACACGCAGGACCCTTCCGCGATTCGAGTGGGCTCTGTGACAGGCTGGAAGCCTATCCCACGTTGGTGCGCGTTGGCGTATCCGTGTTTCTGCGCAAAATTTCGGGGCGTATTGCGTGTCCAGTTTTCTTGCTGCTCAGTTGTAATACGCCACGGCCGCCTGGGCGCCTGCGCCGCTGTGGATCGGTGCGCCCATGCGGGTGAGCACGCTGTCGAGGGCGGTGAGGCCGAGGATCACGTTTTTCTTGGAGCTGGCGTGGCCCATGAGGCCGATGCGCCAGTTCTTGCCGGCGCCCGCGCCGAGTCCCGCGCCGATTTCGAGGCTGTATTCCGTAAGCAGGGCGGTGCGCACCGCGCCGTCGTCGATGCCCTCGGGGATCTTCACGACGTTGAGCTGGGGCAGGCGGCAGGAAGGGTCCACGGGCATTTCGAGGCCCATGGCTTCGAGGCCGGCCTTGAGGGCGTTGTGATTGTGCAGGTGGCGTGCCCAGGAATTCTCCAGACCTTCGTCCTGCAGGATCACGAGGGCTTCGTGGAGACCGTAGAGGGCGTTAATGGGCGCGGTGTGGTGGTAGGCGCGCTTACCGCCGCCGTTGCCCCAGTAACCCATGACGAGGGTCTGATCGAGGAACCAGCTTTCGATCTTGGTCTTCCGCGCCTTGAGGTGCTCCACGGCGCGCTCGCCGAAGCTCACGGGCGAGAGGCCGGGCGTGCAGGAGAGGCACTTCTGGCTGCCGGAATAGATCGCGTCGATGCCCCAGTCATCCACGCGCAACTCGATGCCGCCGAGGGCCGTCACGGCATCCACGATCACCATGGCGCCGTGCTTGTGGGCGATTTCGGTGAGGGTCTTCACATCGGAGCGCGCGCCCGTGGCGGTCTCGGCATGAACGAAAGCCGCGATCTTTGCGTCGGGGTTGGCCTTGAGGGCGTCTTCGAGTTTGTTCGGATCGGCCGGGCTGCCCCAGGCGTCTTCCACGATGATGGCCTGGGCGCCGCAGCGCTCCACGTTCTCGATCATGCGCGTGCTGAAGACGCCGTTCTTGCAAACCACGACCTTGTCGCCGCGCTCCACGAGGTTGACGAAGCAGCATTCCATGCCGGCGGAGCCGGGCGCGGAGATGGGCAGGGTCATCTCGTTTTTCGTCTGGAAGGCATACTGGAGCAATTGCTTCATCTCATCCATCATCTCGATGAAGGCGGGATCCAAGTGACCCAGGGTGGGCTTGGCCATGGCCGCGAGCACACGGGGGCTGATGTCGGAGGGTCCGGGGCCCATGAGGGTGCGGACGGGCGGCGAGAAGGACGTGATGGCCATGCGGGCATGCTCTCCATAAAACAGGGCCGCGTCAGGCGCGGCTTGGGAATTACGTTGGGGTTTGGTGGGCATTAGTATATGCGGGATTCGAGGGCCGATTCCACGTGGGGAATGTGGGAGCGCGGGTTTTCTTACCCGCGTACCGTGCGCCAAGAGCGCACGATAAACACGGACTGGAAAGTCCGTGCTCCCGCGACTAGGACTATTTGCCCAGCTTGTCCACGTCGATGCCCTCGTCGAGCACCACTTCCTTTTCGTGCCCGGACAGCATGTGCTCCGGCGGGATGTATCGGGTCTTCAACTGCCCGCCCTTCTCGGCCGACTCCAGCGCCGCGTGGTCGATGGAGTAGAAGTATTTCTGCTTGGGTCCCTCGTGAAGACGAAGCACGCCATTGACCAGGATGGGGCCTTCGAAAATTCGGGTGGTGGTCCCTTCCTCCATCTTGATCGCCATGACGTCGTGCACGGGCGGACGCTTGCAGAAGTAGCACTCGATGGGCAGGGGCAACATGAGGAATTCCTTCACGTCGCGGAATTCATTCTCGGGCACCATGAACCCAATGAGGTTGACCTGTTTGTTGTTAAAGGCTTTGAGTTCATCGGTGAAGCTTGCGCCGCTGCGGAGGTTGCCGTCGGTGGCGCGCATGTGGTGCCACTTGAGGATGTCCATCCCGTCCTTTTCACGGGCCGCCTCGGCGGTCTTCCTTATCTGATCATATTTTTCGACCAGATCCGACAGACTGAAGGTGTAGTTCAATACGATCAGCACGGCAATGACTATCACCACGCCGCCCAGGGCTATCAGATCGCGTTTGGCTCTTTGTCTCATGCTACTTCCAATTCCTTATGATGACTGAATGAATTTACGGTTACTGACGGTCGGCCAGATCGTTGGCCACGTCGCCATTATACGCCTGCCAGGCCGGGAGTATGCCCGCAATCAGCCCGACGAGGGCCACGGAGGCGAAGGCGCGAATCTCTTCGCCGCTGATGCCGAAGGGCGTAATAACGAGGCCGTAGTCCCGGGCCAGAATCTGGCCCATGATGGCGATGACCAGATTGCCAAAGAGCCACCCGGCGGCAATACCCAGCAGGGTGACCAGCAGCGCCTCGATGAGCACCGCCCCGAAAATCTCCGTGGAGCTGGCGCCGAGGGCACGCATGATGGCCAGATCGCGGCGGCGCTGGATGATACTGAGATAGAGGCCGATGAGGATGCTCAATGCCGAGATGACCACCACCAGGTAACCCGTGGCGAGCATCAGCCCCTTGATGGGATCGAGGAAGTCCTTGAAGAAATCGCTGATGATCTGGATCGGCACCGCCGCCATGGCGTTGGTGTTGTCGTTGATCCAGCCCTCATACTCAAAGCGCTGGGCCGGGCTCTGCAACTGCACCAGCGCCGCGCTGATGGTCAGGCCGCCGCCCTCGGTGTGACCTTCCTCGGCATGCCCGGCTTCGGCGTGGCCTTCCGTCGCGTGATCGTGACCGTCGCCTTCGTGGTGCTCATGGGGCTCGCCACCCGCTGCGATCGACCCTTCGTGGCCATGAGCGTTCCAGACCGACTCGATGCTGCAATAGATCGCGCGATCGAAGGGCGAGCCGCTGGTCTCCAGGATGCCCACGACCGTGTACGGGTGGCCGCTGTGATCAAACTCCTGAAGGTCCTCGGAGATATTAAAGGAACCGTGGATACTCTCAAAGGTATCGCCAATCTTCAGCCCCAGCTTGCCCGCGGCGACGGCCCCAACGACCGCCTCCATGGGCGCTTCGAAAGCGCGGCCGTCTCGCAGCACAAAAGGCCTGCGCACTTCGCCACTGATGGATCCCACCCACTCATGGTGCAGCAATTCCGGCGTGGTGCCCACGATCCGGAAGCCGCCGTAGGTGTCGCCCAGGCCGATGGGAAAGATGTCCTTGACGAAATCCTTGTCGTTCTTCAGTTTGTAAAAATCCGCCAGGTCCATGGCGCCGATGGCGGAGTCCATGAAATAGACGCTGCCCAGCACCAGCGACAGAGGACTTCCTTTCGGCCCGACCACCAGATCGAAGGCCTGGCCCTCTTCCGCGAAGCGCTGCTCCAACTGCTGGCGAAGGCTGAGCACCGAAGAGATCAGCCCCACGGCCAGTGCGACGGAAAGAATCGTCAGCACCGTCGTCAGTTTGCGGTTCCAGAGGTAGCTCCAGGCGATTTGCCACAGGCTCATTGCGCTTCCTCCGTCACCAGGCCCTTGCACTCAAACTGGATCGGCAGGCGGGCGGCCAGTTCCTTGTCATGGGTCACCAGCAGCATGGTCACCTTTTCCTCCGTGCAGATTTCCAGAAAAAGGTTCATCACCTCCGCCGCGTTCTTGGGGTCGAGACTGCCCGTGGGCTCATCGGCCACGATGATGCGCTGGTGGTTTGCCAGGGCTCGGGCAATCGCCACGCGCTGCTGCTCCCCCACGCTCATCGTGCGCGGCTTGCTGTGCAGCCGGTGGCCCAGGCCCACCCGCTCCAGCAGCATGGTGGAGCGGGATTTCCACTCGCCCGAGGGGACTTTGTCGCTGAAGCGCATGGAAAGCATCACATTCTGCAATGCGGTAAAGGGCGCAAGAAGATTAAAGGTCTGAAACACGAAACCCAGCCGGTCGCCGCGAAAGTAGTCCAGCTTGCCTTCGCTCAAGGCCTGGATTTCGGTGCCATCCACGATGACCTTGCCGGAGTCGGGCCGGAGCAGCCCGGAGACGAGGTTGAGCATGGTGCTCTTCCCGCAACCACTGGGGCCCCAGAGGGCCACATGGTCCCCCTCGGCCGCATGGAAATGCTCGCAAAAAAAATGGGCGCCTGGGCCGAGCTTTCGCCGGCACTGCTCTATCGTGACCATGTAGGGACGGATTCCTGAGATGAATGAGAACAGGTTATCGTTAAGCCATCGATCGTATATTCTCCGGAAGCGGTTTTCAAGCGCATACCGGACAAATGGCGTGACAGCGTGCCTCTGGCGATTTCGCAGGGGAGGCACTGCGCTCAACTCGACGCCCTAGTATGCTATATCGAGGGTATCGCCTTCCACCCGCGCCGAACTGTAAATAGTGTGGAGAGTGGAGAGGATGATATTTTTTGTGGATGGCCCTTCCGTGCGTTATAGTGTAGTGTGTTCGTCTGTCAGGGCAATGTAGACTCAGGACATTGGTGGTATATGGGAACCGATACGCGCATAACACCAAAGCTTTCCGGCATGGAGATCATCCAGGCCGTGATTCGCGAGAATTACGATCTGGGCGAGGTCCAATTGCCGTGGCAGTTGGAAAGCACCCACCAGCGGCGTCATCGAAAGATGGTGGTGGATACGGATGCCGGCCGTTTCCTGGTCAAGACCTACCAGCGCGATCCGGTCGTGCTGGATAACCTCCGCTTCCAGCACAACCTCTCGGCGCACCTGACGAAGAACGCTATCCCCGTGGCCCAGATCAAACGGGCCCGGAACGGCAAGGGGATCGTGGAAGCCGACAACTGGGCGATGGAACTCCAGGCCTTCGTGCCGGGCGAGCCCTTGCACGTTACCACGGCCACCCTCGCTACGTCCTCCCAGATACTGGGCCACTTCCACCAGGTCTGCCGCGACGTCCCCGTTCCCCCGCGCGACGCACGCAAGTGGCGCTTCAGCGAAGTGCCCAGGGAATCGCTCCAGCGCCTCTTCAAACTGGCCCAGAAGGACGGTGTGCGGGAGCACATGGAAACCTACGCCAACCACATTTCACGCTTCCTCTACGACGCGTCGATGGTATTGAGCAAGGAAAAGCGGGACACCTTCGAGACTGGACTCATCCATGGCGACTGGCACGGCGGCAATTTGCTCTATGTGGGCGAACAACTCACCGCGGTGCTCGATCTCGAATTCGCCGGGGACGGCTGTTATCTCGAAGACATCGCCTACGCCATCTCCAACTTGTGCATCCGCACGACCCTCAGCGACGAAAAAATGAGCCACCGCGTCAATGTGCTTCTGGACAGCTACCAGGCCTACCGCACCTTGACGTACAACGAACTCGTGGCCCTCTTCTATGCGGTCGGCGTGAAGCACGTCACCACGGTGTCGTACCAGGCCCCCCAGATGGGCGGCACCGTCGCCGGCTACACGGCCTCCCAATGGCTCCATCGCCTGGCGGTGCAATGCCGCTGGCTCGCAGAGCAGTCCAGAAAAGCCCGCTGGGGCGAGTGAACCCCGATACCCCTGATTTCCGCTCCTGATTTCCGCTCCCTTGACCCCTCCTTCACTACTCCCGTAAACTCTTGACAACGCTGCGGCGAGGTCGGGAGGCGCCCGGCCTTCGCGCGCATTGCAATGGTCAATGGGAAAGGGTTCGACAATGAACCGTTATGGTGCGGAATTTTTGGGTACATTCTGGCTGGTCCTGGGTGGTTGCGGGAGCGCGGTGCTGGCTGCGGCCTTCCCGGAAGTGGGCATTGGCCTCCTGGGCGTTTCGTTCGCCTTCGGTCTCACGGTGTTGACGATGGCCTATTCCATCGGCCACATTTCGGGCTGCCACTTGAATCCGGCGGTGTCCATCGGCCTTGCCGCGGGCGGGCGCTTCCCGGCGAAGGATCTTCCGGCTTACATCATCTCGCAGGTGCTCGGCGCCATCGCGGCGGGTGGCGTGCTCTATGTCATCGCCACGGGCAAAGCGGGTGCGGAAATCGGCGGCTTCGCGACCAACGGCTTCGCGGAACAATCTCCCGGCGGCTACTCCATGGTGGCGGCGCTGGTCACAGAAATCGTCATGACCGCCTTCTTCCTTTTCATCATCATGGGTTCCACCGATGAGCGCGCACCCAAGGGCTTCGCCCCCATCGCCATCGGCCTCGGGCTCACCCTGATCCACCTCATCAGCATCCCCGTCACCAACACCTCCGTCAACCCCGCCCGCAGCACGGGCGTGGCCCTTTTCGTGGGCGACGCGGCCCTGACGCAGTTGTGGCTCTTCTGGGTTGCCCCAATCATCGGCGCGGTGATCGGTGCGGTCGCCTACAAGCTGGTGGCCGAATCGAAGTCGTAAGTTGACCGATTGGACGGATAGGACTGATTCTTTTATCGGACCTATCCGTCCTATTCGTCTTACAGGCAAATTGCACCGCCCAGCACGCCCCGTGCATACTCCAGTGGCCCCAATTCACCAACCGGAGCCGCACCCATGACCTTCAAACGCAACGCCGCCCTCCTCGCCACCCTGGCCCTCACCGTCGTCGCCCAGGCTGGAAATCCCGATAGCGAATGGCGCCATTATGGCCAGGACCCCGGCGGCGCGCGTTACTCCTCCCTGGACCAGATCAACACCACCAATGTCGCCACACTCGAACGCGCATGGACCTATCGCACGGGGGATATCGGCCCCGGCAAGACCCACTATGCCGAGTGTACGCCACTGATTGTGGACGGTGTGATGTACGTGATCACGCCCTTCTCACGGCTCATCGCCATTGACGCAGCGACCGGCGAAGAAGCCTGGCGCTTCACACCCGAACCGCCGCTGGAATTGAAAGAGACCGCGGGCGGCGGCCTGGCCAGCCGGGGCGTTACCTACTGGAAGTCCGGCGCAAAGGAACGCATCTTTCTGCCCGTGCGGGATGGACGGGTTTACTCCATCGACATCAAGACCCGGCGGCCCGATCCCGATTTCGCCGACGCGGGCTGCCTGAACTTTCGCGCGGGCATCCCCGATGGCGGTGGGTTCTTCTTTCTCAGCTCGCCCCCAACCGTCTGCAAGGACGTGCTCCTTCAGCCCTACGGCATCGACGACACCTCGGCGCGGCGCCTGCACTATGTGCCCCTGCGCGCCTTCGACGCCCATACGGGCAAGCCCGCGTGGACCTTTGACACGGTGCCCCAACCAGGCCAGTTCGGCCACGACACCTGGGGCGGCGAGAGCTGGAAGAATCGCGCGGGCTGCAACCCCTGGGCCCCTATCAGTGCGGACGTGAAACGCGGCATCTTCTACGTGCCCGTGGGTGCCCCCAACAGCGACAAGGTGGGCATCGACCGCCCCGGCGACAATCTCTTCGGCAATGCCATCGTGGCGTTGGACGCGCTCACCGGCGAACGGATCTGGCACTTTCAAATGGTCCACCATGACCTCTGGGATTACGATCCGGCGGCCATGCCGAGCCTTTTCGAGATCGAGCGAAATGGCGAAACCATCCCGGCGGTGGCGGTCGTGGGCAAGCATGGTCTGACCTTCACCTTCAACCGCGTAACGGGCGAGCCCCTCTTCCCCATCGAAGAACACCCTGTACCGGCGAGCGACGTGCCCGGGGAGGTAGCCTCGCCCACCCAGCCTTTCCCTGCGAAGCCGCCCGCGTTCTCACGCAACAGCATGACTCGGGAAGACCTTCACTCCACTGATCCTTCGAAGCTTACGGAGCTACAGGCCTTTTACGACACCTTACGCTCCGAAGGCCCCTTCACGCCGCCATCGGCCCAGGGCTCTGTGGTAATTCCCGGCCAGCTCGGCGGCGCCAACTGGTCCGGCGCGGCCATCGCCCCCGGCGGGATGATGTACATCACGGCCAACGAGCTCCCCTACGTCACGTCCATCAAACCCAGCGATGGCCCTTTTGGCTATACGCCCAGCGCTCGCCACTTTCTCGACAACGAGGGCAAGCCCGCCATCAAACCGCCCTGGGGCACGCTCACCAAGCTCGATCTCGCGAAGGGTGAGCTGGTCTGGCAGAAGCCGCTGGGCAACTTCGCGGAACTCCGTCTCGGTGACACGCCCACGGGCACGATGAACTTCGGCGGCGGCACGGTGACGGCGGGCGGGCTTTTCTTCGTGGCGGCAGCGCTGGATGCGAAGCTGCGCGCCTTTGACGTGGAAAGCGGCGAGATATTGGTCGAGTTTCCCCTGGAAGTACCGGGCCAGGGCGCGCCGGTAACGTGGCTCGGGGCGGACGGCAGGCAATACATGGCCATTTTTGCGGGCGGCGGCGGGAAAGCGGGCAGTCCCAGCGGGGATTACGTGATTGCGTTTCGACTGCCGTGATAGGGCTGGTGGCGCAATGGCCAAATTTCACTTGCCAGGTTTCGCCGCCTCGGGTATACTATTGTTGAAGATTTCAACAACACAAACAAAACCCACGTCCGTCGAGAATTTAACGATGAACTCTACTGAGCACAGCAAGCATGATCGAGTGGACCGCATGATCCATGAGGCGAAGCAAGCAAAATCGCTTCAAGAGCGGCGAGCCAAGGCCATTGATGCGATTTTAGAGTTTCGGAAGACAACGAAATATATATCCACGGAGGAGATCTTGCAGATTAAGAAAGAATTGCAGGAATCTATATTCGATGGGTTGGATAGTGCATATTTTCATCAACACCCAGTGCAAACGAGGCAAACCCCATGTCCACCATGAATTTCAGCGTGCCCGATAGGGTCAAGAAAGAGTTCAACAAATACTACGCCGACGAAAACAAAAGCGCGGTCTTAACCAGAATGTTGGAGGAAGCCATCGAAGAGAAGAGAAAACAAGAACAAAGGGCCAAGGCGATGGACGCAATCTTGGAATTGAGGAAATCGACCAGATACGTCTCCACTGAAGAAATCTTACAGATCAAACAGGAATTGCGGGATTGAAACGGGTATTGGATTCCTGTGTCGTCCTCAAATGGTTTCTAAACGACCGACCGGAAGAAAAGCATGTCGCTGCGGCCATGGAAATCTTTCACCGGGTACAAGTGGGGCAGGACCAAATCGTCCAGCCGGTTCACTGGTGCGCAGAAGTCTTGTCCGTGCTCGCGAAAATCGAGCCCGCCATCTTGGAAGAGGCGGTGGACTTGATCGATTTCGTGGCCTTTCCGTTGGCGGACAGTTGGACTATCTACAAACGTGCCGCCAAACTTTCCATTGAACTGAACCACCACCTCTTCGATACCCTCTACCACGCGGTTGCGCTCGAACATGGCGCGGAATTCATCACAGCAGATAAAAAGTACTTCAACAAGGCGCACAAATTGGGGTCCATTACACTGCTGGGCTGAGCCAGCCAGAGGGGAGGAAGATCTTGTGCGTTGTCCAGCCACCTACCGCGCCGCGCTTGCGCTGATTAGCTTCGTGCTCGCGCGCATCGCTCCAGTGGCCTCCGCCTCCGACGCCTTCATCGACCGAGATTCTCTCGTCCGTCCCTTAGCGCTCACCGCGCAGCCCCTTCCTTTCGTCGACTGGTCCATGGTGGAAGCGGGACACATCGCCTGGGTTGGTCCCGATGGCCAGCCCGCGCCGCTGAATGACCCCCACGACATTGCGCGCGCCGAGGATGTACGCGCGGTGCCGATTGGCCTTGCTCATGGCGTGCACATTCAGGCACAACCCGCGCGCAAGGGGCCGCGCTTCAATGAGACCCTTCCCCGCGATTTCCCCTGGGAGGAGGGCCGACTCCAGCCCCACACCCTGCTGCACGACACCGAAGCGGGACAGTATTGCCTCTGGTACGAGTGCCGGGGCGGCATCGCCTTTGCCGAATCGACGGATCTGGAAACGTGGACTAAGCCCCTGCTGAATCCTGAAGCGCGCGAGGGTCATGCGGTCTCGAACATCGCCTATTTCGCGAATCACGACGCCATCCTGGCCAGCGGTGTGTTCCAACACCCAGAGTCGTTGCGCGTCGCGGCCTCGGGTACGGTCTTCGTCGATCCGAGTGCGCCACCCGAAGAACGCTTCAAGTGCACCGTGCTCGCGAGCAGTGATCCCGCGAAGCTTCAGGCCTTCATCGCGCGTACGGGCAAAGCCCTCGGCGCGCGGGTCAGCCCCAACTCGGGCAACTGCCTCTACCCCGCCTGGTCCGCCGACGGTATCGCCTGGACGCTGGGCCTGGAACCCAATCTCCTCCAGGATGCCGACACCCAGACCGTCGTACACTTCGACACCGAGATCCACCGCTACGTGGCCTACACGCGCAACTGGGACTTCGACCGACGCGTCATTGCGCGAAGTGAAAGCGCCGATTTCCGCGATTTTCCCCTCCCGCGCACCGTGTTGCGCCCGGGTCCATCCGAAGCGCCCTGGAGCGATTTCTATAACAACGCCATGACCGTCTACCCCGGACAACCGGACCTGCGACTCATCTTCTGCCTCGCCTACGACCGCCGCGAGGACAGCAGCACGATCCGCCTTGCCACGAGTCGCGATGGTGCAAACTGGGACTTCACCCCCGGCCCGCCGCTCGTGGCGCCGGGAAGTTCGGACGCGTGGGATGCCTACTTCGTCATGCCCCACCCCGGCCTCGTGCGAAAGCCGGACGGCGGGCTTTTGCTGTACTATTCGGGCTACAGGTACCCTCACAAGTTCCCCCGCAGCAAATTCCAGGAAGGCGACTCCGGCGCGGCACTGTGGGACGCAGATCGCCTCGTGGCCATCGAAGCGGAGACCGAGGGCGAATTCACCACCGCGCTGATGCGCTTGCGCGGCAATCAGATTCGGATCAACGCGGCAACTTCGGCAACCGGCGAGGTTCGCGCGGAAGTGCTGGACAAAGAATTCAGTGCGATCGCAGGTCGCGGGCTGGCGGAGGCGATTCCGATCACGGGTGATCATGCCGATGCCGTCCTGGCGTGGACCGGCGGCGGTGACCTCGCAGCGCAAGAGGACGAATTCGTGCGCGTGCGCTTCGTGATGCGGGATGCTAGAATATTCGCAATGCGAGCGGAGTAGTTGTGGCATCCCGGCACGAACCTATTGTTAGCGGGACGAGAACGTAAAGATCGCAAAGGAAGGCTTTTTTTTGTTCTTTGTGTTCTCTTGCGGCAAAAAATAAACCTTCGAGTTCAATCAGGGGTACATTTCACCATGGACAGTCTAAAGAAAACCCTCCTCGCGGCCACCATTGGATTCGTCGCGATTGGCGTGTTCGGAACGCTCAATCAGGCCACACCAACCGCAAGCCAACCGCCCGCTGCGTCCGTAGCCCGCACCTCCGCACCCACGTTCACGCCTGCGGCCCCGACGGCAGTCAACCCTACCGACGCCCTCCTGGCCCAGGCCTTCCAGCAGCGCCTCAGCAATTACCAGATCACCGGTTCACTGCCCGTCTCGCGCCTGCTACCCGACGATAACGACGGCAGCCGCCACCAGAAGTTCATACTCCAGACCTCCACCGGCCAAACTGTACTGATCGCCCACAACATCGACCTCGCTCCCCGAATCGCGAATCTCCAGGTGGGCGATACCGTGGAGTTCTACGGCGAGTACGAGTGGAACGAGAAAGGCGGCGTGATCCATTGGACCCACCACGATCCGGCTGGTCGCCACGCCCATGGCTGGCTGCGGCATCGGGGCGCCGTTTACCAATAGCGAAACGCATATCGGCCCATGCGGCCCCTCAGCGACAGCCCAGGAACTCCCGCCATGTTTGTCCAGCCCTCCGCCCTGAACTTTGAACTGCCCGATTGGCTCCTGGCCTATGCGCAGAGCGCCGATCCCATGACGTCGCACGACGCCGCCATGAACTTCGTCATCGAGGCCGCCCGCCAGAACATTCAGCGGCGGACCGGCGGACCCTTCGCCGCGGCAATCTTCGAGTCCGACTCCGGCGCGTTGGTCTCTCTCGGCGTAAACCTGGTCACCTCTCAGCGTAGCTCGATACTCCATGCCGAGATCGTCGCCATCGCACTGGCCCAGCTCAAACTGCGGACCTACGACCTCGGGCGTGTGGACCTGCCGACACATACGCTCGTGACCAGCACGGAACCCTGCGCCATGTGCCTCGGAGCCATTCCCTGGTCCGGCGTGCGACAACTCATCACCGGGGCGCGGGACTGTGACGCCCGGGCGGTCGGTTTCGATGAAGGTCAAAAAGCCGCCGATTGGCAGGTGGGATTGCGAAGCCGGGACATCGACGTGCTGACGGATGTACAGCGCGATGCCGCCCGTGCGGTGCTGGAAGCCTACCGGGATCTGGGCGGCAGCATCTACAACGGCGGGGCTACGCCCTGACGCGCAGACATCACTGCTGGCAGGCTCTTGGGCCCGCCTCTTTAGATTGAGGACGGACTGGGAATTGACCGTGAATCGTCATAATCCATTGCCCATTCGTTGCTTGGCTCAATGACAACAGCAGGCGTTACATCGCGGAAACCGCACGTTGAACGTGGTCGCCGAAGACGGGCCTAACAGGAAGACCGCAACCCGGCTCTCCAAGACCCATCCCCCACTTCACGTCATCCAGCGATGGGAGTGGCTCCCCGTCGGACATTGTGAGGGCGCCGCTCCGGCAGTCGAATTCTCAGTAGGTGACAACTTATAACCGACTGAATCCAGCGACGGGATATAGAAGACCTCCGCGATGACGGTCAGATTTGCATGGATTGGACCTGATTCCGCATCGACTCTTTGTAGTCTCGAATACGCGCCAGGAGTTCCTCGTCCGGGGCTACCCCGCCGCTGGCTAGACACTGGGCCGCGAGCAGGCCGGCGTTGAACGCACCGCCGATCGCGACGGTGGCGACGGGTACGCCTTTCGGCATCTGTACGATGGACAGCAGGGCATCCACACCCTGCAGGTACCCCACCGGAACGGGCACGCCGCTGACGGGCAGCGGCGTATGAGCGGCCACCATGCCTGGCAAGTGTGCGGCGCCCCCGGCCCCGGCGATAATCACGCCGATACCACGCGCCGCCGCGCTCGAGGCGAATTCCGCCATTTCCACGGGGGTACGGTGCGCTGAAACCACGGACATCTCGTAGCCGACTTCGAGGGCATCCAGCGCCTCGCCCGCGCCACTCATGATGGGCAAATCAGATTTCGACCCCATAATTATCGCGACACGAACCCGCCTCTTCTCGGTCATGGGTACTTATCCTTTCTCGCTGTCGGCGGCTCAGAGAATCATCCCCGCGCCCACCGTTTCATTGGTGAATTCATCGACAAGAATCACGCTGCCTGTGGCCCGGTTCTTCTCGTACGTGTCAAAACACAGGGGCTGCGTGGTCCTAATCTGAACACGCCCAATGTCGTTCAGGCCGATCGTACAGTCCCCCTCGATGCGGTGCAATGTATTGATGTCGACCTTATGGTGGACCTTCTTGACGACACAGCGCAGATCTCGCGTCGTATGTTTCAGGGCGTAGGTTCCCCCCACCTTCATCTCGGCCCCATTCAACCAGCAGAGCATGAGGTCGATGTCCCGCGCGCAGGCGGACTGGTTGTCCGGCTTCAGAAGCATGTCGCCCCGGCCGATGTCCAGCTCGTCTTCCAGTAGAAGGGTAACCGACATGGGCGCGAAGGCCTCGGGCAGCTCTTTATCAAAGAGACGAATCGAGCGGATACGCGACTTGAAACCGGAAGGCAGCGCCATGACTTCATCGCCCGGTCGGAATACGCCGCCCTGGACCCGGCCCGCGTATCCGCGAAAATCATGATGGGCGTCGTCCCGGGGGCGGATCACATATTGAACGGGAAAGCGTGCATCCTCGTGGTTATGGTCCGTGCTCACCTCCACGGACTCCAGGGTACTTAAGAGTGTCGGGCCCGTGTACCAGGGCATATGGGCGGACCCCTCCACAACATTGTCCCCCCGGAGGGCGGAAATGGGTATAAAGCGTATGTCGGGGATGGTCAATTTACTCGAAAAAGCCCGAAAGTCCGCGCAGATGGCCTCAAATCGTTCCTCGCCAAAGTCGACCAGATCCATCTTGTTGACGCACAACACGAGGTGTTGAATCCGCAACAGGGACGCAATGAAGGCGTGGCGACAAGTCTGCTCCACGATACCCTTCCGCGCATCGACCACCACGATGGCCAGATTTGCGGTGGACGCCCCGGTCACCATGTTTCGCGTGTACTGGATGTGGCCCGGGCAGTCCGCAATAATAAATTTTCGCTTCGGCGTCGCGAAATAGCGGTAGGCCACGTCGATGGTGATGCCCTGTTCGCGCTCGGCGCGCAGGCCGTCGGTCAACAGCGCGAGGTTGGGGCCGTCCTCCCCGCGAAGTCGGCTTGCCTGCTCCAGGGCGGCCAGTTGGTCCTCAAAGATCGACTTCGAATCGTACAGCAATCGGCCAATAAGGGTGCTCTTTCCGTCATCGACGCTTCCGGCGGTGATAAAGCGCAGCAACCCTGCGTGTTTCTTTTCTAGAATGTCATGCGTCTGCGTTTCCATTGCGCCTCCAGGTCCGGTTTCTGACTGATTAGAAATACCCTGCTTTTTTTCGGTCTTCCATGGCCGTCTCCGAGCGCCGGTCATCCGCCCGGCCGCCACGTTCGGTGACTCGGGCCGCGGCAACTTCAAGGACGATGTCCTCCAGGCTCTTGGCGGTCGATTCCACGGCTCCGGTGCACGTGATGTCACCGACCGTCCGGAAGCGTACGGTTCGCTCTTCCACATGCTCGTGCGCCATGCGGGAGAGGTGCGGCGAGTCGGCCATCCAGAGGCCATCGCGAAAGAAGACGGGGCGTTTGTGCGCGAAGTAGATTTTGGGGATGGGCAGCTTCTCCGCGGTGATGTACTGCCACACATCCATTTCGGTCCAGTTGCTGAGTGGAAAGACTCGAAAGTGCTCGCCATGCTGCTTTCGCCCGTTGAACAGGTTCCATAGCTCCGGGCGCTGGTTCCTCGGGTCCCATTGTCCGAATTCGTCGCGGTGGCTTAGAAAGCGCTCTTTCGCCCGGGCTTTCTCTTCGTCCCGCCGGGCCCCACCAAACAGGGCGTCGAAGCGATGGTGTTCGATGGTTTCGAGCAGCGTGGCGGTCTGAAGCAAGTTTCGGCTTGAGCGCGGACCAGACTCCTCGCGGGCGCGACCACGGTCAATGGTGTCCTGAACGTGCCCCACGATCAGCGTCGCCCCAACATCCCGCACAAGGGCATCACGATAGTCGATCGTCTCGCTGAAATTATGCCCCGTGTCGATATGCACCAGGGGGAAGGGCAGCCGCGCCGGGTAGAAGGCTTTCTGCGCGAGGCGTACAAGGACGATGGAATCCTTACCGCCCGAGAAAAGCAGGGCGGGACGTTCGTGCATGGCCGCCACTTCGCGGAACACGAAGAGGGCCTCGGCCTCCAGTTGTTCGATATGGGATAGATCATGGAGAACCATGGGTATCAAAAACTCCCTTCGCCCTATCCGGCGTGCTGTATGCCTGAAAAGGCCGCCCAAAATTGAGCTTCGTAGCGTTCCATATGCTCCAGCGCCTGCTGAAGCGACTCGACCGAATTCGCACGCCCGGTAAGGTGGCCCATTTTGCGGCCAGCCGATACGGTTCGCTTTCCGTACCAGTGCAGTTCAATGTCGGCGGGCAGGGGCAGGTTCGGGGGCGGACAAGGTAGTCCGGAAATCGTGCCCTTCGGTCCGAGGATGTTCCGCATGGCCACCAGCGCACCTACTTCCGGCCTGGCCAGTGGACGCCCCATCACGGCTTGTACATGCAGGTCAAACTGGCTGGACTCCGCCTCGTACAACGTGTAGTGGCCGGAATTGTGCACCCGTGGCGCCATTTCATTGACCAGGAGTTGGCCATCCTCCGTGAGGAAGAATTCGACGGCCAGGGCGCCACAGAAGCCCAGGTAATCAGCGATACGCTCGATCGCCTCGGAAGCACTCCGGGCGATTTCGGGCGACGTGCCCAGACGCAACGCGGGTCCGAGGACCTCGCGGCATACTCCGCGCTCCTGTCTGCTTTCCACGAGCGGAAAGCACTGCATGCTTCCATCGGCGGCGCGCGCGGCGACGATGGCCAGCTCTGCCTGGAATTTCACATATCGCTCGGCATAGATGGCCGAACCGGCACGCTCCGCGTCCCGACAGAAATGCGCGATCTCGCTGTCGCGGGGCACCGCATCGGGCGCTACGACAAGATTGCCGCGCCCGTCGTAGCCGTAGCGGGAGAACTTCAGCACGAAGCCCTCGGGAAAGCGCCGCCACAAGCGTGGCAGCTCTTCGTGAACATGCTCTATCGCGACGCATTCGAAGTCGGGCGAGGCCAGGCCAAGTCGCGCGAATATCTGCTTTTGTGCCAGCTTGTCCTGGGCAATCACGATACTGTCGAGATCGGGCAGCAGACGGACCTCCGGGTGCGCCTCCAACACCGCGCGCAACACGTCGACATCGACAAATTCGTTTTCTATCGTCAGCACGTCAACCTGCTGCGCAAGCGTCGAAATCGCCTGCTTGTCGCTCAACTTGCCCGGCACCCACAACGCCTCCGCGATTGCGGCGGGCACATCCCGCGACTCCGCGAGCACGACGGGCTGAAGTCCCTCGCGTAAGGCTGCTTCCGCTATCATACGGGCCAATTGCCCGCCGCCGAGAATCCCAAGACACCTTTTTCCAAGCACACTTCCCATGTATCCCACCTTTCGTTAATTGCACGTGCGGCGCCAACGTCACAAGCCCAGGCAACCGAGCCCGCGCTCTAGGCCGCCACCACGTCATCGCGTTCTTCGGCGACTACCTCGGCCCATTCCCCTTCTCCGCAATACCGTTTCCAAACAACGCCTTGCTCATCGAGTGCGTAGAGATGCATCCAGCCATGGTCGAGCAGCGCACGAAGACCCTCGTGCTTCTCAATCACTCCGTTCATCGCCTCGACAGGCGCTTCGAAAAGCGCCGTCAAGCGCATCGGTTCGTGAACGAGCCGCTCACCGTCGTGGAGGCTCTGCCACGGCAGTCCAACGCGAAGATCGCCTCCGTTCCCCTCGAAGACACCGAGGGACCCGACCACGTTGTGCAGCGTCTTATCGCCACTGCCGAAGATCCGATTGTCCACGGTCGAGCCGTAGTACTGCAGACCGATCCAATTGGCCACTACGAGGGGGGCCGTCATGACGAGCTCGAGCACGCTGAAGTCCTTATCTTTCTGCCAATCGTAGTCATGAAGGAAGACGCGACCATCCAGCTTCACGTGACTGGACCGATGACGCGGCGCGGCGATAAAGGCGGCGCAACCCGCCAGCCCCCACTCAGGACGCACCTGACTCCAGTCACGATCGGGGGCAACAAGACTCGAACCCTGCGCTTTCTTGCTGCCGGCAGGGAACCTCGCGGCGCGTTCCCGGTGCGTCAACATGGATGCCCGGGCGAGGCTTTCCGTCAGGGCGTTCATTTCATCCCGGTGACGCTCGGGAACGTTCTCCAGATCGAAGAGCGTCACCTTATCGGTGGTTGTGTCGTGATTGCCCGCAACGAATATTGTGTCCTCGGGGATGGATATGCCGGTCGCGGTCAGGCGAGACCGTACCTCCGCGTCGTTCAGAATTGCAGCCACCACACGGGCGTTCGCATCGCCGGCGTGACCGCCGCATGCGCCACAATTGAGACCGGCCGCATGGGGATTGTTCACCGAAGTGGATCCATGGCCGACGAGCAGGACGATAGGCGCAAAGTTTTCGGTGAGCGACATGGCCCGCAAAGCGCCGCCACCGATCTTCACCCGGTCCTCCAGGCGGAGCCCCGCGTCATGGTGCTTCCACCGCGCGGTGTCAATCCGGGGTGTCCGTTTACCGAGCCTTTTCATGGGCAATCCGGCGCTGGAAGGGTTCGGCACCGGCCGTGTGATACCCAGGGAATCCGAAATGAGCTTAAAACCAAACAGAACGCCCAAGGTCTCAACGTATCCGAAAGAAGCAACGGCGCCCGACTTGAAAGATTTCCAGGCGGCTGCGAGACCATACCAAATGCGACGGGCCCCTGCGACAGGGTACTCGTCGCGGGTGTTCTCCATTTCCTCCAGAATCAGGTACCGGGGAGCAAGCAGCGCCGGGCACTGTGCCCGTGGCGTTTCGTGTGCAACGGGTACATAGGACATCGCGATGCCAAAGAATCCGGCGAAGCCGATCGTCTGCACCCCCTCCATCGAGGATTCCAGGGCGCGCCGGTAGATCTCGGAGCGGACATCGATGCAGAAGGCCGCCTGCACCCGGGGCCTCTCCCGGGGCTGGGGCTGGGTCCGGGGGATAAAGGACGCTATCAGCGCCCGCTGCCATGCGCGCTCGTAGGCGTGCTGCATGAGCAACTCGACCGCGAAGGGCATGGTCCGGCCCGTATCCGCGGCGGCCAATCGCTCGTTCGCCAGCGCCCATGCCGGCGCGATTCTCGTGTCCTCTACGCAACGCAGGAGAATGATTTCCCAGGCAAGCCGCACTGCGAGGAGTTCCGCGACGACGTCGCCCGCTTCGCCCTGGAGGTTACACTGCCAGTCCCGATAGCGGCCATGGGCGGACCAGCCGCCCAGGGTCATGAGGAGCCGATGAAAATACAGCTCTAGTCCACGCTCGGGAATGCCCAATTGCGTCACCGCCTGCGACACCAGTTCATCGGCCGAAGTCGGCAGCGACGCGATCACTGCGCGGTATCCGGAGAGCCCCGCAATACCAAGGCACCGGTCCAGCATCGCCTCAGCTCTCCACGCCGCATAGGGCCGGAGATCCTGCCAGGGCGAAGCCCACGAGGCCTGCCCTGCATCGAAATAGGCCGCCGCCCACCGGGACAGGCGCTCGTTCACCAATTCGGGCCAATTCACACCCGTGAAGTCCCGCGCCACATCCGCCACGGTGGGAAGCAGGGTCGGGATGGGACACCGCGCACCAGGCAACACGGCCTTCTCCAACTCCCGAAGCCCTCCGACTGCGACCGCTGCTTTCGGCAGGTCCTCCAGCGCGGCCTCCAAGTCCTGGGTGCGAATTCTGCCCGTCGCAAGGGCCTCCGCGTAGAAGGCCCGTGGCATGAACATCCGTGCGCCGGCCACACGCGCCATCCGGTGGGCCACGTCGTGAAATTCATGATCCGCCATACCGACAAAGGGATTCACCGCCACGAAATCCTTCAAGGGCCAGCACGGCGCAACAGCTTTCGTCGCCTTGTCCATCGCCTCGGCTATTTTCGCAGGCGGCGTTGACGGCCTTGATCCAACTAAGTCCATTTTTTCGTTCTCCATGTTGCAATAAAAGCTTTCGCTAGTAGGGCTGTCGCGCGGTCGAATCAAAATGTCGGATGGTCCGGTCAAACAGGGCGTTCGCATAGAACCCGTTCGCCACGTGTACATACACTCCCGGCCAGCGCTGCGCACAACCCAAGCCGCAAAGCTGGACCAGACTGATCGCGCCGAACAGAACAACCAGAATCACCATCGCCGCGATGCCCAGTGTGTCGGGGGCCACCGGAGCCGGGAACAGATCGCCCGCGATCCACGCCGCCCCCCGCTGAAGCCCGAAATAGAGCGCGGCCAGTCCGGACACCGTCAGCACAATGCGCACAAGCAGGCCTGCCCCATGCCCGGACGACAGGGCGCGGGCAAAGAACTGCGAAAGCCCCATCATGAGAATTGCGCCCAGAGCGACCACTGCGGGCTTCTCAGACAGCGACACGCCCGAGGCCATTCCGACGCCCGCGAAAAGCAGCACCGCTCCCAGGATGCCCACCGCGAGTTTGCCTCTTGACAGACGAGCGTTCTGTGGAATGGCGCCCAGTATCCGCGCGGTGTCAATAGCACTTCCCGAAGCCAGAAAGGCGTGCGCCTTATACAGCGAGTGCGCGACGATATGCAGGGTCGCGGCGGAGAATGCGCCCAGTCCGCACTGAAGCAACATGAAGCCCATCTGCGACACCGTCGACCACGCCAGTGACGACTTGATATTGGTCTGGGTCAGCATGACCACCGTACCGACAAGTGCCGTTAGCCCGCCGATCAACACGAGCAGGTGCATCGCAATTGGGCTCGATACAACCACATCGGAAAGTCGGATCACGAGAAATCCCCCGGCATTCACGATCCCCGCGTGCAGCAGGGCCGAAACGGGCGTCGGCGTCTCCATGACCTCCGTCAGCCAGCCGTGAAAGGGAAACTGCGCGGACTTGAACGCGGCTGCCAGCACGATGAAAAGCGCGGCCCCCTGAGCCGGCAACGGCATCTCTCCGACGCTCGACATTTCTCTGGCGACCTTCACGATCTGAGAGATATCTCCCGTGCCAAAGGCCTGGTGGAGAAGAACAACCGCCACCACCAGGAAGCCGTCGGCCGCGCGTGCGCAAATGAACTTTTTTCGGGCCGCGGCCACCGCTCTGGGCCGATCGGAATAGAACAGGAGCAGGCGGTGCAACGCGATACTGGTGGCTGTCCAGGCCAACACCATCTGAAAGAGACTTCCGGACAGAACCAGCATGGTGACCGCGCAAAGCGTGAGGCACATGTGGCCCATGAAAACGCCCTGACGCTTCTCCCCCTCCAGATAGTTCCTGCTGAATTGAACGGCCACAGCACCCACGAAGGCCACGAGGAGAAACAGCGTCGCACTGAGCGCGTCAAGGCGTATCGAGAATGCTATCGGGTCAACGCCGAGCACGTCCGTCGAGCGGGCCCCGCTCATCGCGACGTACAACGCGCTCCCAACGGCGAGAACTCCGGTGGTCAGCGTGGCGAGCCTGCTCGCCCCCAGGACATACCGGGAGCGGGCGTCCATTTCAAAGCGGGACAGAAGAGCGACCGCCGCCAGAAGGAGGGGTCCGCTTAAGGTCAAGAAAACGATTGTATTCAGGTTCATCCGATTAAAGCGTACTTTGTTTCGTGAAGCGCCATGATTTTGAGCTTGAGAAATTCGGTATCGCGAAAGCCATAGGCTTGTCGCTTCATCGTTTTTATCTTGTTGTTGGTGCCTTCGAGTGGGCCGGTTGATA
>JBHEKR010000085.1:0-3553 GCA_041859365.1 Candidatus Hydrogenedentales bacterium
TTCGAAGTCATACCCCATGTCGTGGAGCACGCGCAGCGTGAAGTCCCACTGCGTGTCTTCGTTCCAAGACTGGTCGAGCCACGCCAAGTCGGGCTGGTCCTTCGCGGCAACGATGCGCTGCGCCAGGGCCGCCTGCCGCGACGCGAGATCGTCGAAGATCGACTTCAAGCGCGCTGCCGTCATGCCGCGCTCGTAGTCCTCCAGCAATGCGTTGTAGGGGGTTTCCTCGTAGCCGTGGTAGTCCGCCTTCTGGCGCAATAGTTCGATCAACGTCTCCAGGTGTGGCTGGAAGACCTTGAAATCACTGGTCTTTCGCGCGCGCACCCAGGCCTCGTAGGCCTTGCTCTGTTCTTGGGCAAAGCGCTCCACGAAGGCCTCGGGCAATTGCTGCGCCCGCGCGTAGTCATAGCTGGCCTCCGCAAGGAACAACCTGCCGTATTTTCGGAGCGTCGTGTCGCCCTGCAGCGCCTCCAGCAAAGCGCCGACCTCCGGCGCGGTGTGCAGCCGGTGCGCCAGCGCGGAAAGTGTGGCCAGCTGCCGGCCCCGCCCGGGGCCAGCCTTGGGTGGCATGTAGACTTCCTGGTCCCAGTGCAACAGCGCGATCGCGCCGTTGATGTCAATCACTTCGCCCAGTTTCTCGCGCAGCATCTGTAGCTTTTCGTTGGACATTCCATCTCTCCCTGGCGTCCCCCGCTGCGCCGTTTCGGGTGATTGTAACGCTCCGCCGGATGCCCGGTACAGTCGATTAGACGGGAACCATGCGGGGATGCATGGACCTCGGGGTGGACATCGAATGGTCAGGCGCGCGCATGCGCCGGCCGGGGGAGAACAACCATGGACTTCGCGAACGAACTCGCCGACATCATCACCACCTTCGTCACCGACTTGCTCGACGCCATCCTGGGCCTGGTGCAGGGCATCTTTGACGGAATCCTGGGCGGCCTCGGCAGCGAGTAAAGCCCGCTCTGCCCGGCCACAAGCGCCGGGGATCTCCTCGCCCCAATGGCCGGCAACGGCTTGGTGGTGTACCGTCCCGTCCCCGGGAACAGAAGGAGTTGTTGGAGACGGGGCGGTGCTTTTGCTATGCTCCCGCCACCGGAGCACCCGTAGCCCCGCTCCGAGGGGATACCACCATGACCGACTTCTTCAGCTTCATCGAAGACCTGATTGCCATTCTCACCGAGCTCTTCGACGTCATCGGAGAACTGCTTTTCCGCTTGGGCCTCAGCCAATAAGGTCCGAATAGCGCGAGCCCTCCGGCGGTATTGATACCAGGGCGTACCTTGGAATTCGCCCGGAGGGTGACGGTCCATGGGCGAGTTCTTCGATGTGCCCCCTGCCACGCTGTATGCCGCGGGGTTCTTGGCGGTGCTGAATGTGCCCTGCTACATCCTGCTCGGCAAAGTCCTGTTTGGCTCGTGGGACGATTTCCTGGACGCAGTACGCTTCTGGTTCACACCAGAAATCCTCTCCGCCTTCCGTGGGGAATTTACGGACGACCTATGGGCTGAGTTCAAACTCTGGGCTTGGGCAACCGCCTGCATCGGCCTGGTCGGTATGGAACTCTTTCTACTCACGCCCTATCTCGCGACCTGATCGAGGAGACCGCTGGAATCCAGCACGCGGGCGATAAGCGTTGCCAGATATTCATTTGAGGTCGCGATTAGGTGCCCATCTGCGAAGGTAGGCCATCGATTGATCCCCCCCTTGCTTGCTTCGAGCAAGTTGATGAAGGGTATGCCCTCCCTGGTCAGGCGATCCTCTATTGGCTTCGTCGATCCAAGCTTGGGCCATGTCAGCACCACGAATGCTGAACCTGGAAACTGCTCCCGGAAAAGCTTTGCGGAAGCCGCAATCTGGGCCACCACCAGATTGTAATCGGCATCGGTGTAGCGCAGCGGAAGGGTGACCTTACCATGACGCAGCAGCGCGCTCCGGGCGGTCCAGTCGAAGAGCCGTGCCCGCCAGCCTGCGGCGTCCCGCAAGGAACCCCGATAAACGAGGCCACCCGTCCCATCCGGTTCAAAGTACGGAAGTCCGTGCGCCCAGATATTGAACTCTGGCTGTGCTGGAATGACCCGCCTCAAGTGAATATCAAGATAGAGGAAGAACCCTATGCCACGTTCTTCCTTTACAATGCCAGGCAGGTTCTGTGTCGCCAGACGGTGATACATGTGCTGGGTTGCACACGCGGACTCCCCGAAGTTGTACGGCTGAAAGTCCGTCAAGCGCTCCCCCAGGTAGTACGGAAGCGTTTGATCATCCTCCACGCAAGACCCGAAGACCATGGAGCAACCGAAGGCCGCCAGAAAACACTTTCTGGGCGCTTCAGAGCAACCTGGCGTCCTGCGCTTCCGGTCCTCGTCCAGGGTGTAGTGCGAATCGAAAGTGCCAATATCGGGAAACTGATGGCGCACGGTGTAGTGGCCGCCCGTTCTAAGCTGCCGGCCAACTATTGGATGGGATTCATAGTACCAGAGGTCTGTGGAATCTGCGGAAGCCTGCCCTGCATGGCGGCGATCCTGCATACGAAAGAACAGCTCCAGCGAAAAGAGGACTGCCAACACCACCCCAACGGGAATCAGGATTGCAATACCATAGAATAGGATTGTCTTTACCATGAATAACCAACCCCAACATCCATTTTGGAGGCACTGCACCCCGCAAGATCCAGGGCGTGAAGACCGTACGCCCTGCGCAGCCACGTGAGTATATCCGCGTCGCTCCGGCGTCACAAACCGCGATTGACCGCTTACGGACTCCTCGGCCGTCGTGCGTTGCATCCCGAGCGCGTAGACTGCTGCAAGATCTACGGCAGATGAGTTAGACTCCTTTCGCAATACTTCAATCGCGCTCCGGCGTACAAAGGGCAATCGATGAAGAAGATCATTCGCGTGGGCTGCCTGTTATTGTGCATCGTCCTGCTGCTGGGCGGCGGCGCCGCCAGTTGGCTGGCGCTGTACAACCCTGGCTTCAACCGCGACTTCGATCCGGCGGTGATCGCGGGCGCAGAAACGCGCATGTGGGCAGCGTATTACGCCAACGACCGGGAGACGTTGGGGTTGGAACTGATCACGTTGATGCGGGAACAGTTTGGTCTGTCCTACAAGAACGCGGTCGAGCTCACCATGGTGCTGGGGAAGGCGACCATGACCTTCCATGGCCGCCAAGGCAACTACGAGCAGACGGTGCTGCCTGGACTCGTCGAGTTCTACACCCAGACCAAGGAGCTCGGCGGCGGCGCGTGGGACCCGCAGGAAGCCGCGGAAGCCGAGTTGGCCTGGTGGGTCGCCCGGCGCACGCCGGGTGAAGACTCCGCGGCGCAGGTGGGCGCGAAGATCGCCCACCTTTATACCGTCCTGTACGGCGAGACCAATGCCGATATCGAACGGGCCGGCCTTCTTCGCGCCGAGGCCGCTGTCTTGCGTGACGAGGGCCAACAGAGCGCGGACTGGGTCACCATTGAGACCATGCTGGTGGCGTCCTACACCGCACTGCTCGCCGGGGTGAGTCCATAACCACGCAAGTTCAGGAACGCCAGGCGGGGGCGCCT
>JBHEKR010000225.1:0-10009 GCA_041859365.1 Candidatus Hydrogenedentales bacterium
GAGGCGATTCTTGTAGGCCTTGGGGAACTGCTCGCCGGTGTAGAAGGTGAGGCCGAGGGGCGTGACGTGGGCGCCGAGTTTCTGGATGGGCTTCACATAGTCGTCGGGATTCTTGCCTTTGCCGTTCTCGGGATCGGGCACATCGCCGCCGTGGATGTAGGGGTTGCCGAAGTGCTGGCCGGGCTGGGTGACGCGGTTGAGCTCGCAGTCGGGCCGGTCATCGCCGAGCTTGTCGCGGCCGTTGTCGGTGAAGTAGAGGGTGCCGTTTTCCGGGTGCCACGCGAGGCCGACGGAGTTGCGCACGCCCATGACGTAGGGCTGGATGTCGGAGCCATCGAGGTTCATCGAGGTGATGGTGCCCAGCCGCGGGTCGTTAAAGTCCACGGTGGGGTCGCAGTGATCGCAGGGCGCGCCGATGCCGAAGTACATACGGTTGTCCGGGCCAATGGAGAGGTACTTGGAACCATGAGCGGCCTCACTCGGCAGGGCGTCGGTCACCACAACAGCCGCGGGCGGCGCGGCGAGGTTCGCTTCGATGTTGTCGTAGCGCAGGATGCGGTTGATCTCGCCGACATACAGCGCGCCGTCGCGGAAGAGTACGCCGTTGGGCGATTCCAGGCCGTCGGTGATGGCGTGGGTCTGATCCGCCTTGCCGTCCCCGTCTGAATCCACGAGGGCGTAGACCGTCTTCTGGCCACGGGTGCCGACGAAGAGCGTCCCGTTATCGCCCTGGGCCAGGGTGCGCGCGCCGGGCACGGTATCGGCGTAGACGCTGATGGTGAAGCCTTCCGGCAGCTTGATCTTGTCCAGCGGGAGGTCGGCGGCAAAGGCGGCGCTAAAGCTTCCGAGGGCCAGGAAGGCGGTCGTCAGGGTGGTTGCAATGGTCTTCATTCAATTAGGACTCCTGTGGTGTTAAACGGTTCATCCCCGAGAGGCCCACCATGCTACGGGATCCGGGCGGCGCGGAACAAGCGAAACCCTTGGGTTCGCTCCAAACGCGATGAACGCGCCATCCGATGCCAGAGCCCCAATCCCAGGCCTACGGGCGTTCTTTCGGATCCCTCCGGTTACCGAATATGGCGTGAATCACAATCTCCCTCTTATCAATTTCGAAGTAGATGGAGAATGGAAACCGTTCGATCACAGATCGCCTCAGACTTCCTTGGACGACTGGGTAAGTCTCCGGGGAGCGCCGTATTCTCGCCAGCGAGACATCGACGCAGTCCAAGAACTCCAGTCCCAATCCCTGCTGTTGCAACTCATACCATGCAACGGCAAGGTTTAACTCGCCCGCAGATCGAGACGTGTAGCGAATTTTCACTTGTACTTCTCGCGAATCGCCTGGTGGACCTCCTCCGAATCGAGAAGTTCAAGCTCTCCCTTGCGATACGCTTCGGAACGGCGCTCGAGTTCTCGCCGATGCCACTCGGGCATCGGGAGCGACCCGTTGTCGTCCGCGATAGAATCCCAAACATCTTCGACAAGCATCAGCTTGTCGGCGAGATCGAGTTTTCCAATCTCGTTTTTCAGTTGATCGATGGTCATGTGATGGTACCTCTATTTCAGATAGCCAACCCTTCAACACAATTAGAGCATTCAGTCGGCAGCAAGTCAACAGGCCACAAATTGCAGAAGAGCGTTACACGACGGGTAAGACCTATAGGACGGATTTGGCACATCGGTCCTATTGTCTCTGTTGTCTCTGTTGTCCGTGCCCTCCTTCCCGCCCCCGAAAAAAATCACCCGCGCCTCATTCCGAAGCGCGGGTGATCGCAGTTCACTCTATCCAGCAATCGCCTATTTCGCGGCGGCTTCTTCCAGCGCGCCGTAGCCCCTGGCCCAGACGTCTTCGCGGGTGATCTTGCCCGCGTCGAGCTGCTTGAGCAATTCGCGCTGCTTGATGTAGTCCTTGTTTTCCTGGCCAGACTTGCTCTGGAGCATGCGCCAGGCCTTGCGTCGCTCGACGTTGAAGAGGACCATCTGGCGGGAGAGCTTCATGGGGATGATCTTGCCGTTGGTCCCTTCCACCTTCACGTAGGAACCAAAATCGGGCACGAAGGCGCGGTGTTCGGGATCGAGGTAGCGGCGGTTGATCACGTCCGTCTGATCCATGCAAAGGATAAGGTTGTCCAGCAGCACCATGCCCTGAATTTCCTCGTCCGTCGCCTTTTTGATGTGCTGGCGGAAGCGTGCTTCGGTCGCGGCCCAGTGGGCCACCGTGTAGTTGTACTTTTCCTTGGTGGCGGCGTAGGTCGCCTCCATCCAGTCCCGCTCCTGGTTGCGGTTGCCCTTCACGCTCAGGGCCTCGACGTAGGTCTCGCCGAGCGCCGGGTTGAAGGTGAATTCGGGCAGGCCCCGGGAGTCGCGGACCATTTTCGCCTGCTGCGTGGCCATGTCGTCCGCCACGCCGTGTTCCGGCTGGCAGGTGGTGTAGGCCAGGTAGAAGGCCGTGCCGCGGTAGGTGAGACCGTCCAGCAGGCACTTGTAGAACTTGGGCTCGTCCGCCATGGAAACCTGAGCGATGTAGGGCGAGCCGTGGCCGCTGGTGAAGGACTCGGCGATGTTCTTCATCTCGATCAGCTTGCCCTGGGACGCCTTGCCGAACTGGTTCATGTCGAAGCCGCCAGTCATGGGTGAAGCGTCGGAATTCTGGCCGCCGGTGTTGGAGTACACCTGCGTGTCGAGCATGAGGCACTTCACGTTGGGCCGGTTCTGCACGATCACCTTGGAGACGTTCTGGTAGCCGATATCGCCCATGCCGCCGTCACCGCCGACGCACCAGACCTTTGGCAGCTCGGCGACTTCCTGATCGGTCATCAGGGTGTCCGTGAAGTGGGTGTAGTTGAAATAGTCCTGCTCCGTGATCACCGTCCCTTCGAGCAGGTGATTCGCCATGCGCTCGGGGGCAATGGAGAAGCGGGCATTCTCGATCATGAAGCTTTCACCCATGAGCCAGCTAATCGTGGCGCCATCCTGGAAGAGAGAGTTCATCCAGGGATAGGGGTGAGGGTTGTTTGGCGGTGTGGAGCCGTACACCGTGTTGCAGCCGGTGTGTGCGCCCATGGCCATGACGGACATACCGTTGGACAGGCGGCCATCCAGGGCCTGGAGGCTGTCGTGGTTGAAGGCGGTCTGGCGCAGCGTGGCCACCAGCGCTTCGATCACTTCCGCATCACTGATGGAGCCGTGGGCCTCCAATCGCGCGAGGGTGTCCTCATCGGTCTCGCCGCCGAGGCCCATGATGATGTGGGCCACGGAGCGCTTCATGATCGCGTAGGACTGGGGCGCGTCTTTCGCCCAAGCTTGCAGTTGCGCGACGCCGTTCTTCTCAAGTTCGTCGGCCTTGATGCGCAGGCGGCGGGCCTTGTTGTGGTAGAGCGGGCGCATGTAGGCCTCGGTCACGGAAGCCAGCGCGTGGAGCACGGACTTCTCGCCGCAACCAGCGCAGGCGCCGTCGCCGGAAACCAGGGCTTCGTAGTTCTTGCGCACCATGAAGTGATTGCGCAGGGCCGCCTGGCGGGACTGCTCGGGCGTTTCCGCGTCGTAAAGGCCCAGGTACTTGCTGGGCGTCTCGGGCAGCAGATCGAAGAAGTTCTGGGCCGAGGTGATGCCGGAGTTGATCTCTTCATTGTCGGGCACCATCACCAGCGCGTTGTGGTCGCCGCACTCGGTGACGCACTCGCCGCAGCCCTTGCAGAGGTCGGAAACGAAGATGGAGAACATGCCGCCTGCGCCGGTCTCTTTCTTTTCGCGGCTGGCGAACACGGCGTTCACCTTGGAGTAGGCCACCGGCACCTTGCTCAGCACGGCGTTCAACTCGGTGCGGGTCTGGCCCGTGGCGTAGCCCTGCAGGTCGACTTCATCCATCACCAGTTCCACATAGGAGGGCGGGCTGTCGCTCTTGGCGTTTTCCAGCATCTTGGCGCGGACGGCCGCGTCCAGGGCTGGCAGGGCGGCCAGCAGCTTCTCGCGGCCATCCTTATCGCTGATGTAATGATTGATCGCCGTGCTCAGAATCGTGGAGAGATCCTGGGCCGTGTTGGGCAGGGCTGTGTCCGGACAGGCCGCGATGCATTCCATGCACTGGGTGCAGTTCTCGGGAATCCACCGGGGCGTCTCGCGGCGCGCGCCATACTTTGACGCGGTGGCGCCGGTACCGGCGGCCATGATACCTACGGACGACAGGGGCGACGCGGGCTGGTCATAGCCCAGACCGGCGCGGAACTCGTCGTCGAAGGTCTTCAGCTTGTACATGGGCACGCGTTCGGGCTGGGCCGCAGGCGTCTCGCAGCCGCAGCGAGTGCCGCAACCGCCTACGGCTTCCAAGGCCACGCCGCGCATGGAGGAAGCGTCGATCGCCGCAATCTCGCCGTATTCCACCCGCTGCAGGCGTTCGCCGCCCTGAATCATCACCTGCATGTTCGACTGAACTACAGAATCGCCGAAGCGACCAAACTTCTTGTTGTACTGCGCCAGCACCAGCTCGCGGAAGAGCTCTTCCGAAATACCGAACTGGGAAAGGAGCGGCGACACCTTGAAAAACGCGCCCAGGAACGCGTTGCCCTGCATGCGCAGTTGCAGGTCGTGGCGGTCCGTCCCCTCCTTGGCGATCTGGAAGCCGGGCAGGATAAAGACGTTAATTTTCTTATCCACAATCTGCTGGCGATACTTTTTGGGGATGCGGGTCCACGCCTTCTCCGGCGTTTCATCCGATTCCCAGACCAGGGTGCCGCCATCGGCGATACCGTCGATGGGATTGATGTGGGTGAAGGCGCGGGGATCGCAGCAGAGCACCACATTCACGTGGCGCAGGTCGCAATTGACGCGCACGCGCTCGGGAGCGGCCACCAGGAAATACGAAGTAGGCGAGCCCTTCTTTTCGGATCCATACTTGGGATTCGCGCTGATGTGAATCACTTCGCCCGGCTGGCCCAGCTCGTCTTTCACGCCATCGCGGTCGGCCACATGGGTACCGATTTCGCCGATGATCTCCGCCAGGTTCTTGCCCGTCGTGATCATGCCCCAGCCGCCGATCGAGTGAAGTCGCACGGCCACGGCATTGTCGGGAAGGAGCGAAGGCGTCTCTTCCGAGCGCACATTGTAGGGGTGATCAATGCCCAGCGTAAAAAAGGACGCCCCGTCGGCCAAGGTCTTGCCGTCTTGACGCTTGATCTCGCCCTGGGTGTACTCATAGGCGCCGATGATGTCTTCGGGGCGGAAATCGCGCGAGCCGAGGCCATAAATACCCGTGGCAATGTGGGGCATCTCGGGAATCGCGGGAATGCCGGCATAGGCCAGGCCGTCGTGGTTCTGGCGGGCCTTGCTGAGGGCCGTGCGCAGGTCGCGGGCGATGGGGTTGTCGCTTGCCAGCGGCTCGTCGGTCCGCTCCAGCACGATAATCTGCTTCTTGCCCTTCACGGCATTCACGATGGCCGCTTCGGGGAAAGGACGGATCACGTTGAGGTGGATGGAGCCCACCTTCGCGCCGCGGGTCGCCCGGAGGTGGTCGCAGGCCGCTTCAATGTTTTCCGCCGCAGAGCCCATGGAAATAAATACCGTGTCGGCGTCTTCGGTCTTGTATTCGCTGAGGAGTCCGTAGTGACGACCGGTCAGCTCGCCGAATTCCTTGTAGGCGTCTTCCAGGAAGCCCAGGATCGGCTCGATAAAGTTATTCCGGCGCGCGGCCACGCCGTTCATATAGTGCTCCTGGTTCTGCACCGGGCCGATCATGGCCGGGTGCTTCAGATCGATGACCTTGGGCACGCGAAGGCGCTTCGGCCCGAAGAGCACCCGCTGGGCCTCGGTGGGGCAGTCGATCATATCGTCGGGCGATCCGAGGAATTCGCGGATCAGGTCCGACTCATGCTTCAGGAAGGTCCGCTCCAGGTGGGAGGTCAGGAAGCCGTCCTGAATGTTAATACCCGGCGTCAGCGACAGCTCTGTCACCTTGCGGATGATCAGGGCCTGGTCCGCCGCCTGCTGGGCGTCTTTACCGAAGAGCATGATCCAGCCCACGTCGAGGGCGGCGTAAATATCGTCGTGACCGCAGTGGACGTTGAGCGCGTGCTTCGTGAGCGCGCGGGCCGCCACTTCGATAACCATGGTGGAGAGCTTACCGGGCGCGTGGTAGTACTGCTCGATGGCGTAGACGATACCCTGACCGCTGGTGAAGTTCACCGTGCGGCGGCCGGTCACCGAATAGGCGATGGCGCCGCCCTGGGCCGCGTGTTCGCCTTCGCACTCGATGGCGATCTTTTGCCGACCGAACACGTTCAGCTTACCCTCGGCGTAGGACTGCTGGTAGAGCTCGCCCATTTCCGTGGACGCCGTAATCGGGTAGAAGATACCGCCATCGGTCACGCGGGTCTCGGTATGATACGAAACGAGCTGATTCCCGTTGGTGGTGATACGCATGCCCGGATACTTGGGTTTCGACATGGACTGGTGCCTTTCCTTCATTGCCCGTTCCGATTGCTCGAAATCGCACGCCACGGATTCACGTCTCCGCGGGCGTATATGGGGGCCGCCAAAAAAGCAGGCGGATTTCCTGGTGGATGTCTGGGTCCGCAATCCGGGACTCACGGCCCTTGCACACGAAGGTAACCAGATTGCAGCGGGGTATTCTACTGTATGTTCATGGTTTAATGCCAACCACTTGTGGCGTACCGGCCCCGCTGTGTACCGTCCCGGAACGAACAGGAGGGCGGAGGCGGGAAGATGTGTTAGCGCGCTATACGTAACGATTTCGAGGAACGCTCCATTCCCGCAGCCCCTGGAGCCCGAAATGCTCGCCTTCGGGTTGATCCGTACGCGGTGCGACTATTAAACTCTTGACAAGCGCAAGTGGGTTCGTGTTCACCGGTGGGGTGTACGCGTGGCAGCCCCACTCGCCCCACTTGGAGAGTAGACCGTGAAAATGCCCCTGCTTCGTGCAATCCTTGCCACCCTTGGACTTGCGTCCATCACCGCCAGCCTGACGGGCTGCCCGCCGGTAACCCCGACCACCAAGCCCTCCGCCGCCTTCACCGCCACGCCCACCTCCGGCACTGCGCCGCTGGTGGTGAGCTTCACGGACAACTCCACCGATGGCACGAGTACCATCACCGAGTGGGATTGGAGCTTCGGCGACGGCAACATCAGCACCGAAGAAAACCCGACCTATGAATATGCCACCCCCGGCACCTTCACGGTCTCCCTGACGGTCACTTCCGAGGACGGCTCCGATACGGAAACCAAGACGGGCTTGATCGTCGTGCGGGAAGGTGTGGCGCCAACCGCCAGCTTCCAGGTTTCGGAGTCCAAAGGAACCGCTCCTTTGTCGGTCGATTTCACCGATCAATCAAAGAATGGCACCGCGAACATAACCGAATGGCACTGGGATTTTGGCGACGGAGCGACGAGTACCGATCCTAGCCCGGCCCATGTATACGAAGAAGCGGGTACCTTCAGCGTAACCTTGACGGTGACATCGGCCGATGGTGCGGATGACCAGTACGCATTCAACATCGTGAGCGCGACTACCGGCTTGGGCACTGCACCCGAGGCATCCTTCAGCACGGATCTCGTGACCGGCGAGGCACCACTAGCGGTCCAGTTTACCGACGAATCCACGCCCGGTAGCAGCCCCCTCACGACTTGGGCGTGGGATTTCGGTGACGGAACGACGAGCAATCAGCCAAGCCCAGTCCACGTTTTTAGCGCGCCCGGAACCTATACCATAGCATTGACTGTGACGACTTTGGACGGCTTCGATACCGAGACGAAGAACAACCTGATCAGCGTGGCCGAGAACTCGACCTGGGCAGAGGACAGCTCCACATTCGATGTCGCACTCGCACCCGACGTACTGCGCGTTCCCGAGGCCGAGCTGGAGAATGTGATTATTCAGTGGAATCCCGAGGAACACGCCTATCTACTGGATCCGGATGCGCTAGCCACGCTGGGCCTCGTGCTGGACGTGGGCGATCCGTTTGTCCTGGACGGCATCGAAATGGGCCGGATTTCCTATGTGGAAACCGACGACACCGGTATGTATATCGAAACCGAAGAGATGCCTCTCAACGAAATCTTTCCCGATGGGGAAATCTCTTGGGACTATGGCGTCGAGTTCACGGCGGACAGCGTCAAGAGTATTGAAATTCCCGGTGTGGGCGAGTTCGCGGTGAAGGCCGATACGCCGATCAATATCACCTTCGAGCAGGGCGAGTTCAAGTATGAGCTGGCCGTCGTCTTGAAGAAGACTACGGCCGATTTCGACTTCACTGTGACCAAGGGCATCGGCGCAGGCGTGAAGGCCCGCTTCACGGCCAAAGGCCAGTTCGAGCAATTCCGCAACAAGAATCAGATTCTGTTCGAAAGCGGCCAGCTCACCAACTTCGGCCACGAACTCAAGGGCCTTCGCGGGAACACCGATCTCAAGCTCGTCATGGCGGGCTCGGGCGCGGACGCTATCGACTTCAAAATTCCCGTGCCCATTATGAAGATCCCCTTTGCCGTCGGCTACATCCCCGCCACGCTCAGCGTCGGCGCGCAGTTCGTAGTGAACGCTGTGGTGCCCATTGAAGGCAGCGCCCAGGTCGGCACGAGCTTTAAATACGACAGCGACCTTGGTTTCAGTTTCAACGGCACCGAGGTACAAGCGGGCGGGCGGGCAGGTACAACCACCTTCGGGGATCCGCTTCACATGACCGGTGCCGCCAGCGCCATCTCCGCCAACTTTGGCGTCGGCTTCCCCCGCGTGACCTTGAGCATCGCCGGTGGCACGCTCGTGCCTTGGGCGCAAGTCGCCTTCCTCGTGGGCGGAGCGTACACGTCTGGCGTCAACCCGTGCCAGTCGGCCGATGCCCTCTTCCAGGGATCTGCTGGCTACAACCTGGGCATCCTCGGCTTCGAACTGGCCTCGGGGAGCAAGAAGCTTTTTGAACACAAGAAGCCGCTCCTCCGGGCGGGAATCTGCCCCCCCGACAACAAAGTATTCCTTCAGGACGAGACTTCGGCTTGGCTTTCGGGCGAAGGCGCGTTTGTGCTGGATAAGCCGGTGCTCGTCGAGTACGAGTAACGACAGCTTCTGCTCACGGCCGAGTTACCCCTTTGGCATCAAATCGTGACCCGTTATTCACAGGGACGGCAGGGACTTCAGAGGCGTCAGAAAGAACCCTCTGCCGTCTCTGTTGTCGCTGCTGTCCCTGAAATTTCGAAGTGAAGCCCTTGATTTTACCTGCACCATTGCCTCCTGAAACGGACACCCCATGACCAAGAATCGACTGGAAGCCTTCAGCGATGGCGTGCTCGCCATCATTATCACCATCATGGTGCTGGAGCTGAAAGTGCCCCATGGCACGGATCTGGCCGCGTTGAAGCCCCTCCTGCCGGTGTTTCTGAGCTATATCCTCAGCTTCGTCTACGTCGGCATCTACTGGAACAACCACCATCACCTGCTCCACGCCACTGAGAAGATCAACGGCCGAATCCTGTGGGTCAATCTCCATCTTCTCTTCTGGCTCTCCCTGATCCCCTTCGTGACCGGGTGGATGGGCGAAAACCACTTCGCCACCCTGCCCGTCGCCCTCTACGGCGTGGTCCTCTTCATGGCCTCCGTGGCCTACGTGATGCTCCAGTGCGCGCTCGTCAGCGGACAGGGCCACGATTCCAAACTGGCCGGCGCGCTGGGCCGCGATCGAAAAGGAAAGGCCTCCCTCCTGCTCTACGCCGCCGCCATCGGCCTCGCCTTCGTAAGTCCCTGGATCGCCGGGAGCCTCTACGTTATCGTGGCCTTGATGTGGTTCATCCCCGACACCCGGGTGGAGAAGATGTTGGGTTGAAGGCAACGGGACTGTCCTGCACGTAAGCGTACCCGCAAAGCCAAGGTCACCACGAGTCACGCAGTCCCCGCGAAAGAGCAGCAACGACCAGGCGTGCGGGACCGTCCCGCGCTTTTCAATTTCACGACACCCTCAATTCCAGTAGAAATTTTCCCGTTCTATCGAGAATCAAGTGTTTCCAGCCAGGA
>JBHEKR010000403.1:0-9347 GCA_041859365.1 Candidatus Hydrogenedentales bacterium
TTTGCCTCAGACAGGAATGTCTGAGCCCCTCTTCCCGGCATCCTCACGCCTCGTCGATACGCTCGAAGCGATCGCCCGACAATTTGATCAGTTCGCGCCGGACCTCGCCGCCGTTGACGTGGCGCACGAGGTAGTGGTGGAAGCGGCCGTCCTCCCGAACGCGGGGGCTGAGCTTGGCGCCGCCGCCGGCGGTGAGGGTGTAGCGCACGCCGTCGATTAGTTCCGTGGCATAGCCGTGGATGTGGGCCATGAATACTTCGGTGACGCCGTGCTTGATGAAGAGCTGGTGGCTCTCCTGCTCGTTGCCTTTGAATCCGCGACGAGGACGATCCAAAACGAATTTCGCTTCGAAGAACTTCGGCGGTATGTGGTAGAAGACGTACTTGTGCGTCGCCTTCGATCCGCTCAGGGCCTTCTCCAGATAGGCCAGGCCCCCATCGGTCACACCGCACTGGGTGCTGTTGTTGATGCCCACAAAAAGACAGTTGCCCAGCTCGAAGGAAAACTGCTCGTCGCCGTGGAGCGCCTTGAAAGCGGCGTAGTCGCGCCAGGCGCCGCGCTCGTGGTTGCCCGGTACGGACAGCACGGGGATGGGGTCCACCTGATCGACCAGCGGGGTGAGGCTCTCGTAGTACTCCGAAGCCGTGCCGCCGCGCACGATGTCGCCCGTGTGGAAGATCACCACGGGGTCTTCGTCCTTTGCACCGCCGAAAATCTTCGTGGCCGTTTTCATGCGCTTGCGCGTGTCGCCCAGCACGACAAAGTGGAAGTTTTCACCCGCGGGCGTGCGCTCCTTTGCCCGGGCGATCATGGTCTCAAAGCCATACTTCGGGCAGAGGGCCTTCAACGCGTCAATACCCGCACTGGAAGCGAAGAGCTTTCGGACCTGCACCACGCCAAGCCCGGCAATAAAGAGGACAAACACCAGGGCACCCGCGAGGGCCCCCTGGGTGTAAAAAACGACGCCCAGGGCAATAAGACCCAATAGCAACACGATCTGCTTCTTTTTCACGGTGGATTCCTTGAGCGCGCGGTGAGGGATAAGGGGCGCTAGCCGGTGATCGTATCAAGGATCCGGTGGGTCGCGCCATATTTTGGGCCATGCTCGACCCCGAATTGACTATTCCCGATTGCAGGGCGCCCTATTCGACCACGATCTTCACGATCGATGGCGCGTAGCGCTGGGTCATGGCTTCGAGGGTCAGGGGCTGTCCCGTGGGGGCGGGTGCGGGCGTGAGCTGGATGCCCCCCTTCGGTTGGACCAGGGGTTGGATGAAGCTCGCCTTCACGGCGAAATTCACCCCCTGGGTCACCGTCTCGGCGGCCTTGAGCGTCTCCATATCGTTCAATTTCTGGGAGACAATTCCCACCCAGCGACCGTATTGATCGAGCACGGGACCACCGGAATTACCGGGATTCACCGGTGCCGTGATCTGCATGAATCGCTCGTCGCCATCAAGGCGCTGAAGCGCGGCGATGTTGCCGCTGCCCACGATGGGGTCGGTACTGTCCTTGATACCGCCCAGTGGATAGCCGATGCAGTAGATGGTCGCGCCGACGTTGGGCTTCTCCACCGAAACGGGGATGGGCTCACTCTCCAGGCCATTGACTTCCAGCAACGCCCAGTCGTTCCCCATGTCCAGGGTATTGATCTTTGCGTCGTGTCGCGCGCCGCCGCCCGAGAGCACGGTGACCTTCGTGGCGCCGCGCACGACGTGGGCGCAGGTCATTACGATTCCCCTGGACACCACGAAGCCCGTTCCAAAGCCCCCCGCCTCTTCCGAGGGTGCCGGCGGATCGAGTGCGGCGTCCCAGTTCACCGTGGCCTCGGCCACGCGCACCTCCGCGGGCAGGCTGTCATCCAGCCGCTTGATTTCTTCAACGCGCTTCTCAATATCGGGATAGTTCTTCGTCAGATACTCGTTCAGCCGGTAGTACTCCTTCTCCCACTCCACCACCATCCGCATCCAGTCTTCGCGCTCCCAACCGTACTGGACCAGCGCATCCTCCACCTCATAGTCCGGCCCGCGATTGCGCGCGGAGGCGCTGTAAACCGATTTGAGCAGGTTCGCCCGATCATCATTGATCCCGATGGCCGCATAGGCCCGGGAGATCATGACGTACAGATCCTGCATCGACGCGACCTCCTGCTGGATCGCCTGCCAGTTGCTGTAGGCCCGAGCCCGGAGCACGTTGCGCTGCTCCGCGCCCAATGCGAGCCAGTCGGCCGTCCGTTCACGCCATCGCTCCGCCGCCGCCGCTTGGTCATGCTCCGCCACCTGCTTTTCGTAGGCCTTGCGATAGGAGGCGAGGCGGTTGGCCTTTTCCTTCTCACGCGCCGACGCCACCCGGTCCAGCTCTTCGCGATTCTGGTTCCAGATGGCCAGCAGGGCCTCACGCGTCGCCGCATCGTTGCTGATGGTGGCCTGCGCCCCGGTCTTATTCAGACTTTCCACCACGCCCCGCTCGGGAATGCGGACATAGAAGAGGCTGTTGCTCTCAATAATGTACACATCACGCAACTCGCCGTCGGGGTGAACCAGGCGGTCGCCCTTACCCCGGAGCGCTTCGGGAATGGGAGTAAATACAGGCTGAATCTCCTGCGCGAGCTCCGCCGCGATTTTTTCCAATGGCGGACTGAACTCCGGCGCGGGACCGAGTTGCGCAGTCGTCTCGGGTGGCGGCGCCGCGGCAGCGGGTGGGGTCTCCGGGACGTCGGAACTCGCGGGTGGCGCTTCGGGAGCGCTCACCGGCGCGGCGGGTGATGCGGTGGCCACAGGTACTTCGCCAATCGATTTTCTCGATTGACCATACTGCCACAGCGCGAAAGCCCCCGAGACCATCACCAGCGTGGCCAAAACCGCCAGGGCAACCTTGGGCACGGCGGACGGGCGCTTTCGCGGCACGGGCGCCACGGGTTGCTTCGGCGTCCCGTACCGGGGCGTGGGCGCGACCGCGGGCGTCTCGGAAAAAGAAACGGGATAGGCCGCCTGAGGATCGGTAGCGGCCCAGAGACGCCGCACCAGCTCCATGTATTCCGTCTTGAAGCGATGCCGCTCGGCCCCCTCCAGCGTCTTGTATCGCTTGTGCAGCACCGCCGCCTCGGGAAATACCGAGTCGGAAAGGGCGTAGTACCGATTCCAGAGCCGGTTCTGCTCTACGGGATCCGTCGTCACCTGGATGCACGCCTGAAGCGCGCGCGCCTCGGCGATGGTCTTCCGATCCTGTGGCATCTGCTCTCACGTCCCCGGGGTACTGCGGCTTGCTGACCTGAAAATGATGCATGGCACCGGAGCGGCTTGTCAATTTGATGCCGTCAGGCCGAACTGCGCTACGACGTCGTCTTGACAAGCTCCACCCTTCGCCGTGTAAGCTCCGAGCGACCTTTTGCCCCGAAGGAGAAACCGTTTCCATGTCCGAGCGCATTCAAGTCTACCGCTGCACGGCCTGCGGCGCCATGGCGGCGATGGTTCGAGGAGGCGCGGGCACCTTGAGCTGCTGCGATGCGCCAATGGAGCTTCACCAGGACGCCAATACTGAGTCCCACCTCGTCGGGGGCGTCCCCCCCATGGAGTTCAATCTCAGCCTGCCAGCCAAGGCCATTATCCGCCTGATTCAAAACCGTGTGGCGGACCACACGACCTATTTCGGTATTCAGACCCTCAAGAATCCACTCGACTTCTGGGTTTACCAGGAGTTGCTCTGGAAAGTGAAGCCCGATGTCGTCGTAGAAATCGGGAATGCCTTTGGCGGCTCGACCCTGGCGCTAGCCCATCTGCTCGACCATATGGGCAAGGGTCGACTGCTCGCCGTAGACATTCAGCACGACACCTTCAGTGCCGCTGTGCGAACCCACCCGCGCATCGACTGCATCACGGCGGATGCCTGCGACGCGATTGACCCTGTGCGCGCACGGATCAAGCCCGATGACACCGTGCTGGTCATTGAGGATAGTCTCCATACCTACGAACATACGCTGAATGTCTTGAAGACCTATGCTCCTCTGGTGACGCCTGGCAGCTACCTTATCGTGGAGGATTCCCACTGCCGCCACGGTCTGGACTACGGCCCTGTCCCCGGTCCCTACGAAGCCATAGCCGACTTTCTCGCCGAGCACCGGGACTTTACAACCGAGCGGGAATGCGAAAACTTCTTTATCACCTTCAACCCCACGGGGTATTTGAAGCGGCTCAAGTAGTACTGGGTATTCAGGACGAAATTTATTTCGGTACGGGGATTTTCTCCCGGGCGACGGCGACGCGCTCCCCGCCGCGGTCGCGATCAACGCGCTCAACGAGATGCAAGAAAAGAAACCTTTTATACTTCGGCCTACGGATCCCGTCATTTTCTGTATCGTGGATAATCCTTACAATGGCACGAACAGCCCATGCGCGGGCTCGTATTTGTGGCGCCCGAGTTCACCCCGTCCTTCCATCTGGGCGATCGTTTGGCACAGGGACCGGCACCGCTCGGGATACTTGTCCTCGCCGAGTCTGGTGAGGCTGGCCAGGGGCCGGGTGGAGGCCAGGGCGGCGCGCACCTGGGTCTTTTTCGCCCGGCCCTGATGGTGAATGTCGGCGATGGCCACACAAATCGAGTCGGACAGGCCATTGAGATCGTACCACTGCTGGTAGCGTTCGCGAAACTTGCGCGTGGTAATCTGGATGGCGGTGCGCACCTGTAGCGCACAGAATTCAGGTGAATGCTCACAGAGGTCCACCAGCCGGGCCGCGTGGATGATCTCGGCGTCGTCCAGTTGCGTCTCGACGGGATTCAGGTAGCGCATCAGATGGGCGAGCTGGCGCTCGTCCTGCCGGGCGTTGTAGACCTCGGCCTCCAGATCCGTGACGTTTCCCTCGGTGATGCGGTGAAGTCGTCCATCCTTCATTTGCAGTTCGGGGAAGTGGCGCTGGAAGGCCGGTAGCTCCGTGGCCCGGCGCAGCAGCAGCACGAGATTGTCCTTGGGTGTGTGGGCCCCAAGCTGAAAGAAGCCGAAGGTGAAGGCGGCGCGGTCGTAACTGTTGACCCGGTTGAAGCGGTTGGCGCTTTCCGAGGCGCCGATGGCGTAGACCAGATGGGCCCAGGGGCCGAACTCGGCCAGGTACGCCGAAGGGTCGTAGACCGGTCCGGTAAGTTGACCAATCTGGGCGAGGCCCACGCGGGAGCCGTAGGTCGTGCGCCGGGCAACGTAGAATTCCGGGCCGCCGTCGATTCGGGCGAATACTTCCTTTTTTCGTATTTCCCAAGCGACGGATGGCGGCACCTGTGGCGTGGACCCTGGATTTGAATCTTCACGTTTCATGCTGCTGCTCCTCTACGGGTTGGAAGTGCCCCTATAGATATGGAGCGCGTGTTGCACTTTTTGAACCTCGGTGGCCGCTGCGAACGGTGGTCGGGCGGTCATCGGACCGATCAGACGGATCGGACCGCTCAGCGCTTCCTCAACCGATCGGGCGGATCCGTCTGATCCGTCCCATCCTTGACGTCGTTCACCGCCCCATGATAAACTTTGAACACGTTCAAAATTCGGAGCGGCGCGCTCCAGAAAGGATACCCAGCCATGAACATCCTGATTGCGGGCGGTGGAGGATTCCTGGGGCAGATACTGGACCGGCACTTTTCCAACCAGGGCCATAGCGTGGTGGTGCTGACGCGCAGTCGGGCCTCCCGCGAAGTCTGGAGTCCGTCGGAGGTCTGGGATGGCAAGACGCTGGGCCCCTGGGCCGCGCTGGTGGACGATGCGGATGTGGTGATAAACCTGAGCGGTCGCTCGGTGGATTGCCGCTACACGGCGGCCAACCGCCGGGCGATTTATGCGTCACGGCTCGACTCCACGCGGGTACTGGGCGAGGCTATATCGGCGTCCGCGCACCCACCACGCCTTTGGATCAATGCCTCCTCCGCCACCATCTATCGCGAAGCGGAGGACCGTGCCATGGACGAAGCGACGGGGGAACTGGGCGACGGCTTTTCTGTGGACGTGTGTCGGCGGTGGGAGAGGACCTTTTTTGAAGCGCCCGTTCCACCATCGGTTCGCCGCGTGGCGCTGCGCACGTCCATTGTCCTGGGACGCGGCGGCGGAGCGCTAACGCCCCTGCGCACGCTCGCCCGTCTGGGCCTGGGCGGACGACAGGGCAGCGGGCAGCAATACGTCAGTTGGCTCCACGAGGCGGACTTTGCGGGCATAGTGGAACACCTCATTGCCCACGAGGACCTGGAGGGCGCGATCAATGTCACGGCCCCCAGCCCGTTGCGGAATGGGGCGTTCATGGAGGCGGTGAGGAAGGCCGCGGGCGCACCCGCTGGCGTCTCGATGCCCGCGTGGCTCGTCGAACTTGGCGCGATGCTCATCCGCACCGAACCCGAACTGGTGCTGAAGAGTCGCCGCGTAACGCCTGGTCGTCTTCAGGCGTCGGGCTATGCCTTTCTGTTCCGCGATGCGGAAGCGGCCCTGGCCGATCTGCTGGGCCGCGCCCCTTCACCTGTGAACTCGGAATGCGGCGAGGGAACAGCGCTGGGGCGTACGACCGGTCCGGTGAATTACCCTTGAGCCGAGGCGCTCAGCCTGGTTGCGCCGATCCCACCTTCCGGTTGGCTTCCGGCACTCCATGGGACGTATAATCGCCCGCAGTTGGCGGCAGCGCCTCCCGTGCAGTAGTAACAGGAAATGTAACCAGGCCGTATGAGTATCGAAGAAGAAGCCACCTCCGCGGCGGACAGCGCTATCGTGTCGCAAGCGGTGCTGCGTGGAATTCCCTGGGCCATCGCAAGCAAGATCATTCTCTTGTTTGTTTACGCCGTGGTGTCGTGGATCACCTGGAACTACCTGGGACAGTCAGAGTACGGCGTACTCACGAAATGCCGCACACTGGCGGAAGTGCTCATCGTCTTTTGCGGTCTTGGCCTCGGCACGTCCCTGGCGCGCTTCATTCCCGAGCTCCAGGTGCAGCAGAACAAGTCTGGACTGGTACGGTTAATCCGCACGACCTGCGGATGGGAGGCGGGGTCTCTGGTGATCTGTGGGGCGCTGGTTTTTCTGGCGAAGCCCGCGCTGGATCGCTATTTCTTTGGTGTGGATTCGGGCGATTTCACGGGCAGCACCACCCCGCTGCTCTGGGCGGTGCTCCTCTTCGTGGCGGCCCGCGCCTTCCGCAACTACCTCGATGTGGTCATGACCTCCCTGTATTGCGTCGCGGCGACGGCGGTGCAATCGGCGGTGCAGGGGCTGCTGCTGGTGGGGCTGCTTTTTTGGGCTCTTTCCCCCGAGGCGTACCGGGTTGCGGGCGTGGCCCTGAGCGCCCAGACGGTTGCGCTGGTGATAATATCGATCTATGGGGCGTGGTGGCTCTTTCGCCATCTCAGCAAGCTGGAGTGGAATGGCGAAGTCGACGAGGCGATCGGATCACGTCGGCTTTTTTCGCTCGGGTGGGCCAGCCTGCTGAACCAGTCGGGCCAGTTGATCATGCAGCGCTACTCCGAGGTGGTCTTCCTCTCCGCTTCGGCTCCCGCGGCCGTGGTGGGCATCTATGATCTCGGCGTGGGTCAGACCCAGATGTTTCTCACGCTCCTCCCCTTCGCGGTGCATGGCCTCTTTACTTCGGCCGTTTCCGAGTCCTACGCGCGTGACCCCGACTGCCTGGGACGCCTGATCCGGACCTATTACAAAGTGCTGATCCTGGTGCTGCTGCCCATGTCGGCTTTCGGCGCCTTTTTCTCCCCCGAGATTTTCGGGCTCTTCTTTCCAAGCGAGAACAATCAGGCGGGCCACGTGGCAAGCTGGTTCTTCGTGATCCACCTCCTGGGCTTCATGTCCGTGCCGCTGTCCATGGCCATTATAGCCAAGGAAAAGGTGCTGGCGATGACGCCCCTGCTGTACATGACGATCGTGGTCAATCTGGTGCTGGACTATCTGCTGATCCCGAAGTACCAAATCCTGGGCGCGACGGCGGCGGTGGTGCTCACCTTCGCCCTGACCATTCCCATTCGGCTGTATGTGGCCCGGAAGATCATCGGGGGCATCTACTTCCCCATGAGTTTCTTTCTGCGGCATTCGGTGGTGCTCTTCGGCGGGGCCTGGGGCCTTTCCCTGCTGGCGCCCCGCCTGGACGGCGTCTTCGCACCCTGGCTTGGCGCCTATGCGAGCCTGCCTACCATCCTGCTCCTCGGCGTGGTCTTCGTCGCCCTCTATCTGCTGGCGTTGCGCTATCTCCACCTCTTCACCCACGACGACGCGGTGGAGTTCCGCAAGATGAACGTGGCGCGCCTGAATCGAGTCATCGATCTCATTGCGGGCCAGCAGGCGGATTGAGCCGCCGGCTCCCTTCACAGCGTGCTTCCGACAGTGGAATGGTCTGCGATAGGATGGTGGGGCGACCGTTGCGCCGAATGAACCGTCCATCCACTTAAGGACTATGACCCCCATGCGCCTGCTGCTTGCCACCGCGATCATCATCGGGGCCTGCCTCCCCACGCTGGCCGAATCGGATCCTTTTGCCTTTCCCGAACCGGGCGCTATGGCGAAGCCGTGGACCCGGGCCTGGTGGCTCGGGAGCGCGGTGGACAAGGCGAATCTCACGACCTGGCTGGAGTCCCTTTCCGCCGCCGGGCTGGGTGGTGTGGAGATCGTGCCCATTTATGGTGTGAAGGGCAATGAACAGAACAATCTCCAGCACCTCTCGCCCGAGTGGCTCGCGATGATGGCCCACACGACGAACGAGGCCGCGCGGCTGGGCATGGGCGTGGACATGCCCACGGGCACGGGCTGGCCCTTTGGCGGGCCCACGGTGACGCCGGAAGATGCCGATGCGAAGCTCACGGTGACGAAGGTTGAGATCTCCCGATCAGGCGACGCGGTTGGCCTGCCCGAAGACGGCATCTTGCAGGCGTTCATGGCCCAGGGCGCGGATGGCGCGGCCATCGACTTAACCGATAAGGTGAAGGACGGGAAGTTCACCGGCGCGCTGCCGGAGGGCCCGCATTCGTTTTATCTGGCGTATTATCGCTTTTCCGGAAGTCTGGTGGAGCGCGCGGCGCCGGGCGGTGCGGGCCGGGTGTTGAATTCTTATTCGGGCGAGGCGCTGGGGCGCTACCTCGCTCATTTCAGCACGGGCTGGGATCATTTTGATGGCAAGCCCCTCCGGGCCTTCTCCCACGATTCCTTTGAGTATGGCGGCGACTGGACCCCAGCCTTCTGGACTACTTTCGAAAAGCAGCATGGCTACGACCTGCGTCACCACCTGCCCGAACTCGCGGGCGAGGGCGACCTGGAACGCGTGGCGCGGATCAAGGCGGACTACCGCACGACGTTGGGCGACCTGCTGCTGAAGGATTACATCGCCCAATGGACC
>JBHEKR010000271.1:0-20045 GCA_041859365.1 Candidatus Hydrogenedentales bacterium
TATCAACCGGCCCACTCGAAGGCACCAACAACAAGATAAAAACGATGAAGCGACAAGCCTATGGCTTTCGCGATACCGAATTTCTCAAGCTCAAAATCATGGCGCTTCACGAAACAAAGTACGCTTTAATCGGATGAACCGATATTTGGACCAGAATCGCTCGGCGCGCACACCGAAGGCCGCGTTGAGGTGGACTTCTACGGCGACGGCACTGAAAACAATCCCGAACTCCGCATGCGCTACGCCTACGTGACCATGGACTGGCCCGAGGACAACGTCCAGCTCCTCTTCGGCCAGACCTGGGACCTCATCTCGCCCCTGATCCCGCGGACGCTCAACTTTACCAACCTGTGGTGGACTGGCAACAGTGGTTTTCGTCGTCCCCAGATCCGCGCCACCAAGATCTTCGAGATCGGCGAGAAGGGCAACCTCGAACTGGCCCTCGCCGCCACCCGCAACATCGGCGACGCGAACACACGCGCTTTCGGCGAGGACACGGGGTCCGACACGGGCTTCCCCAGCATCCAGGGCCGCGCGGTCTACTACATCGACGGCGCCATCGGGCGCGAAACCACCCTGGGACTCTCCGGCCACTACGGACAGGAAGAGTTCGACTTCACCAACTTTACCGGGGGAAGCTGGCGCAGCCAGACCGTCGATTCCTGGTCGGTCCACGCCGAGTCCATCTACGCCCTGAGCCCCAAACTTCTGCTCACCGGAGAGATTTTCACCGGGGCCAACATGGACGCCTACTCCGCCGGCATCGGCCAGGGTGTCGTGGTGATTCCCTTCGACGACGGACGCTTCAACTACGCCCGCGAGGTCCGCACCCGCGGCGGCTGGGCCAGCCTGGAATTGGGCCCCTACAACAAGTGGCGCTTCACCCTCGGCGGCGGCATCGAAGACCCCGACGACAGCGACCTGCTCCCCGGCGGCCGCTCCAAGAATGTCGGCTTCTACGGCAACGCTCTCTACGCCTTCAGCGAAAACGTCGAGCTCGGTGTTGAGCTGGCCCACTGGCGCACCAGCTACCTCCAGCGCGACGACGCAAGCAACGTGCGCCTGCAAACCTCCGCAACCTTCAAGTTTTAGGAAGAGAAGGGAAAAGTCTTCGGGCCTTTGCCAGGGAGTGAAGCGAGGGAGTCCCGACGGGACTGTCCTACAAGAGCCACTCCAGGCTTTGCGCCCACCTGACCAGGCGTCGAATCCACCGTGCCCGCATAACACCTCGGAATAGGACTGTCCCGCGCTTTTGAACTCGCGCGGAGACCCAGAAAATACGCGGGACGGTCGCAAACGCGGAACGGACATTTCCCTTGCGAGATCGCGGCGGAAATCGAGAATCTCGTTCCCTTTTCAGAGGCTCTGCGTTTGGGACGGTCCCGTCCCGACGGGACTGTCCTACAAAAGCCACTCCAAGCCTTGCGCTCACTCGACCAAGCGTCGATTTCACCGTGCCCGCACAACACCTCGGAATAGGACTGTCCCGCGCTTTTGAGCTTGCACGGCATCCCGGAAAAAACGCGGGACGGTCCCAAACGCATAGCAGGCGCTTCCCGTGCGAGATCGCGACGGCATCCGAGAATCTCGTTCTCTTATCAGAGACTCTGCGTTTGGGACGGTCCCGACGGCGTCGCTACTATTTCTTCGGGCCCGGAATAGGTCTCATCCCGCTTCCGCCAATTCACCAATGCCATGGCGGCCATCCACATCAGGACGCCGCAGAAGGCCGCAAGGTATACGGTGGTGCCTACGGTGTCCGTAGTTGGACGGTCACTCACGAGGCGCATCGGGAGAACGAAGGACGGCATGAAAAACAGATTGCTGGCATACCCGAGCGCGCGGAGGCGATAGAGTTTGCGGTCCGCAATGGCGCGTGGAATGGAGACCAGACGGAGGTATATAAAGGGTGTCAGCAAGGCGATAGACAGCAACCCTCCGATCCACACTTCCTCAGTCCAACCGTTTTTCTCCACGGCCAAATGCATCCACGCGGGCGGGAGCAACATCACACAAAGGGGGAGAAATCGTCCGCCCCAGTTCTTGAACTCACGTTCCGGTGTAACCTTCACCAGCAACTGCCCGGAAAAGTGAAAGTAGACCACCAGGCTGCACATCGGGTAGAGCATGGCCGACTTCAATAGCGCGGGAAGTCCCGTCAGAATGACCGCGAGCGAGGTGCCCCGCCAGACCCACACATAATTCTCTCCGAAGTACGTGGCACCGGAAAATATACCCGATACGAGGCTTCCATTCTGCGCGTTCGCTTCCGTGGCGAGAAACAACTGCACGGGCACGACGCCCATCGCGACATACAGCGCCATCCAACCGCCGAGACAGTAGAAGACGGTGCTCGGACGGCGAAGCTCCGCGCCGCACCACCACAACCACGCGACGCACAGGCCACATTGGACCATCCACGCGCCGATGGCCGCTTGCGTCTCCGTGGACGCGAAGGCCGCAAGGTCCGGCGACAGGGTGTGAAATGGCACCAGTTCAAAACTCGGCGTGAAAGGAATCGCAGCGAACAGGATCGCCCCGCAGCGCAGGAAGTCCCACTTCGACCACCGGTAAAACCAGGGCCGCTTTCCCGACTCAAGGCGCTTGCGCCAGTAGATGAAGGCCGCCGCAACGCCGAGCGGCAGGACGGGAACCATCGCGTGGAATAGCAGAAACGCGACAGGCGGTATTACCGCGCCGTCCGTTGCACCATGCTCCAGCAGATACAGCGCAAGCCCCTGAAACGGCAGCGCCAGCAACGTGCACAGCCAGGTCACCGCGAGCGTAATGACACACGCCGCACCAATCAAACGCCCCAGCGCCAACGTAGCCGCCGCCTCATGCACCTCGGCAAGCATTGAACGGAGCACCTTCGCATTGCCAAAGTGCTCCCGCACGAGAATAAACGCATCCTCATCCGAAATCCGCTCCTCACCGCTCGTGTAGGCCAGCAGTTTGTCTTCGATGTGGCCGTAGAGCTCTTCCTGGATCTCCGGGTCGAGGTCGTGGGCCACGGTGATCTTGCGGGCGAGATCGCGGGCTTGGCGTTCTATGTTCTCGTTCAGTGGCTGGTCCATAGTTGATTCCTACGCTAAATCCAAGCTAATCCACCGGCACAGCCGGTGAGAATTTATTAGGCTCTGCCGTTCCGCCGTTGCAATTGTTGGCTCACGAAAGCCTCGGAACCGAAGAGGAACAAGTACATTCGATAGATGACTGTATTAGCTCCGTAGGAGCGGCATATCGTAGCCCAGGGTGGAGCGAGGTACGAGCGGAACCTTGGGTCAAAGCCCCCTCTCTTGTATGAGCCCCAGCGGGGCGGCACAGAAGAGCGAGGGAGTCCCTCCACGGTCTTCTATGCCATCCCTGCGGGATTCAAATGTTATGGGTCAGTTATCCCAGGGTTCGCTCGTACCTCGCTTCACCCTGGGCTACGATATGCCGTCCCTTCGGGACTAGAACGTACCAGACTGAATTACATGTGTTGTAATGTTCGGCCCCTTTTTGGGGCCTTCCTCATACCACCAGTTCTACCGGTGGTTACTGATTGTCCGAAGTGTTGAAGCACTGGACGTTCTTTAGGCAACTTACGCGACCTTGCTCGCCTCGTTCGCTGTTCGCTGGGCTGCTGCGATCAGACGAAAGGTCAAAATCGCCGTGAGGGCAAAGAAAACGACGACGACGGACGCCGCCACTACGTGCGGAAGCAAGTAGAAGAAATTTCCCGCCCGATTGAGGTAGAGCCAGATTTCAGTTTCGGGTAGCTGTAGTTTGAGTAGATTGGTGGCTTCGCCGATCTTAGGAGCGTTGTTGCCGACGACAATGCCCGCCTGCAATGCCGGTGTCACAGCATAGGCCAGCATCAACGCTGCCCATGCCAAGCCGGATTGAACGCTGTTCCTAAAAAGCCGCGGGGTCGAATCACACCACCAAATCCACGAGCAGCAAAGGGCGAGTACCAACAAAAACTCTAGCTGATACCATGTCAATAGCCTGCCCATCGAGAATTTAACGTCTCCGATGGGTTCTGCTGCGACATTCAGCGCAACTACGTCCAGGATGTTTACCGCCGCAATGGCCGCTGTCAATGTGATCAGGCGAAGCCACTTTGAAGTTCGAGGGCGTGCGGTAAATCGTTCGGAAGGTATTCGGCGCGCAAAATGGAATACGAGCGCGGTAAGAGCGCCTGTGTTGATCATAAGGAGAGTTAGTCCAATCGCAATCTTTTGGGAGCTCCATTCGCGTCCCGTAATAACCCGTCGTAGTGCATCGAGCGGGCTGCTGGGCGGAGTAAAGTCCGTAACTGTCCAGATCAGTGCCCAATTGGGCGGAACGATAAGGCTGGTTGCAAACAGTCCAAACGCGGCAAATCCGAGCCAGACCGTGCTCCACCCGGAGAACCAAACGCGCTCTCCAAGCTCCATGCGTCGTTTCCAGCGAACGAACAAGAGCCAGGGCGTCAATAAGGCCACACCAGTGACCGCAATGCGAAAGTAGTAGCTTGAATAAGGCATTGTGTTTGGCCAATGAACGAAGACATCGGCGACGTACGCTGGCCACGCCGCCAACTGAACGCAGGCCAACGTCGTGATGACGGCTACAAGCAATCGACGCAACATCGTCTCCTGCACTGCGACCACATGGGTGTCTTGGAACATATTTTTCAGCACCTTGACATCGCCAAAGTGTTCTCGCACGAGGATAAACGCATCCTCATCCGAAACCCGCTCCTCGCCGCTCTTGTAGGCCAGCAGCTTGTCCTCGATATGTCCGTAAAGCTCTTCCTGGATCTCCGGGTCGAGGTCGTGGGCCACGGTGATCTTGCGGGCGAGGTCGCGGGCTTCTTGTTGGGTGTCGTCGTTGAGTGGGGTGTTCATGATGCCGCCCTTTTGAGTTTGCCGTTGTGTCGAAATCTCGGTGAAGTGTCGTCTTCGTTGCGGTAGGTCTGGAATTGGAAAAGAGAATTGGCAAGGCTGGGAGCGCAGGCGGCCCGCCTGCTGGTTGGTGCAGGGAATATCTCTCTTCCCTGTTGTGACCGGTGCGGTTGGAAGACTGTGAACTCGGCTATTTGCGCCGAAGGCGCGAAGCAGGCGGGCCGCCTGCGCTCCCAGCCTTGCGCATCCCTCTCTGCCTCAGGCAGGAATGCCTGAGCCCCTCGGTTTGCCTCACCCATGGCCACCATCCCCCAGCGCGGTGATGAGCTTGTGGAAGCCGCTCCATTCTTTCGTGCCCTCGGCGAGGCCCTCGCGGCCTTTGGCGGTGATGTAGTAGTACTTCCGCTTGCGGCCGGTGTCGGCGTCCTGCCATTGGGTGCGTACGAGCCCCTCTTTTTCCAGCTTGTGGAGGATGGGGTAGACGGTGCCCTCCTGCCACACGAACAGGCCCTCGCCTTCCTGGTTGATGGCGCGGATGATGGCGTAGCCGTAGTTGGCCTCGCGCGCGAGCACGGAGAGAATAAGGAGGCGCGTGCTGGCGCCGATGAGCTCTTTGTTGGACGTCATGGTGCCGTGCTCCTTGGTTCAAGGGCACTATACCTTGAAGTTCAAGGTTTGTCAAGGGGCGAGACCGTAGGCTTCAGGCTTCAGGCTTCAGGCTTCAGTCCGTAGGCTGTCGCGCCCCATACGCCCCATACGACCCATCACGAAAACTGGGGCGGATCGCACCAGAACACCCCGCGGTGACGGACGTCAAGCGCCCATGGAACAGTCCAGCGCAATGTCGGTATAATGGGGTAGTGCGTGCCACTGCCCGTGTACCCGATGTGGGGCAGCTTGTGGTAGTCAACCCGGTGCTTTTTCCCAAACGGGACTTCATGGCCATTCTCAATTACCTCGTAAAACTTGTCACCCGTACCTTCATGCCCGAACTTTCCCGGAACATGGAGTCCGAGGGGACCTTTGATTTCAATGATCCCCAGGGCGCGCAGGGGGCCGTCGATTTGTCCCGCTTTATCCAGGTGGAGGACAACGGCTCGGACGTCACCATCATTTCCTTTGCGGGGATGGCCGTGCTCTTCGCCGGCATGCCCCAGTTCGAGTTCCGAAACATGCTCAAGGAAGACCGCAACAACTACAATCTCGTCTTCCTCCGGGATCCCTACCGCACCGGCTACTTTCGCCAGCCCGATGGGGGGGGGGACGGCGCCAATTTCTATCCCGAACTGGTCAACCAGACCCTGGCGCGCCTTGGCTCCACCTACAATGTGGCCATCGGCGCCTCCGCCGGTGGCTATGTGGCCTTCTACGTGAGTTCCAGGGCAAAGATCGATCAAATCGTGGCGTTCTCGCCCTGTTTTCCCCCCGAGGTTTATCTCGGCTTGAAGAATCAACTGAAGGTCTATTTCAATCTGCCCCAGTTGTTTCGCAGTCCGGGCGATTTCGCGGAGGTATTTTTGGTCACCATCGCGGCCCAGCTTGCCTGGCGCAAGTTGCGCGGCTATCTCACGGGGAAGGTGCTGCCGGACGTTACCCAGCTCTATCTTGATACCCAGCCGGAGCCCCCCCGGGCCACCATTTTTTATGGGGAGCGGAGCATTCCCGATGCCGACCAGGCCCGACGGCATATTGGCGTGGGCAACATCACCGTGAAGCCCCTTGACACGGGTCGCCACAATTGCGCGGCCTATCTGAAGAAGCGCGGCCTCCTCGGCAAGACCATTCTGGCCGAGATCGAGGCTGGGCTGGCCGCCCGCAATGTCGCGTTGCGGTCCGCGAACCATGAAACGACGGAGCCAGCGAAATGACTCAGTCCACCGCGCCTCCGTTGAAGTTTCTGATGTTTCCCCTTGGCTTCGGTCTGGCCCACGTGGGCCGTTGCGTTGAAATTGCCAAGGTGCTTCGCGCCCGGGGCCATGAGGTCGTCTTCGCCGGGGAGGACCCGAGTCATCCGCGCTCCAAGCTGGATCAGGCCCAGGCTGCCGGCTTCCGCGTGGTCCGTGTCAAGGAACCCGCCCAGCCCTATGCGTGGGATCGCTTCCACGATCATGGATTCCTCGTCAGCGTCTGGGACATGCTCAACAGCCGCAAGTGGGCGCCGCTCGACGAGATCATCGAAGACATGATCCGCGTCTGCCGCGAGGAACGGCCCGACCTTATTCTCGGCGACGCCAGCGTCGGCACCAGCACGGCGGGTCACATTCTTGGCATCCCCGCGGCCGGTGTGCTCAATGCTTACAACACCCATTTTGTGAAGCCGTGGACCTTTTTCAATGTTCTGGTCCACGCCATGGAGCTGCTCCACTTCGGCCGCATGCGCAAGCCGGTCTACCGCCGCCACGGCGTCGAACCCGTCAACGGCATCACGCTTCTTCGGCGTATTCCGCTCATATCCCCCGATCTGGACCACTTTCACAAGTCTCATCCCGGCTTTCCCCTCTGGCAATCCATCGGGCCCATCCTCTATGAACCCCCCTGTGAATTGCCCGCGTGGTTTGAAGAGCTGTCGGATGGCGTCACCAACATCTACATCACCATGGGCTCCACGGGTCTGCTCGAACCGCTGCTCCGTCGCTGCTACAAGGCCCTCGGTGAATCGAAGTATCGCTTCGTGGTGACCACCGCCGGCCAGGTTTCCGAAGAGGGCATGGCCGCCGCGCCACCCAATTTCCGCTTTGCGAAATATGCCCCCGGACTCGCCATCATGGAGCACTGCGCCGCTGTGGTGTTTCACGGCGGCAACGGCACCATGTACCAGGCCCTCGCCGCGGGCAAGCCCCTCCTCGCCCTGCCGGGACACTTGGAGCAGGAGCTCTGCACCGAGTACATCCTCGATCACGGCTTCGGCGTCAAGGCCGCGCCCCGCAAGATGAACGGCGACGCCATGCTCCGCGCCATCGACGCTCTCGTGAACGACCCGTGTTACCGGGAAAGCGCCGAGGCTTTGCGGGCCGAGGTGCTGCGCGGCGGCGCCACGGAACGGGCTGCGGACATCCTCATCAACCACGCCCTCGGGAAGTAAATCGGGACCGTCCCAAACGTACGTTCACCCAGGCAGCGACAACACGCTCGCAGATTCCAGCGCCCTGGACCGGGGTAAGAAAACCACACGTTTGGGACCGTCCCGCGTTTTTCATCCGCCCGGCGTTTCTGGCGATTTAAAATCAGACGGATCGGACCGATGTGATCAGTCCGATCCGTCTGATGGTCGCTTATCCTTACTTCTTAATCAACCACACCTCCGCCACCTGGCAACCACGCCCTTCCACCAAATCCCATTGGAGCGTCACGTTACCATCCTGCGTGGCGGCCTTCGGCACGTCGAATTCCAGCGGCTCCGCCGGTTGCGTGGACGCCTGTGCACCGTGCACCTCCAGATCGTCCGCCTTCAGGGACATGGTCGCGTTATAGCGGCCGAAATAGGTCGCGCGCACTTTATACTCGGCATTCGGATCGAGCTGGTCATAGCGCATAAGCAGCGGCGTGCCGTAGAGCGTCTCCGCCTGGTCCAGCATGCTGTAACGCAGCGTCGGGTCCACCAGCAGCGTACTGTTGTCCAACGTGCGATAGTGGGCATTCTGGGGGCCGTGGACGAATCCCGGGTCCGTCGCGAAGGTCGTCTGGTAGACGAGATGGGGCTGCTTCGAGGGATTGCCCAGATCGTCGTAGAAGCCGCCGGGGCCCCCGTTTTCCCAGTTCACCAGGCGGTCGATCCGCGCCACCTTTTCCGGTTCCGTGGCCAGCTTGCGCACCTTCTCAAACTCATTTTCCAGCCAGGGACGGTTGTTCATCGGCACATCCACCTTATCCAGCAGTGCACCCCGTTCAGGGTTGCGCGCACGATAGGGTTCCAGGAAGCTGAACTGGAAGCCGATGCTGTGAAGAGCCTGGAGTCCCACTTCCTCCAGTTTCACTCGAAGATCCGGACGCACCCGATTCATCACGTATTCATTGAGGATCGCGGACGCCTCGGTCATGGCCGCGTCACTGCCAACTTCAGGCGCCTTCGCCAGGGCCGCCGTCGCGCGCGTCTCGAGTTCCGTTTCATATTGCAGGCGCGACTGAATGTAAACGTCAAACATCGCCCGGAAATAGTAGAGTTGATAGCGCCAGTTGTTCCGCACCGCTTCGCCGCCCTTTACCCCGATCATTTCCCACTGGGCCAGCGCCTTGGGAACGTTCTCATTGCTGATCAACATGCCCTCCATGTTGCGCTCCAGCATGCGCAGCCCCTCGGCCACATCCGCGCCCACCGCCTCGCCGAAAAAGACCCGGCCATAGTCCAACAGGATCGCATCCAGATCCGCATCGGGATCCCACGCCAGCGCGCTCCACACCACCTTATTCAGATCGTCATGCACGCCGTCGGAGTAAGAGCCGAAACCGTTCGTCATCGCCGCATAATGATTGTGCGCGGCTTTCATCTGCGTCGGGCGGGGGTTGATGCCCTCCCGGTCGAGCGTCTGGCCGTGGCGCGTGTCCCAGTTGGGCACGCCAAACTGGCAGCGATTGTTGTGCGTGATGTCCGGGTAGTGGCGCACCTTGTAACCCTTCGGCAGGTGCTCCAGGCTCCAGTCGAGATCGTGGTGCGTGCCAGGACCATAGGCGATGCCCGCGAGCCACTTCGGCTTCTTCTCGTTAATATAGTTGTAAAAATCCGCGAGATCCTGTTCCACGAACTTCTGATCCGAAATAATCAACTCCGCCTTCGGGAATGTCTTGTGCAGCCGCTTGGACATGTCCGCGCTCCAGGGCATCAGCAGGCGCGGCGGGTTGTTACCCGGATCGCCCCCCGGCATGAAAATCTGGTCGATGCGCGGCATCTCCTGAAAGAACTCGCCAAACATATCGAGCTGCTCGTCGTATACCTTTTGGTCGCTGATATCCTCGAGCAGGGGAAACCACACGAAGACGTTGAAGTCATAGCGATCCAGCATCTGGGACAGCAGGATGTTCATGTCCCACATGCTCCGCACCATCAGGGGCGAATCCCGGCTGTCGCGGCCGTTCTCCTGGATCAGCTCCAGGCCATTGGTGCCGAAGATCGCCAACTCGCGCGCATACTGTTCGTACTGCTCCACCGTCCACAGATCGTAACTGTTCGCCGTATTGCGGTAACCCGCCTGGTGAACGCGATACTCATACTTTGGCGCAGTCGATAACCGCGTGTCCGAGGCCAGTTGCACCACGCCCGGCGTGCAATAGAGGAGCCGGATCAAGCGGCCTGCGGCAAAGAGCGCGCCGCGCTTGTCCCTTCCCGCAAGATATACATCGGAGCCCTCCGTCCAGATGCTGAAGCCCTCCGACTTCGCGGGCACTGGCGCATCCGCCGGGGCCTTCAATTCATCCGCCAGCCCGATCACGATGCGCGCCGTGCCCGCCGGGGCCACGCCCACAATTGCAAGATCCTGGCCGCTGCGACGCTGAATCTCATCGTGGAGCATTTCGGCGGACTTGAAGGGAACGGACGAGGCGTTGTCGAGCACGATCACCGCGTGCGATAGATCGATGGATTCGGCCGCCGCCCGCGCCGCGAAGGCGACGGGAAGGGTCAGTACGGCTGCGACGGCAACCAGCATGGGAGTGCGCATTAGGAAATCCTCTTACTTCGTGAATGATTCCAGGAACACAGCAAATCTGGAAAAGGACAGTCTGGCAGTGGCAGCCGGGGTGGGTCAAATTTCTATAAACTCAAGATTAGCACGAAAAACGCGGTTGGGCTCATTCAGCGCATCGGCCTGGGGTAGGCCCTCTCGAAATCAATGCAGCGCGCTGCGGCGCCGCTCCGCCGTTTGTAATTTTTCCGCTTAGTTGATATATTCAGAATAATGCAAGTCCTTACGCGGGCAATGTGCCGCGCGCGAGGATCTGAGGCGTGTCGGCGGGCGCGTATTGAAATGTGCCGGGATACGCCACAGCGCAATCTTTTTCTACAGGGGACCGGGAGGTTGAGCATGCTGCGTCGCTTTATGGTTGGGATGGTCGTTGTTGCCGCCAGTGCACTTTATGTTGCGCCCGCCGCAGCCCAGGCGCCTCTGGGCAATGAACAGTATGCGTTCAAGATTTATGCGGTGAATTCCGGCTTCTATCCCATCGTTCAGGTTTACCTGCGCACCTGGGACCAGAATCGCGATCCGCTGGTCAATGTGAACTACGCGAACATCGGTCTGATGGTCAAGGGCAAGAACTACGATCCCGCCATCTTCGATCCCGCGACCCGCAAGACCCAGTACACCATCGAGACCCTCCAGAATCGCGAAGAGGGCTTCCGCACCGTGTTCGTGCTGGATTGCAGTCTCTCCATGGCGGGCAAGCCCTTTGCCGACGCCCAGAGCGCGCTCATGAAGTATGTCGAGGTCAAGCGGGCCGCCGACCAGATCGCGGTTATCGCCATCCGCGACACGGACCAGGGCTATGAACTGGTCTCGGGCTTCGAAAAAGATCCCACGCTGCTTTACCAGCGCATCATGGATATCAAGTGCGATGGACAGAAGACCCGGCTCTACGACGCCGTCGCGGGCGCAATCGAACTCTCCGCAACGGCCTCCCAGGGCGGCACGAGCAACGCTGGAAGCGAGCACGCCGTGCTCAACACTATCGTCGTGCTTTCCGACGGCAACGACGAGGGCAGCGCGGTGGCCCGCGACGAATTGATGAACCGCATCGGCCAGATGCCTATTCCCATCCCCATTTTCTCCCTCGCCTATTCCAACCGGAACAAGGACGCCTTCGGCAATCTGGAGGCCCTGTCCAAAGGCAGCTTCGGTCGCTACTGGACCCACGAAGATTCCCAGTCCTTCGGCGCAACCGTCCAGGCGATTCACCAGATCAACCGCGCGGACTATGTCGTGACTTTTCGGGCCTACCAGGAAGTGGATGGCGCGAAGCACCCATTGAAGATCGGCATCAGTTATCCCTCAAACACCGGGCGCTTTGTCTATGGCGACGCGGAGTTTGAAGCCATTGATTCACCGGCGAAATACGTGCCCGAAGCCCGCGCCCTTTTCGAGCAGTTGCAGGCCATGCACCCACTGCTGGCGAACAATTGCCCCTACGTCGGGTGTGCCACCGGAACGCCCGCCCCCATGCCCGCGCCTGCTGTAACGGCACCGCCCGCACCCGCCCCCCAAGAGACGCCCCAGGCCGCCGCACCGGCACCCACGCCCGCGCCAAAGGCGGAGGACAAGTCCGCCGCCGACGAGCCCAAAGAAGAGGTGGACAACTCGCCCATGGGTTTCATCAAGAAGAACGGCGGACTGATCGGCCTTGGCGCCGGTATGCTCGCCCTCGTCGTCGCGATCCTCGGCTGGGTGAAGAAAGGTGGCGATTCCGGTGGTTCCAGCGGCACGCCGCCCACATACCCCGGCGCGGGTGGATCCGGAACCGGGTCTCACCGTTCCCGCTCGGATCGTCCGGCGAGTGACCTGCCCACCGAGTTCTGAGGACACCGCGTAGCGCGGCGAATAGACTCGCCGCGCGATGCACTTAACGCGGCCTCTGGCAGCAAACACGTTTGGAATGGGAATGGACGCGAATTGTCTTGATTGAGCAACGACGCTCGAAATCAATCAATACGTTCATGCGGCTGTTTCGCCCCGAAGGGGCAGCGCAGCTTTCAGCCCTGGGCAACGCCCAGGGTAAAAGTTGTGTAGCTTTTTCGCACTGAAAGGGCAGTGCAGCGAGTCACCGTCGCAGCAAGTCCGCAGGTAACTGCACTGCCCTCGCAGGGCGAAGAATTCAGCGATTCACAATTACCCTGGGCGTTGCCCAGGGCTGGAAGCTACACTGGCCTTTCAGGCCGAAGAGAATTGCGCCGTGTTCCTCGGTTGTGCATGACGTTTTTCAATAGCGATTACAACGTGCGCGCAATAACTGTTTTGAATCTTGCGCAGAACCCATAGAGGGGAGTGTGTATCCATGGCCCAGCGGAAGCCGGTCGGTTACCTGGAGTCGGCGGATCCGCTGTTGCTCCAGCCCAGTTACCCGCTCTTTGAAGAGGGGGCCCAGTTGGGGCGCGATTCGGAGCGCTGCGCGATTATCCTTTCCCGGGAGTTTGTGTCGCGCCAGCACTGCGCCCTGGCGCCCGAGGCAGACGGCGTCTCGATAGTTGATTTGGGTACGACCAACGGCACCTTCGTCAATGGCGTCCGCGTCCAGCGCCAGCGCCTGAACGAGGGCGATCGGATCGGGCTGGGCAAGGCGGAGCCGCACCACTTTATCTTCACCCACAGCCTCCCAACCTCCACCCGTAAGTACCTGTTGCCCTCACAGAATGTCTACCGCATCGGGCGCACGCTGGACAGCGACCTGCCCCTCATGCAGGATCCCACGGTCTCGGAGCGCCATGCCCGCATTCGCGTGCAGGCCGGCAAACTCACCCTGGAGGATCTCGGCAGCGGGAGCGGCACCTTCGTTCACGGCGAACCGGTGCGTATCGCGGTGTTGGACGCGGCCGATGTGGTGCGGATCGGAACAACGGAGTTCACCTTCCAAATGACCCCGCAGGGCTTGCGTGTGCAAGCCCAGGAACGGCGCAATCAGGTGCGCCTGGAAGCGCGGAATCTGGTGCGCACGCACAAGTCCCAGCAGCTCCTCCGCAACATCAATCTCGTAATCCAGCCCGGAGAGTATGTCGGCGTACTCGGTCCCAGCGGCGCGGGCAAATCGACCCTGCTGAACGCCCTGTGCGGTTTCCAGCCCGCCACCGGTGGCCAGGTGCTCCTCAACGGCACTTCCCTCTACGAGTCCTACGACATGTACCGAAACGCCATCGGCTACGTCCCGCAGGACGACATCATCCACCGCGAACTCACCGTCGAGCGCTCCCTGACCTACACGGCCCAACTCCGCCTCCCCGCCGACACCAGCCCGGCCCAGATCGAGCAACAGGTCACCAGCGTCATCGACACCCTTGGCCTCAGCCACGTCCGCAAGACGCCCGTGCTCAATCTCAGTGGCGGCCAGCGTAAGCGCGTGTCCATTGGCTGCGAATTGCTCACCCGGCCCAGCCTCATCTTCCTCGACGAGCCCACTTCCGGCCTCGATCCCAGCACCGAAGAAAAGCTCATGCGCTATTTCCGACGCATGTCCGAGCAGGGTCAGTCCGTTGTGATCACCACCCATATCCTCTATAACCTTGACCTGCTGGATATGGTCGTGCTCCTCGCGCGCGGGCGACTGGTCTACTTTGGGCCCACCGCCACGGTCTGCCAGTATTTCAGCACGCCCGAGAACCCCATCACGCGCCCCATCGAGATCTTCGATCTCCTGGAGCCCGACAGCCCCGATCCGTCCTTGCGCGAACAGCGGGCCGAATTCTACGAGAAGAAATACCAGCACTCCCCCGAGTTCAAAGAATACGTCACCCAGCGATCGGCCCATCCCTCGCACTTCGAGCGGGAGGCCGGCAGCGGCCTGGCTACCGTGCCCACGATGGCGCCCCCGGTCCGAAAGACCCGTCGCAATCCCCTCCGTGGTCTCTTTTCGAGCCTGACCAACGTGCGGCAGATGCTCGTGCTGGCGCGCCGCAACCTGGACCAGAAAATCTCCGTTCCAGCGCGCCTCGCCGTACCCCTGCTCACGCCCATCATCCTCGCCCTCCTTACCGCCACCATGGACATCGGCGACCAGGCGGGCATGGATCAGAGCCGCGCCAACTTCGAGCGGGACAACCCCGCCTTTCTGGCCATGCTCGATCAACCGGGCATGCCCATGAATCGCCAGCAATTCATCGAAATGCGTTACGAGGGCTTTGGCGGGCTCGGCATCCCCCTGAACCTTCCCCTGACCATGGTCATGACCGTCGTCTTTCTGGGAACCCTCTCCGCCGCCCTCGAAATTTCCGGCGAACGGCCCATTTACCTCCGTGAGCGTGCCGTGAAGCTTGGCATCCCCGCCTACGTCGCCAGCAAGCTGCCCGCACTCTTCGTCCTGTCCGCCGTGCAGGCTTTCCTCTATGTGGCCGTGACCATGGTCCTGCTGCGCCCACCCGACGTCGATATCCTGAGCCTGGCCCTCGTATCCATCGCCGTAGCGTGGGTTTCCTGCGTTATCGGTCTCTTCATATCCAGCCTCGACCCGACCCCCGGCCAGAATTCCGTGATTCTCGCGGTGATCGCCATGCTCCCCCAGATGATCTTCTCCGGGGCCATGGCCCCGGCCTTCTACGGCGGCATGAGCACCTTTGCCCAGGGCGTCGCGGCCATCCTCCCCGCCCGCTGGGGCTTTGAGTTGATGCTTACCGCCATGTACCAGGAGCCCGAATGGGCCCGGCGTGTCATCACCGGCGACAGTCCCGCCGGCATGGGCTTCGGCTTCGGCGATGCGGTCTACACCTTCAACGGGGCCGCCCTGGCCGTCATGGCCCTGGTCTACTTCACCGCCACTTGTGTAAACCTCCGGCGCTATGACAAACTCTAATAGCTGCCCGGTTGTGGCTGACCAGTGGTGGAAAATTGCGGGTGCGTGTCGTCCGTGAAGTTCAGGAAGTCCAGAGAATGCAAGATTTAACGATGATCGACCAGGTTATCCTGGAACGCTACTACATCAAATCGCCCCTGGGCGAGGGGGCCATGGGCAGTGTCTATCTCGCCTCCGACCTCCATCTAAACCGGCAGGTCGCGCTGAAAATCCTCCGGCCCGAATGGGCCAGTCGGCCCGAAGTCGTCAAGCGTCTCGAAAACGAGAGCCGCCTCATGGCCAAGCTCGGGCCGCACCATAATATCGTCACCCTCTTTGATCGGCTCACTTGGGAAGGAGCCACCGTCCTCGTCATGGAGTACGTGCCCGGAGAGGACCTCGCCGATGTGCTTGCCCGAACCCGATCCGTCAATGCCCAGCAGGACGCCTCCCGGAAGACCACGCCCGTGCTCGACGGGGTTTCCCGCATTATCCTTACCCCATCTGATGCTATTAATATCGCGCTGCAATGCCTCGCGGGCCTCGATTTCGCACACAGCCGGGGCGTGATCCACAGAGACATCAAACCCAGCAACATCATGGTCGCACGAGACCACAATGGCAATATCGTCGCGAAAATAATGGACTTCGGTATCGGGAAGCTCCTGACCGATCCCAACGATTCCTCCGCCATTCCCATGACCGCCCTGACCCAGGCCGGTGGCCCCGGCCCAGGGACGCCGGCCTACATGGCCCAGGAGCAAATCGATCCGGCTCGCTTCGGCGCGCTCTGCCCGGCTTCTGACCTCTATGCCTTCGGCATCACGCTCTACGAGATGCTGACGCTGAAGCTGCCCTTTGATGGTACCTTCACCGAACTTCTTCATCTCCACACCAATGTGGAACCGCCCGACCCCCGCAAGCTCATTCCCACCCTCGGGCAGGGACTCGCCGGTGTCGTGCTTCGGAGCCTGAAGAAAAGTCCCAATGATCGCTATCCCTCCGCCCACATTTTCAGCATGGAACTCCAGGCCGAAGCCCGTAAAGCCTTCGGCGGCGGCGGTGGGGGCGGTGAAATGCAAGATAGCGGCGGCGGAAAGAAGAGTTCCCTCGGGCTCATCCTCGGGAGCGTTGCCGCCCTCGCCCTTATCGGTTTTGGCGCCTACAGCGTTCTGAGCGGACGCGGTGCTCAATCGCCGACTGCTCCGGAGGAAAGCGCCCCGGCCACACCGGCACCGAAGCCCGCGCCTGAGTCCGCGCCCGCACCGGAAACACCCCCGGCTACCCCGCCCGCGCCGCCGGAAGCCCTCGTGACGTCTCAGGCGGCAGTCGCGGCCCTGGAGCAGGAGCTCGGCGCATCCCTGGCGAATCGCGCGCCGGGAGAGGTGCCGCCCGAGGCGCTCAAGGCCCGCGAGGCGAAGCAGGCCGGTGATGCCGCCTTTGCGGCGGGCGATTGGGCCACTGCCGGCGCGCGGTACAGCGAAGCGACGGCACAGTATCAGACGTTGAAGGCCGCCCCCACGACGAGCCAGGAGGAGCGCTTTGCCCGCAGCGAGCAGGAAAATGCCGTCGGCGCACGAACTGCGGCGGAAAAGAGATTTTCCGATGGCCAGGCCGACATTACAGGCAATGCCGCCTATGCGGCGGCGGCCAAGTCGCTCTCCGATGCGGACAGCGCCCTGAACGCAGGCGATTGGACGGCGGCCGCCACGGGGTATAAGCAGGCCCAGGTGGCCTTTGCGGGCATGAACCCGCCGCCGCCCACCGTTGCCGTGGCGGAGCCAGATCCGCAACCCGAGCCGGAACCCATGGTGACGGAACCCGCCCCGGTGAAGAAACCGGAGCCGGTCAAAGCGCCAGCCCCGGATCCGCCCGTGGACAACGCCGCGAAAAAAGCGGCGGAGCGCGCCAAGTCCGCGCTGGCCGAAGCGAAGCAGGGTGCGGACGCTCGCTTCAAAGGCCGAAATGCCAGTGCCAACGACACCTACGCGCGGGCGGAAGCCCTCCACGCAGAAGCCGAGAAGCTGTACAAGCGCGGGGACTACGCCGCCGCAAAGGAAAAAATGCAGTCCGCTGCCGAGACCTACAAGCAGGCCAAGCCGACATCCGTATTTTGAGCAGGGAAGAGGGGCCCCATCCCTCCGGTCGGGGCATCCGAATCGAATGGAGACAGTACACAACCGCGCCCCATCCGGGCGTCACAACCCAAGAGGAGATGTTTCAATGTGGACCAGAACAAGAGTTAATCTAACCGCAGTGGCCACGGTGTTGATGCTGGTGCTCGCCGGTTGCGAGACCACAGGGCAGAGCGCGGGGCTTGGCGCCGTGCTCGGCGGAGCCGCTGGCGCCGTGATTGGCGCCCAGTCCGGCCATGCGGGAGAAGGCGCCCTCATCGGCGCGGCCGTCGGCGCCGGCATAGGCGCGGTCATTGGCACGGTGAAAAAGAAGCGCCTGGCCAATCGCGAGCAGGTCATCCAGGAGTACAAGTCCGCGGGCACGGTGGTTCCGACGGATCCCGCCGTGACGTTGGAACAGGTAAACGTTGCGCCGAACGCCGTTCAGTACGGGCAGGTGGTGAACGTGGATGGCAAGTACACGATGCTCAATCCCGCACCGCCCGAACAGCGGGCCGGTACGATCCGACTTTATGGTCCCGATGGAACCATGCTCTCCGAAAGCGCCATTCCGCTGGATGAAGGCCGGGAAAGTTTCACGGTTCCGCTGAAGACCAACAAGGAACTGCCGCCGGGAGAGTATAAGGTGCAGGTCGATATGAAGAACGGCGCCTCCACCTCCAGCAACCAGAAATCCTTCGTGCTGGCCGCCTGATCCTCGAACCCTGATGCTCCCCGCAAGGCACTTCGGTCCTTGCGGGGATTTTTTTGCCTCGGGACCTCGATCACGGATCCTCGGCTTGACTATGAGGTGATTCCCCCCTAAACTGTTCTCGCGCAAGAACGCTGGCCTGCGGCCCGCGTGTTTTTCTGCTAAACCGCCATCTCGCTGGGGAGCGATCTATGCCTATGCTTATCCGAACCACCCTCTGTTTCGCTCTGGCTCTTTCGCTATCGGTTATGCTGGCCAGTTGCGGCGAAAAAACGTCCGAGCCGGGACCGGGGGATGAAGGCGCGGGAGCACCGGTGACTGCCGAGTCCGCTCCGGAAGCTGCCGCGGCTCCGACACCGTCGGAAGCGGCCCCCGCCCCCGTAGTTGACTGGCTCATCGTGCCCGGCGAACGCGTAGGGCCCCTGACGGCCACCGCCAGCGCGGCGGACCTCATCGCGGCTTACGGCACAGAAAATGTGCGGGACGAGCCCTATCCCCTGGGCGAGGGCCAGTCGGAACCGGGCACCGTAATTTTTCCCGACGATTCGACCAAACGTGTTTTGATACTATGGAACGACCTTGAAAAGAAGGCCCTGCCGCTGGCCGCCCGTATTGATGGTGCGGGCTCCCAGTGGAAAACCGCCGAGGGCCTGGCCGTCGGTACGACCCTGAAGCGCGTCGAAGAACTCAACGGAAAACCCTTCCTGCTTTACGGTTTCGGATGGGACTACGGGGGCCAGTTGGTGGATTCCAACGGCGGAGCGCTGAAAGACCTGCCCCATGAGGACCCCGAAGGCGGTTTCCGGGGCGGCGCCCTGCTCCTGACTTTTCAGCCCGACGCCGGCGCAGACGATTCCGCAGTGCTGGGCGATGGCACCTTCAGCTCAGATCTCCCGGCCATGCAGGCACTGGATCCGAAGGTAAGCGTAATCATCGTAAGCTTTCCCGACGCGGGGTGAGCCTCCAACGGGACTGTCCAGAAAAGTAGTCCAAAGTCCGGCAAACAATCTGGTGCGCTTTAAGTGCCCCAAACCGAGGTTTGCTCGCCCCGAATAGGACGGTCCCGAAGTAAAAAGCCGGGTCTCCAATCGGAGACCCGGCTTTTAATTATTCAGGGGCGTAAGCCAGTGGCTTACATCATTCCGGGCATGCCGCCCATGCCGCCGCCGTGGTGGTGGTCGTCATGGCCGCCGCCCGCTTTCTTCTTCTCGGGGATGTCCGTCACCAGGCATTCCGTGGTGATGATCATCGTGGCGGCGCTCACCGCGTTTTGCAGCGCGCAGCGGATAACTTTGGCCGGGTCGATGATACCGGAGGCCACGAGGTCTTCATAGTTGCCCGTGGCGGCGTTCAGGCCGAAATTGCCCTTGCCGTCCAGCACCGCTTCCGCGACCACGGAGCCTTCATGGCCCGCGTTGCTCGCGATCTGCTGGAGGGGTGCGCCCACGGCCTTGCTCACGATGGCCTGACCGATGGCCTCGTCGCCCTCAAGCTTCAGCGCTTCGATGGCTTTGCGGGTGCGTAGCAGCGTCACGCCGCCACCGGTCACAATGCCTTCTTCAATCGCGGCGCGCGTCGCATTCAGCGCGTCGTCGGCACGATCCTTCTTTTCCTTCAGCTCGGTCTCGGTGGCCGCGCCGATGCGGATGATGGCCACGCCGCCCGCGATCTTCGCGAGACGTTCCTGAAGCTTTTCCTTGTCGTATTCCGACGTGGTGGCTTCAATCGCGCGACGGATCTGGTCGCAACGACCCTGGATTTCCTTCTTCTTGCCGCCGCCTTCGATGATCGTCGTCGTGTCTTTGTCGATCTCAATGCGCTTGGCGGAGCCGAGCTGGGCCAGCTCGACGCTCTCCAGCTTGGAGCCCAGGTCTTCGCTGATGTACT
>JBHEKR010000028.1:0-36916 GCA_041859365.1 Candidatus Hydrogenedentales bacterium
CGGCCAGCTAAAACGGGTCGGCGCGGCCACCTCTTTCGGATACCCGCAGCCGCCCGTTTCGGGGGGCGGCCACTCCTCTCGGAGAATGCCGCTGACCGCTCTATGGCCGTGCTGTGCAATACGCCTGCAATAGAGTTTACCGACCTCGCCGAAGAGCGGCGTCCTTACACCCTGTGGCCCCAAGAGGACGACCGCTCCACTATGGTCGCCAGTCATATGCCCATCGTAAGGTTGCACACGAGCGTTGGGGTCCAACATTGGACGACGCCATCCTTGACAGACTGGTACACAACAACGTTCAGACTGTCTTCCCTGGTGACTTTCTCAGGAGTAAGCCGGACAATTTTGGATCTCAAGAAGACACGGTCGCTTCGCTCCGAGCTGACGAACTCCCCGTGCGAATTCCCCCCAGTCATCTAGGGCGGCCGCCCGATCTCAGAAGGCCCAGCAGCCACCTTCCTGCGGACTTCATGGCCGCGCCCGAAACAGGTGGCCGCGCCATGCCGAAATCAGTGGCCGCGATCCGCCGTTTCCGATGGACTACTCGTGCCGAAATATGCACCCACTTCGCCAATCTACGTAAATTGACTGTGACCGGGAAACAAGGATACTACGACGGCGCGCGGTGTCCTCTCGGAAGCACGCACTGGAAAGGGGATAACGTTGATATGGATTCTATTGAGGTGGAGAAATCAACGGTGAAAAGAACTCTATTCCAGGCACTGGAAAACTCGGGACAGCTCGACAGCATCCGGAGATTTTCTAAAACGCATTATGCGACTGGGTGAGGCGGTGATTAGCTCACATCGGAATTGCGATTGCGGCGCGCTTGCGCAAAGGCCATAGCCGCCAGCAGCAGGCCGAACACGGCGAGGTCGCCGCGTTGAGGTGATGCTAGCCCGGACTCAGCCTCCAACAAGTGACAACCGGAATCCTTCGGCGTGTGGAGCTCGAGCTCCCAGACGCTCAGGCCGTCGCTGCCGTTTTCGTCCAGCGCCTCAAAATCCTGGTAGGTCATGCCCGGCAGGGCCACCTGGCAATCGGCGTAGAACAGGCGCGCGCGGTTCGGCGCGGTGGTGATTTCGTCGTAGCGCGCGAGGAGTATGGACGCCATCTCGGGCAGCGGCGTGGTGTTTGGGTTATCGATAGGGATGCTGTCTTGGTGCCAGGGGTAGGAGCCTGCCGCGACTTCTTCACCGTCGGTGAAGCCGTCGTGGTCTCGGTCCTGCTCATTCACACGCCCACCTACCGCAACTTCGTCATAGTTGGCTAAGCCATCGCCGTCCTGATCGTTCTCGGGGAAATTCGAAACGGAATTCAGATCTTTAGGCAGGAAAACCGGCGGGGCATCGGGATCGCCATAACTGTAGCGATGACGCTCGGCGAGCTCTTCAAATTCCTGTAGAGGGACTGGGTTCCGGGCTATCGACTCCGTAATCGGGCTGCGCCAAAGATATTGCAGTGCGTCCAGGCTGGTTAACTCGTTCGCTTCCAGGTCGAGCCACTGAATGCCTGGAAACAGACTCTCGAGTGGAGATGCATCCGATATTTTGTTGTCTTTCAGGCTCAGCGATCTAAGATGCTCTTTGCTGGCCAATGGCCTCAGGTCCGAAATTCTGTTGCCATCCAAGTAAAGTCCCTCAAGTGTGTTCATGCCGCGAACAAATTCAATATTCTCAAGAAGATTGTTCGATGCGTAGAATTCTAAGCACAACTTTAATCCAGGCCAACGCGGCATTCGTTCTATCTTGTTGTCCACAAGCACCAGTATTTGCAACAGTGGCAAGGAACGAATAGCACCAACTTCGGTTATCTCGTTTCCCGCGAGATTAAGTCCCTGCAGCAAGACATTGGTGCTCAAGGGGGATATATCTCGCACTTGGTTGTAGCTCAGATCGATTGTATAGACTACCGCGACTTCTCGAAGCGGCCCAATGTCTTCTATCTCGTTCCCCGCCAAACCGAGTTCCATGAGCGCGGACAAGGACACGAGTGGGGCAATATCCTTAAGCCCGCACCCGTTCAGATGGAGAATCCAAATATCGGGTAGCGTCTTTGCAAACTCCAAATTGGCAAGCGGGTTACCGGACAAATCCAAGCTCTGAAGAGATTGGAGATTGGAGAGGTCGGGAACGTTTACGATCTGGTTGAAGGGAAGCAAAAGCCATCGCAGCTTTGGCAATTTCGAGATTGGCGTCAGGTCGCTGATTTGCCCCCCTTCCACCTCAAGACTGTACAGATTTACCGCATGCTGAAGCCCCTCAAGCGACGAAATCTCCCAGGAGCGAATCTCAAGAGATCTTAATTGCTTCAGATGCTGCTCGTAGAGCGGATAGTCACCCATATCGAGGGTGTTCCGTATCCCCTGTTCCAGGTGTGCATCCGGTATGTTGACCGGGATTCCGCCGGGAAAATCCAGCGAGTAATTCGGACTGTGGCCGGAATCAACCTCCGCCCCATCGCTGAATCCGTCTCCATCCGTGTCCGCCTCGTCATTGGCGGTCCCATGATTGGCCTCCTCCAGATTCGTCAGTCCATCGCCATCATTGTCGCCATCTGGATCGGCGCATGCCGCGTCGAATTTTCCGGCAGTATAAAACCCCGCATGATCACCCGACGAGACGAACACCGTGGAGCCGGCTGCAAACATCGCTGGAATGTACTCGCAAAGTGAGGGGGCATCAAGGTTGTTGTGCGAGACTTGAATGCGTGTGGGCCAAGACGCATTCAGATACACGGGCGACAGATCAACAATCCGATTGTCGTCCAGTGTCAGATCCACCAACCCGTTCTTACCAGCGAGTGGCGATATGTCTTCAATCTGGTTGTCGGATAAAGAGAGCTGCTCCAGATTGATCAGCGTGGACACGAAATCGATTTGAGCGAGATCGTTCGCATCAAGGGCGAGCCCAGTAAGCGTGGTCATTGTTGAAATAAGCGACCAATCTTCAACTGAAACCTTATTCAAAATTAGGTAATCCAGTCTGTCCAAGGTTGCCAGGTCAACGAGCGATGTGATGGGATTTCCGGAGAGATCGAGTAGCTCCAGCGTAGTCATGGCCGCGAGCGGCCAAGTCTGCTCAATTGACCCATTCCTTGCTTTCAACGCGCGCAACTCGGTGTACCCGGTGAGAAACGATAGATCACTCACGCCGGTCTCATCCAAATTCAACGAATGAAGAAAAGTCAGTAGCGACAGTTGCGAAAAATCGATTTGTTTGCAGGCGTGGAGGACTAAATCGGCAAGGCCGTCAAGCTCTTTCAACGGACTAAGGTCCGATATTGGATTGTAGGCCAAACTTATTGCTCTGAGCTGGTCGAGTCCCGAAAGTGGTGAAAGGTCTGCAATCTCATTTCCGCGCAGGTCCAAGACTTCAAGATTGTGCGCGAATTCAAGGCCCTTGAGAGAACTGACGGCTTCATCCCTGCTGCCAAGGTGATCCACTACCAACTCCGTGAGCCGCAGCATATCCGTATCCAGCACTTCCGCACCGGACTCCAACCCCAAGGCTTCGACAACCGCGCGCTTTAACGCGACGCTCTCAAACTCCACCACCGTCTGCGCAGGCGCAACCTGCGCCAGCGCCGCGATTCCCGTCATAACCATCGTCGCGAGCCCCGCCCGCCAAGGTTTCCGCCGCATGATTGATTCTCCCTCCAGGGGCCGTTCCCAAGGCCCAAAAAATGAATGCCGACGCCCGATGCGCTGGGCAGATTATACACGGCTGGGCACAGAGTTCTCGATGCCAATAGGCGGCGACTCGGGCCTGGGAGGGCGCGCACCCTCGCGGCAGACCCGCCTCGCAACGGAAGCCGGGAGCCGACCACGTCACGGATTCTCCCGCAGGATGGCCTCCACGATTTCGATCACTTCCCTATTGCCCGTTTCCCGCGCCACCCCCAATGGGGTACGGCCTTCGTCGTCCACCTGTTCCGGAACGATGCCCAATCCCAAAGTTTGATAGTGAATCAGGTCTGGAAGCTCCCGCCTGGCGATGCACGGAACGAGCCGATTTCGATGCCATTCCCGCGTTGCCTGCTCTACGTCATCGAAGAAGCTGTATAAGCTATCCCACGAAAACTGCGACCACTCACGTACAGTTTCACGGGTTGCGGGAACTCTAATCCACCCTTCTTTCTGTGCAGGTCGGTTGAGTTCATCATCGTACAGGTAACCTGATTGAAAGGAAAACATTCGACCGTCCATCGGGTCAACGAAGAGCGGATTGCCGCCTTGGTCGGTCGCAATTATCAAAAACCCGCACCGTGCCAGGACTTTGGAGTAACTGTAGTTGTGAGCCGTGTACCAGAGTCCCCGCGAGCCTTTGAAGTAGCACCAGCACTTACGCGTGTTCCCCTCATAGGTGGAGGTTGGCACGCACTTATTGAAGTAAAACTCCACTTCCGGTCCGAGCTGCGCGTCGGTCAGGAATTTCTTTCGATACTGGTGTCGCACACGACCAAATCGCGGCGTCTCGTTATAGAAATCCGCGCTGGCAATCCATTGAATGGATTTCAGCAGACCTTCATTTGATTGAATCAAACCAACAAATCCTTCAGTACCTGACTCAGTTGCTGTCAAAAGATGAAACTATCGCGCATCAATTGCCCCAACCATGTAGATTCGTGTTGGGGGCAGTTCCAATTTCTGGGATATACCTCTTGAGCGGTTCCCCTCCGGATATCCAGTTGTCAGAAATTTCACCCGTATAGCCAGGAATCAGCCTGCCGCTGGCCACGCGATCGCAAAACCACCAAGCTCCATCTTTGGAAAGATAGTAGAGCTCTATGCCAGGCGTATTACGCTTGGCAGCCTCCTCCGCGCCATACTCACTTACATCCGCCGAAAGCCCAATGAATAGCCCCAGACCTAAGGCAGCGGCACCTCGCTTACCCGCAGCTTTGATTGCCTTAAGGATACCACGTTTCTCCAACATTCCAAGCGCTTTAGCTTTGTCATACATTTTAGGCGCACAGGTAGTGGCCTCATTGCGGAACCATTCATTTCCTCTTATACCTCTCTCGTCGAAAGGAAGGAATGGAACGGTAGCAGGTTCGCCAACTGCGAACGCCGGAGCGAAACGTGGAATCTTCTTCATGGCCTCGAGAGTTTCCTCCATCCACTGCCCGTCGCTCCTCCACCCCGAGCCGCGCATATTTATTTGGGCTTGCCACTCTTTATTCCAGTCTAGCCCGAATCCTTTCATTGTATTATGCAATCCAGTGCCTTCGGAATTGTGAAAAATGTGAGGGAGCCAAAACCCATTCCAAGCTTCGTTTATATCGCTGAAAATATCTCCGAAGATTTCGCGTGGAAACAGATGGTGCCACTCAGGTGAGAACGGACCTTGCTCCAATCCCAATGGATCGGAGTAGGTCCACGGATTATTCCCGACATACGTATATGGATTCCCCAGGTTTGCCGCGTCGCCCCAGTTGCCGATGGGGTCGGGGGTGATGAAGCGGCCGACGAAGGGGTCCATGTAACGGAGGCGGTAGTAGTAGAGGCCGGACTCGCTGTCGTAGTTGCGGGACTGGAAGAGGTAGGGGTTGCCCAGGGGCGACTGGCTGGTTGGGCTGCCCCAGCTCGCGTTGTAGACCGTGGGCGTGCCGTAGGCGTCGTAGACGTAGCGCTCAACGACGGACCCGGCGGGCGTGGCCAGGGCGACGACATTGCCCCGGGCGTCTTTGAGGTAGAAGTAGGACGCCGTGGCCGCGCCGGTGGCGGGGTCGTGGGTGGTCATGGCGACCACGCCATCCGTGGCCTGACCACTGAGCAGGAAGCTCCGGAGGAGTTCATTGGCGCCGTTCCGCTCCTGGATTGCGTCCCATCCGGCGTAGACATAGCGGGTGGTGTTGCTTCCGGTGGTCTTCGAAATCCGGCGGCCAAAGGCATCGTAGGCATAGGTGGTTACGACATCGTTCAGGTCGCTGTAGGAGACCAGGCGGTTATCCTGATCGTACGTATAGGTATGGCCGCCGTTCGTGCTGCTACCGGGGTAGAAGTTGGTGCGATTGCCATTGGCGTCCACCACTTCGTGCCACGTCGTGTCCGTTGAGCCGGGGACATCTTCCACATAATTCTCGTAGACCTGGGGGAAGGCAGCCGAGCCGCTCACAGCGTTGTCGGCACTGAAGCCAGCGCCATTTCGGGTGACCCGCTTGTGCGCCCCCGAGGGAAACAAGAGGAAACTGGTTTCCTTCTCATTGTCTCCGCTTCCTGTATCCAGATCGAAATCCAGAGCCGTCAGACGCTCGGCGTTGTCATAGCTCCAGTCATACTGGGTCGTCCTGTTGCCTACGACCGACTCGACCAGATCGAGGTTGCCACGGGGCGTCCAGTCGAAGTCCATGTTGTACAGGGTCGTGTTGCCCGCCTTGTAGTCGATCCCCGAGACTCGGCTTGCGGTGTCGTAGGCGACTTTCACAGAGAGGCCCGTGCTCAAGCCGATGGACTCGGTGCGGCTCCCGCCGAGGTAGTCATACGTGATGCCCGTCGTGAATGTGGCATCGGTGATTGTATTCAGCCTTGCACCCGTGTCGTAGGCGTAGGAAGCTTCCCGATCTCCAGGGTACGTCATCTTGGCCAAATTACCCAGGCCGTCCCATTCGAATTTGGTGGTGTTGCCGCCTACGGACTCCTCACGCAAGTTTGACAGGGTGTCATACTTCCGCGTGACAACCGAGGCACCCTCGCCCTTCGTGGCATTTATGACGCGTGATAGTCCGTCGTACGCGAAGCTCTCATTACCGGAATTGACGATATCCGACGAACCCGGTGTTGCGGTACGGCTCACCAGGCGACCGAGGTTGTCGTAGCCCAACACGAATGTCGTTCCGTTCGAATCCTGCACATTTTCAAGCTCGCCATACTTGTTGTACGTGTGCTTGCGCTGGAAACCAGTTTCGCCATGGTACGGCAGGCGAACAAACTCCAATTGGCTCAAGGCGTTGTACACATAGGTCGTTGCGATACCTGCTGGGTCGGTCGATGACTTCTTTCGGGAGCTGTCATCCCACGAGTGGTAGGTGTTAATGTATTCGTCCGAAGTACCTGGGAGCGTAGACTTCGCGTGTACCAGGCGGCCGAGCGCGTCAAATTCCTGAATCGAACCAGTCCCACTTGTTTGTCCGGGTTCGATCTTCCGAAGCACATTTCCATAGCGGTCGCGCTCGAACAAGGTCGTCTCATTGGCGCTGTTGGCCACCTGATAGCTCCGACCCAAGAAATCGCGCAAGATGGTGGTGTTAAACTGCCGATCCGTGCCGTTGGGATCGTCGGAAATAGCGTCTTCCAGGATTTCGGTTAAATGCGATCGACCGTCGTAAGAGTAGGTATTCTTATTTCCCTTCTCATCCGTCACCGATTTGACACGGTTCATTCCGTCGTACGTATAGGTTAACTTTTCTTCATAGCCGGAGCTGCTACTTACCTCTTTAATCTGACTGTTGGGCGTGTAGACATAGGATTGGTCGAACCAGATCGGTGAAATGAGGCTGGGAGGCGCGGTAGAATCAGTATAGTCTCTTGCATCGTTCTCCTTTAGGGTGCGCTTCAAAGTCACCCGGTCAAGCTGGTCATACTCGTACTTTGTATAGGCGAGCAATTTCAGGGCAGTGGCCTCTGTTTCCCGACCGACTGCTATCTCATCCGTGACGTTTCCGTTCCTGTCGTACCAAAACCGTCTCATAACGTTCTCGGGCAATGTAACCTTGTCAAGCCGGCCATAGCCGTCGTACCCATACACGGTTTCCTTCGGGCTGCCATCTCCGCCCGATTCGACCAGCGTAAGGCGTCCATCAGTATCGTAGCGATAGTTGACCTCGACCGCATTGGGGTTGTCTTTGCCGCCAACGAATTTGCGCCCAAGCAAGTTCCTACTGTTATAGACGTAGGTTTCAATATGGTCGTTATCCGTGCTGTCCACAGCACCAGCCCGAACTTCTTTCAGATTCTTGTTTGCGTCGTAAGCATAATGGGTCTCGACGAAATAATTGGATGTGTCTCGCTTCTCTTTCTTCAGCGTGAGCATGCCGAGTTCGTCGTAGATATACTCCGCATAGTAGGGCTGCACCACAATATCTGTGGTGTGGCCATACTCGGTAATGGTGCGGTTCTTCGGAAGCCCGTCTGAGAAATAGGTAATGACTTCTTCTGTGTAGATCGCGCTTCCCCCGCCGATGGATTGTATGATTCTTGATACTCGGCCATAGCCATCGTAAACGATTCGAGTGCCGCGATCTACGCCTGGGGTAAAGGTGGCAGCTTGCCAGTCCTCCTTGCTGATATCGATGCCGACCAATCGCCCTAACCGGTCTCTCGCGACGCTTACTAGAGGGCGGATAATTCCGAGTTCACCGCCGCCGAGCACCCAGGCGGACTCTTCGAACGTCGCCCCGACATTCAGTGTTCCCGACATAAACTGAATAGGACCAATAGTGTCGGAGTATCCGGTTATAACGCTGTCTTCATAGAGATAGTCGTCCTGGCGTCTTCCACTGCCGTTCTTCGGGTAGTAAACAGAAGTCGTTCGTCCCCAAGCATCCGTAATCACCCACTGTTGGTGATCCGTATTGTTGAAAGGAGCAGGCGGAACCACAGACAACTCACCATGGGAATAGTTTTCTCCGCTGAATACGTCTTGATACGTGTACTCCGTTCGGTTTCCTTTTGGGTCCAGGACAAAATCCAACTGGCCACAGTTGCAGTCTTCATACTGAGTGGTGCTCTTTATTGGATTCGTGTCCGTAGCCGATGATTTTAGTAGCACCTCGCGAACATTTAGCTTGGCCTGCGGGTTGGAATTGCCCGAATCATAAACGTACTCCTTTATACGACCGCTGGGATACTTGATCTGAGTTAAGCGACCGAAAGTATTCCAGGTGTACGTCGTTGTGAAGCCCCCCGGTGTCCAGCGGTTGGTCTTGGGCGTCGTGATACTGTCTGGATCGGGTGACGGGCTCTGCGCGGGATCGCCATTTTTGTTGTCATGGACAACCTCTGCTACCAAGCGATGACTGTTGTCGTAGTAGAACTCCGTAATATTGCCCTTGCGATCATTGAGAACGGTAATCGTCGTGGCAGAAGGCCAATTGGTGTTGGTGTTATTCTGATAATGGAGATTTATATTGCCTTCGCTTCCCCATTTCTGTGTTACGACACGATCATACGCATAGCCGGAATCCCCGTAAGCGTTCTCCGCGACGACTTCTTTCTGTCCGTTCTGACGTTCACGAATTATCTTGCGCAGGTTATGCTTCAACGCGGGCTTTTCGGCGCTGCCGAGGTAATAGGTGTATTCCGCGAGCGTCAGTGCCTGGCTGGTATTGACGACGTCAAAGGTCTTGACGAGCTTGAGATCGCCCTGGCTCCCGTCAGTACCAGTAGAACCATAGTACTCATATCGAACTTTTTTGAGCAGTGTTCCGCCATAATTGACCTCTACGGTATCGATACGTCCGCTGGTATGGTAGGTCACGGTCAGCACATTTCCCTGGGTATCGGTGACCGTGGAAAGGCGACCGTTTGACAAGTAGGCCAAATGAGCTTCATTGCCATAGCGGTCTTCTATACGGACGAGTTTTCCCGGCGCTGTGGTTGCTGTAAAGTCTTTGAACCAGTACGTCATCGGGCCGGATGCGACGAGTTTGAATTCCGCACCGACTTTGCTCAAGCTGTCCACACGTTCGCCATAATTCCAAGTGCCATTACCGGTATCCTTGAAGCGTTCAATGCGATGTAGTCCCCGGTGGAGCACGAGGTCATTGTTCCCAAGCGTTGTTGAACGCGTTAGATAGATATTGTACGAATGGTCCCAATTGTTGCCTAGCACATGCTCCTTCGCAATCCTAGAGCGATACTTCCGCGTCCAGGAAAGCCCGATGCCTTTGCCTTCGACCTCGATATCTGTGGCCACTTCGTAGAGCTCGCCCGAGTACCAATAAATTGGGTCGGCTTCTTCAGGATCAGATTGGGTTCCACTAGTTTCTTCGACCACCGGGCACTCATCGGTAACGCTTTCCTGTTCCGAATCCTGAATTTCGTCGCATTTTGCAAATATGGCTGTTGGCGCAATCGAGGGCGCTCCAATGCGCGTAAACTCGACACTTTCCTCTTCAATCGTGCTCAGATCGCTATCCGTATCCCACCCAATCCAATTAGGGGCACCTTCAAGGGCTTCGGCTTTGTATGTCAACTTACAGGCGCCATTTTCGCTGGTGTAGATCACATCGGCCGTGCCGCAACCTTCGACTTCGGGCTCTGCGTCGACCGATGCGCACTCTGGCGGAACACAGTTCTCATAGGTCGCGGTTACGGTGTAGCGTATATGCTTTCCCTGCTCGCCATTAATGTCCCTGGTGTTGATGGTAAGCGTAGTTCCGGACAGGTCAACACCGGTCAGGTCGGACTCAACGCCCAGATCGTTGGTGATCTCCCAACCCTTGAACGTTGCTTTACCATCACTTTCTGCAGTAAACGTGGCCGTTTGCGAGCCGTCATTTGTAGTGAAGACCTCTTTCTTCACGGTTCCGTAATCGGATTCTTCACAGACGGAATCGGTCACGAACTGTGGATTGTCTTCCTCGTCGTTCGGGCTCGACGTGTCGCCCCAAGGTCCAACATGATAGTGAGCGGTTGCGGTAAAGGAAGCCGTACCGACGGGGAGGGAAACCTCGAAGACGCTGCTGCCCACGTCGATCGAGTCCAGAACCTTCCTTTCAGCTTCTTCGTTGCTCGGGATATCAATCTCAATTGTCCAGCGGAAGAAATCTGCTTCAGTCGCCGTGAACTCAAATCGGCATTCGGTCTCGTCAGTGGGTATGTACTCGGAGTCTGCGGTTTTACCGGTTGACGCGGGTGGGTTGGAGGCGACGTCGGCGTTCACATCGATAAATGCGCACGGAGGGTTCTGAGGAGTCTTGCGGGCGAAACGTGCCATATAGACGTCAACCGAGTCGGTCGGAATCGTTACGGCTCCAAGTGTTGTTGTCCCTGGGTCACAAAGCCCGATACCGTCGAGCGGACCTTGGCATTCCCACGAATCAGAGTTATTACGTTTTATTTGCCATCCGAGAAACTGATAGTCGTTGGATGTCACCTCAACCTTCGGAATCACTCGACGATAGCGGGGCTGACCAGAGGAATTGAGACGCGTCGCCGTCGCCTCTTGATAATCGGACCAGCAATAATCGTCGTCATCGTTGAAGAAAATGCCCTCTTTTCCAACACAATTCGTCTCATCGTCTGCATAGTACAGAGCGATATCGGCGAATTCTTCATATCCGGGTTCAACTAATGCGGTAATTCCAACATGCGAGGAGACTATGGTATCAGGATCGGCTCCACTGGGGTCTTCTTTGTCTCGGAAATAAGCCGTTGCTTCCGAGCCGGTTGGGCGAAGCGGTAACGAAACACGACCATTACCTGCATATCGGCCATTGACTTCCCAGTAGTCAAACACCGTCGTGTCCTCGTGACCCGATTTGACCCTGGCGCGCGCTCTCAAAGGTGGTTCTTCTGGGGTATCCTCAATAAAAGTTCTATTTTCGTCAAGCCAAGGTCCCATCGACGGAAAAACAACCCATCGCAGGGGTATGATTCCCCCGTACCAAAGCCACCCGGAACTATCCGTGACAGCATACTCACCCCCGCCATGTTCCGGAACAATGTTAATTTTTACAGTTTGGTTCCCCGGCCCCTCGGATGGTGCGGCGTTGCAGATTAACTCACTACACCGTTTGACATTCCTATCGCTAGGATCCGGCTTCGTCGAATCCGGAGTGTTGGACCAACGGTTCCTCGGAATGCATTCATATCTGTCCCCAACTTCCAGAACATAGCACTGTACATAATCCTCGTGAGAATCAAGACACTCTGTACAAACAGCGTCCAGGTCGTGGGTATTCAAGCTCTTGTTTACACCGAGACCAAGCGCCATGACAAACCGAGATACAGGCACGGCGCTACGCCCTGCCGTGTCTCTGACACTGTAACGGTACTCGGTCCAGCCCACACCGGGCTTGCCTTCAATTGTCGAAACGCGAATTCGGTCGCGGATGTCGTTTCCATTGATGTCCTCGGCGAAGGCACCGGGATCGTAGAAGTATTCGTCTGGCTGGAGTTCGACATAGTCTGCGCCGAACAAGGTAATGACCGGCCTGTCTTCCACATGAAAATGTGCAGTAAGGGAAACATTCGAGGTCATTTCGTGCACGAGTGCCTGACTATCGCTGGTTTCCGTTCCGGTCCAACCGCTGAAATAATACCCTTCGTTGGGTATGGCCTCTATTACGGCAAGTGTGCCCGGGGCAAACTCGGTCTGTGGTTTAACGATGGTGCCTCCCGCCGTGGGCGAAGCCGTTGCGTTTAGCGTATATTGCTGCACCGCCTCAAACATGGCGACGACCGTATGGATCTTCAGGGCTGAACCGACTTGCTGTAAATCTTCCTCATCGGTATCGTTGTCTCCATCGACATCCGTGTTGTAGGCCCCGGAGCTGGCTCCCCCCAGGACGTTTCTGACGATGGTGAGATCGCTTTCGAGCACTTTCCCGTCCCCGTCGATATCGAGATTCTCGTGGGCAATCGCGGTTTCGATTCCAGGTGTCGAGGCGATGTCGTTGGCCAGAGAATCTTTCCAACCGACGAAGCTCCAGCCGGTATCCGCCTTGGCGGAGAGCGGGATACCGTCATCATAGCGATCAAAATCTACGATGAGTGTTTCTTCTGGCCGAACGGCGATATTATCGATGTAGGCGACACCGTTTCCGACGGCCCCGAAATACACGCCAAAGTAATCGGCGTTCTCGTCGGCCGTTTCGACGAAGAGTACTTTACTCTCGCCTTTGGCACGACGGCACGTGTAGCTGGGCCCGGTACCGACGATGACACCGGTCAGCGACTTCCAAACCAGAGTTTCACCCGCGACCTGAGGATCCAACGACAATACAACATCGCCCGCGTCATTGAACTGTAGCTTTGACTTGCCTTTGCTCTCGTTGGCACTGTTGGTGAACTGTGTTTCCGTTACCGTCAGCGGTGCAGCTTCGGTGTCTAGTGCCGACTGCCAGGCGGCGGGCGTTACAACGACTAGTTCAGCCTTGCTATTGGATACGGAATGTGCGGACAATTCCACTGATGAAGCGGCATTGCCATCCAAGGTTAGCGAAGGGTTCAGTTGGAGTATCTCGCCGTTGGCATTCTCCCAGTAAGCAAACTTATGACCCGAAACCGGTGCGGCGGAAATGGTAATCTCCGCACCGTCGGGCAAGCCCCATTCCCCTTCCTGTCCCGCAGTGAGCTCAGTCTCGCCCATGTGCACAGATACACTCGTATTTTCGGCCTGCACCGTCAGCGCATAGGTGTCGAATACAGCCACGATATCTTTTGCGGAATTCATCGTGACTTGATAAGTTAGGCTGGTTGAGAGGGTGCTTCCGGAGCCATCTTCCCACCGAATGAAGTCCCACGTTGAATCTTCTGTCGCGGTGAGCGTCACCACCTGACCCGAAAAATAGTGATTGCCGGGCGCATTGGGAGGGCTTGCCGGGGTAATAACAACCTCCGCGTTTGCGCTATCCTTTATCGTGGCGTTCAATTTGTAAACCTGCTCAAACACCGCGTGCACGGAAGCATCATTCGCCAAAGTCAGATTGGCGGGGTTTGTTGTAACGGACAACGCGCCTTCCCACGTTTTGAGCGCATATCCGCCGTTTGGAACGGCTGTTAGCTGGGTAATCGCGTTCAAGTCGATCGAGAGCGGACCGGTCGTGTACTCCGTTCCGTTTACCTTTACGATGCCACCGGTCGTGTGGGTCACGGTGAGGAAACGCTGGCAAACATTGTCGTCGTCGTTTACCGTTACGCCATTGGACTCGAAGTAGGGTATGTCGTCACACAAGGCCTCGTTCGCCAGCGGGCAGGCGTTTATGTAGAGCTGCGTCAGAGCACCGGTTGCCGCCAAGGGGTCAATCGCGGTGAGGCGAGTCGTATTCGTATTACTCAGCCGCAGAGTCTCCAAGCCCAAGAGCGGCGCGAGGTCGGAGAGATCTGCAAGAGTTAGGTTGTCCAAGTTCAAGAATGCGAGATTTGGGAGCCCGCTGAGGGGCGAAATATCGGTCACTTGGGTCTGCGGAAGGCCGAGCCATTCGAGGGTAACCAATTCGCTGAGCGGGGATAGGTCGCTAAGTGGGTTGAGGCCCATTCGGAGGTCTCGCAAATTGGGGAGGCCTTCGAGGGGCGAGATGTCGGAAATATCGTTGATACTAAGTTCAAGCACCTCAAGATTCACGAGCGGGTGAAGGGGGGCGAGGTCGGTTATGTCCTGTCGCGGCAGCCTGACGCTTACTAGATCGGCGCAGCGATCCAAACCCGTCAAGTCAGCGATTCTTGGCGGTTGGTCGTCGGTATTTAAGTCGATGAGTGTGTCGAATGCGGGTGTCGCGCCGACCAAGTCTGATTCATACAGAAACCCATGTGAAATACCGATGGTAGTACGGACGAGCTCGTTCAATACCGCATCGGGGAAGATCACGTTGGAGGAATCGAGCGCGGCCGCTATGTATTCTCCCACGACTTCCTCTGGAGCGGCCGCGTACAGACCTGCGTATTCCCACTCTTGAAGATTGGAATACCCATCGCCGTCGAAGTCCTCGTCGTACGCGAGGCCGGTCGGGAACTCAAAGTTGGTTGTTTCAAGCGGGATCGAGACCCCCAGCTTCGCCTGGAGCTTGGTATTTGCAAGAAAGTGCGACTCTTCCCCCAATAGGGTATAGGCGGCCAAAGTTTTCCGGGTTCTGTAGTCTGGCAGCGGCGCGCTTGGATGCTGGGTCGCCACCGCATCCAGATACAGGTCGATCTCCGCGAGGTTATTCAACCAGGCATCGAGGATTTCCTGGCGCCGGGCGTAGGCCGTGTCGGCAAAGATCGCGTCCAACAGGCTGAATTCGACGCGATCTGGGATCCCATTCTCAGTGTTTACAAAGGTGCCTGACGGTGTGCCCTCTTCTTTTCCGTTGGCGTCGTAGGTCGAGCAGTCCGTGTTGCCTGTTCCCCTGAAGTAGGTACAGGCATAGTCCAAGTCTTCCGCAAGGCCGGTCACCGTGACCGCACGCGTTTCCTGACTGTGGTTGTCGCTGGCATCGGTCACATCGTAGATAACGACGTAGTCCCCAGGGACGAAGGGATCGACTTCGTCTCCTCCGACGATGATGCTCGAGGTGAGGTCGCCCTCGCAATGGTCATCTGCTTCGGCACCGGCATCCAGGTATTCGGTGGCAAAGTCGTGCGTCAAAGGGGCTTCGCCAAGTAGCGTCAAAACAGGTGGCGTGGTGTCTACAACAGTGACGGTGCGTACTTCGTGCGCCGTGTTTTCATCCGAGTCCTCCACATCGTATACGACCGAGTAGCTTCCAGGGGTTGAGGTGTCCAGATTGTTACTGTAGTCGACTTGACTTGTGATGTTCCCATCCAGGTCATCTAGTGCAATGATCCCGGGTTCAATGTATGAGTCTCCACACTCCAACTGAAGCGGGGACGAACCGTACAGCACGATTGCGGGAGACGGTCGAATGTCCGCGCAGATGTAGTAGTCCTGCGTCATTGCCAGAGTACGGGGGTTTAGCAATCCGCTCAGGTCACCGGTCCAGCCTACGAATACGTAGTCCAGGTCTGCGAATGCCTGGACGTCCACTTGGGTTCCGAGGACGTAGATGCCGTAGTTCGGGTCTTTCGTAATGTGGCCGTGTTCCAGATTGCCGGTTGGCTGGCATAAATGGATCGAATAGGTGGGTATTCCCTGGGATGCGGCGGTGGCAAAAGTGGCACAGATCGTCCTGTTTGAGGTTACCGTAGTTGTGGTGGTGCTCGGAGATCCAGCCAATCCGCCGCTTGACCATCCAGTAAAGACATATCCTTCAGCGGGTGTGGCCTTTACGGTAACCGATGTGCCGGAAACATATGTTGGGCCGGCAGGGCTGAACGTAATTGTCCCGCCGGAAGGGGAGCACTTGGATAGTGTGTAATAGGTCAGCCCGCCCCCGCTTCCCGCGTAGGCACTTGAAGTAGCGAAGACGAGAATCCCCACACCGAGCACTAGGCTACTTGTCAAAACATGGACGAAGTGGACGACGGCATGACGCAACATAGTTTTACTCCCTCAATGAACTATGTGATGTTGGGCAATCGAAATACTATTTGGAAACGTGTGCGGCAGGTTGGCTGTGTATCTCAGCAACCGCCTCATTGCATTCTTGCTCGACGAGACTATTAGGAAATTCCGCTGCCAGAGCACTGTACAACTTCTCCGCTTCCGCCAGATGCCCGCCTTCTTTCAAATCTTGTGCACAGAACTTGATTGCCTTCATCCGGTCTTCCCAGAGCGTTCTCTCCGGTGTGAGCTGAGTTATCTTAGTGTCGAGCAGCGCTTCGGCCCAATAGACGGAAGCATCCCTGACGCTGTTGAGATTCGCGTTTTCCGCTGCAGCGCGGCTGTTCTGACGCGCCAGCAAAATTCTTGCGCGCACCACATCTGGTGCGTTGTCCGCGCGTCTCGCCAGTTGTTCCGCGATGGGTCGTACAGTAGTGCCGTCCCCACCCTTGCGTTCGTCCTCTAACATAAGCAGGCACGCAAAGCGCTCCCGCCAATCGGAGCCGTTAAGCGCGCCGTCTTGCATGGGTGCGAGTGCCGCTCTTGAAGACTTTTTCGAATCGAGGCTCTCTGCCAATTGTTCGACTCGGGCCTGAAATGACGAGGTCCAATCCAGGTTTGTGCTCTTTGCGCTGAACTTTGTGTCTTCTTGCGTGGGCAAGTGGTCGGTTTTTCTATACGACAATATAGGGAGATTTTGTGCCATTCGGGCCAATTCGGAATCCGGGAATTCCTCTGCCAATCTGGTCGCGTGTTGGGTGGTGAACTCGGTATTGTCGTAGAAGTACGGATTGGCCAGATTGAAGAGCGCAATGGCACAAACAATCTTATTCTCGCTAGTAGAAAGGTACGTCATTTCTTGCGCTGCGAGCGTCTTTTCAGGTGTGTCTTGCCCGAGGAAGATATTGTACATTGTGTCGACGAGGCGGTCGGTAACCTGAGACTCACTTTCAAGATCTTCCGCAAGAAAACCTTGTACCACCGTGTCTGGCATGAGGTATTCCATCGCGAATACGATAAACTGGACATTACCATACGCGGTATCTGCGAGGTCAGGTCTATCCGGCGGAAGCGATCTCAATGAAGTAAGAATGGTCTTTCCCGCTTGCCTTAGTTCGCCGGCGGCAACCTGTTGCTCCGCTTGCGCACGGGCCGTCAATAACGCGGCGGCGTGAATGTCCGCTCCGGACGATTGCTCCGGACCCAGTTGTGCGGAGGGGGACTGTGCAGACGCTAGGTTAAATGTCAGTGCGAGCAGACTTGCGAACAGTAGACGAAGCATACGGTGCCTCCCGATTCTCTTGGCGAACGCGCTTATGGTTGACGTGCAGTACTCGAATGAAAGGGAGTATTGCAGTAGAGTGGATGCCGCTTAGAATGGCTGCTTGAACGGTGCCCCTAGTTGCGATTTACGACATACTCGGATCAGTGGTGAAATCCGAACGGCTGCAAAATAGCACAACGTTTAGAAGCTGTCAAGCAAAAGAATAGAAGTCGCCCCCATAGTTTGGACACCGTAAGTGTATCTGTTCCGGGGTTAAGCTGTTCTAGTCACGACTTGATTTGACACCCAACATGGAAATTGGGTCATGTATCCCTTTGACGCTAACCAAAGGAGACGAATCATGACCCAATCTCAGAAGCTCGTACGAGCCAAACTCAGTTTACTTGAACTTGGCAGTTTGCTCAAGAATGTCTCGGAAGCCTGTCGGGTGATGGGGGTAAGCCGACAGCACTTCTACGACATCAAGCAGGCCTATGAGTCCGGCGGTATCGACGCCCTCGCGGAACACAATCGTCGTAACAAGCCACTCCACAAGAATCGCGTCAGTCAGGAAATCGAGGACGCCGTCGTTGTACTGGCCGAATCCTTCCCGGCTTTCGGACAGGTCCGGGCGGCCAATGAACTGTGCCAGATGGGCCATCAAATCAGCCCCGGCGGGGTTCGCGGCGTCTGGCAGCGCCACGACCTGGAGACCTTCAAAAAGCGCCTGAAGCGCTTGGAAGTCATTGCGGCACGCGACGGCGTCGTGCTCACCGAAGCCCAGGTCCAAGCCTTGGAAAAGGCCCGCCGCACCCGGGAAAGTGACCCCGAGGAAATCGAAACCCAGCACCCGGGCTACCTCATTTCCCAGGACACCATGTACGTGGGCTATATCAAAGGAGTAGGCCGTATCTACCAGCAAACCGTAGTAGATACGCATTCTGCGGTCGCCTTCGCCAAGCTCTATGATTCAAAAACACCGCTTACGTCGGCGGACTGCTTGAACGACGCCGTGATGCCCTTTTTCGAAGAGCACGATGTGGATGTTCTGCGCGTTATCACCGACCGGGGCACCGAATACTGCGGCCGCGACGACACCCATCCTTACGAGCTCTTCCTGGGCTTGCAGGACATCGTCCACACGCGAACCAAAGTACGCCACCCCCAGACCAACGGAATCTGCGAACGGTTCCACCAGACGATCCAGAACGAGTTCTACCGCGTAACCTTCCGGAAGCGCATCTATGACAGCATCGAGGTACTCCAAGCCGATTTGGAGGAGTGGCTGCTATACTACAACCATCAGCGAACTCACCAGGGGAAGCGATGCCAGGGACGAACCCCCATGCAGACTTTCCTGGAGGCAAAACCACTGGCACGAGAGAAGAGAATTGAGCCGGTGGCGCCGCCGCCGAGAATGGATAGCGCAGCGTATAATTCGTCGGAGGCGGCGGCGCCAACGGCGGTCTTTAGCTAACACACTCTGAAACCTGTCAAAGGGATACTGTCAACTCAAGTCTTGGTTAGGACAGTTAAGCTGAGGCCCTTGTGTGGCCGTTAAGGCTGTGTAGTCCCTGTAGGCTTCTACACATGAGTCTGTGAGGCATTCACTCCCGATTGGGATTCAAAGGGGCCGAAAAGTTAAACGTCTAACTTTTTGCTGTAGACCTCATCGTGATTCTGATGTCCGCCCGATAGTGACTGCATTGTCGAGTTCAGCCCTTTCAAGCACCTAACTCTCAGCCCCACTGGCCATCACCAATAAGAGATCTTCTCGTCGAGCACCGAGCAGGGAGATTTACACAAGGGGGCTATTCGATCAGCCTGTTGAGACACCCAACTCACCAACTCCATCAATTCCTGGCCGGAATCTGAGCTATCATTCTTCTCCGCATGAGCCATAATTGCACTGGCGTATGCCCTTATCTTCTGACTTTGGTGCCAGGCTTCCACGTCCTTTAACAACTGCGCCAGTCGAGTACGCTCTTGTTCCTGCAATTTACGTAACTCCTCTTTTCTACGTGACTCCGCAATCCGAAGGACTTCTGCCTCTTCACGCTGAATCCGAGCTGATCGCTTGTTTACTGCACAATCAAACAGCGCCACGATGAACACTGCACGGTATGGAATTGGATAAAAAAGGCTTGGTAGTTGCCTTGGACGGATCCCCTACCAAGAGCGTTCATGGCTCATGATTCGAATTATCCTCACAGGAGCTTGTGCCTTCGTTGGAATCCATGTGATCGAGAATGCAGGTGAAGAATTCTGGTGAATTGATTCGATAGCGGTCAGCGCTGGCCACGATAGGACCAAGTGTTTGAGATCGGAGTTCGGTGAGTTTTGACAGATGGGCTTGGATAGCAGGAAAATTATAGCCCCACCATGAAGTATTGTGTCCCTGGTGGGGCTGTTAAACGGATAATGTGACCGAAAGGGTTGTCAGAAGGAATTTGCCTGACGCCACCCTTTCCGACGGAAGGCGGCCACTTTGCTGAGGGGGGGGCGCAAGCGGCGCAGGATAACGTTGATCGGGCACAATCGTGTTCCTTTTCGGCTTTTAAAGCGAGGAGGTTGGACTGGCAGCAGAGTTAGGCGTTTAACAATCCGTGGGTATCGCGTGAGCAGGACGGAGCGGATCGCCGTTGGCCACGCTGGCTGCAGGGTGTCTTGCCGAGCCAATCTTGTGAAATATTCCACTTTTTCCGACTGGGAGCCTCACAGAGTCTGAATCCGGTTCAAAACAATAACCCCACCAGGAATTGGCGTTCCTGGTGGGGTTTTGCATTGGCTTACCCGTGGAGCGCTGCCCACGCAGCGGCGGTCTTGTTGTCACGGTGCACATAGACCTGAGTTATGTTGATGCTGGAGTGTCCCAGGATCGCCTTGGCCGTTTCCATATCCGCACTGGCTTCGATGAGAGTGGCGGCCGTATGTCGCAGTCGGTAGGGGCACCAAGTTTCCACACCCGCCGCCTTGCAAGCTCTGGCAATCGCGCGGTTGTAGGCATGGGGGTCATAGTGGTCGCCAACCTCTCTTTCGGTCTTCTTTATGTTGGGCGCTTGATTGGGGCGACGGGGGGAATCGGCATTGCGGTTCCGATCCTTTTGAGCTTCCTTCGGCGAGAACAAGAAATCGGTATCCTTCCGCAGGAGAAAAGGGCGAAGTACGGATCGCGCGCGGGGACCAAAGAACAAGGACCGTTGCTTTCCACGGTAGCTCGTCTTGTGTTCACGTATCACGGCGGACCAGATTTCACCCGTGCAGTCGATATCACCCCGCTTCAAATTGAGGATTTCCGATGGACGTGCCCCCGTAAGGAGCTGCAGTCGAATGATCGCACGCAACGTGGACGGGAGCTGTTCCAGAGTTTTGTCGAGGACTTCAGCGGGAATTACATCACGAGTCACCGGATCTTTTCCAACACCACGACCTCGGCGGAGTCCGGGAACGGTGGCAAGTGCTTGGTAACATTCCACGGGCAACATCTCATGGCTTGCCGCCCACTGGAACATTCGCTTAATGATCCCGGCACGATTGTTGATTGTGGTGATCGACAGATTGTCCTGCACCCACAAATTGCGTACAGCACGTAGAGCCTTGGGCCCAAAGGAGGTGGCGGCAACGTCACGGTACAGGGTGAGCATTTTCTTGAGGGTGATATCGACTTCAAAGTACGACGAACTCGGAGTGGGCTTCGTGCCGCGATAGTAGATTTCGCAGTGATCCATGTACGCGGCAACGAGTTCCACCAAAGTCAGCTTTTCTGGGGCAACGGGAAGGCGGTAGCCATGGGACATCCACTCGGCAATCAGCACATGATAGGCACGATGGGTTTCGGGAAGACCGTGTTTGCCCAAATAGTGGCGCTTGCCTTCTATTTCGGTGAAAGCTTGCCCGGAGGGCTTGTGAAGGCGAAGCGAAGGGGTTCGGGGAGTACCTGGATTGGGCATTGGAGCGGCTCCTTGGGCACATCCGGTTATACTAACCGAATGGTTGAGGGTTTGTAGCCGCTCCGGCGCTGCGCCGGGTAACGCGTAAGTACGTATTTCAGCAGGAGTTATGAATGGTGGGCGATACAGGGCTCGAACCTGTGACCCCCTGTGTGTAAGACAGGTGCTCTAACCAACTGAGCTAATCGCCCTAAAAGGTGGAAGCGGGTGAAGTGCTTCTCGGTACACACAAGTATAGCATTCCTGCGGAATAGTATCAAATGGGAAGGGACGAATGGCGTCGCATGGCGCTTTCCAACCGCGCTGAAACCAAAAGCCCCGCATCGGGCCGGAGGGCCTGATGCGGGGCGGACAAGTAGCATACGTGCCAGGCGGCTTTCGCTCAGCTCAGTACGACATCGCCGGTTTCACCCGTGCGGATACGCACGGCGTCGTCGACTGTGGATACGAAGATCTTGCCATCACCGATGCGGCCCGTCGAGGCGCCGCCGATGATCGCCTTCACCACTTTTTCCACCGCATCGTCGGTCACGACGATTTCCAGCTTTACCTTCGGGAGGAATTCCACGACGTACTCCGCGCCGCGGTAGAGTTCCTTGTGTCCCTTCTGGCGGCCAAATCCCTTGACCTCCGAGACGGTAAGGCCCTGAATGCCAACGCCGGAAAGGGCATCCTTTACTTCTTCCAGCTTGAACGGCTTGATAATCGCTTCGACTTTTTTCACCTTTATGTTCTCCACTCCATCGCCGGGGCCGCCGAATCTCGGGGCCAGCGCGACAGGCTACAGGTTTCTTTGGGTCCACTCGCCACCGCGTACCGCGGGTTGCCGAGGGTTTCATGCGGGGGAGGCCACGGGGCCTCCCCCGAACTGATACGGATTAGATGATGTAGCCTTCTTCGCCGTGTTCGGCAAGGTCCAGGCCCTGGCTTTCGACTTCCTCGGAGACCCGCAGGCCGATGGTAAGGTCGATGAGCTTGAACAGTATAAGCGAAACCACACCGCTGTATACCAGCGTCACGATAACGCTCTTCAACTGCGCGAACACCTGAGCGCCCATCGTCACGCCTTCCACATAACCAACACCACCCAGGGCGTCGGAAGCGAAGACGCCGGTCAACAGCGCGCCGACGATACCGCCGATGCCGTGCACGCCGAAGGCGTCCAGGGAGTCGTCATAGCCGAAGGTCCGCTTGATCGTCGTGGCGCCCAGGAAGCAGACCACACCGGCGGCGATGCCCATGAGGATCGCGCCCAGAGGACCGCAGGTGCCCGAAGCGGGGGTGATGGCAACGAGACCCGCCACCGCGCCGGTGGCCGCACCCAGCGCGCTGGGCTTGCCGTGCTTGAACCATTCAATAGCGAGCCAGGTGAGCGTCGCCGTCGCCGCGCAGATCTGAGTGACCAGCATGGCCATACCAGCCGTACCGTTGGCCGCCGCAGCGCTGCCCGCGTTGAAGCCGAACCAGCCGACCCACAGCATGCCCGCGCCGGTGACGGTCATGGTCATGTTGTGGGGAGGCATCGGCTTCTGGGGATAGCCCGAGCGCTTGCCAACCATGATGCACGCGACCAGGGCCGCGATACCCGCGTTGATATGCACTACGGTGCCGCCCGCGAAGTCCAGCACGCCCCAATCCCAGAACAGCGCGCCCGCGCCGGACCAGGCCATGTGGCACATGGGGGCATACACCAGCACGAGCCAGAAGGCGGTGAAGACCAGCACCGCGGAGAACTTCATGCGCTCGGCGAAGGCGCCGATGATGAGCGCCGGCGTGATGATGAAGAAGGTGCACTGGAACGTGATGAAGACCGACTCGGGGAAGGTCATCGTCAGGTTTCCGACCGTCAGGTTCTTCAGGAAAGCGTTGCTGAAGTCACCCACGAAGGCGTGCAATCCAATCACCCCTTCCGCCTGGGTGGCCGGCACCGCGAAGGCCAGGCTGTACCCGCAGATAACCCAGAGCAGGGTGGCCATGGCCGTAATGGTAAAACACTGCATGAGGACGGACAACACGTTTTTGGACCGCACCAGGCCGCCGTAGAACAGCGCCAGTCCCGGAATGGTCATGAACAGAACGAGCACGGTGGACGTCAGCATCCACGCCGTGTCGCCAGGTTCGGGTGTGGGGGCGGCTTCCTGGGCGTAGGCAAGGCAGGAAACGGACAATGCGAACATTGTCAATCCAAGCCGCGACCACGCCCCACTGCGAAATCTCTGCATAATTTTCACGAAACTCTCCTTACACTAAGTCCTGAGGCGTGCGTTAAGTTGGTTATGGCAGCTAGTGCAGGCAGGTAGACCGGGATTGTCGAGATAGCGACAATAACCGGGCGAATGGCTCCATCCCATTACCCGATGTGCCCAATCCGTTTCACACGCCTTGTAAACGGTTGAGCATCATCTTTGCCCGACCGCAAAAAGCAGCAATTGTGCCAAACTCGAATTCGGGGCCAAGACGAGTTTCAGACCGTCCGCAAGCCTATGTCCCGTGGTCGCTTAGCGAGAAGTCGTCCGCGCCGGGGAGCGCCGGGAAGACTGCCCGGGGGCTCCAATCAAATGTTACCGTTTGGTAAGAAGGCTTCGGGCATTGTACACCGTAGTAGGATTCATTCCGGGTCGGCAGCCGTGTATCCCCGCCGACGCCCCAGAACTACGGCACCTTGATCGCGGGGGCTGGGTTGGGTCATACTCCGCTCGCATCCGGGCGCGCTCTGCGCCCGAGTCTCTCCAAACCCGCCTTTCTGCGGAAGGCTATCCAAAGGTCTGATCCACAAGCCATGCCCGGTAAAGCCAATGCTGTAAAGTCAGGTAAAGACCTGGAGGTTTCCGTGTCGGAAGTCGGTGCGGCGCTTGGGCTTCTGGTGGAATCGCAGGTGGCGGTGGGACGGCGTATCTGGGGGGCGCGTCGCCAGATCGATGTGGTGTTGAAGCACCCGGAAACCCGGATCAGCCTGGGCATAGAGTGTAAGTATCAGGGCACCACGGGCTCGGCCGAGGAGAAGATTCCCGCGACCATCGAGGATATTCAGGCCTGGCCTATTCGCGGTATCGTGGTCTTCGCGGGCGAAGGTTTTTCGGAGAACATCAAGGCCTACCTCCTTTCCACCGGTAAGGCCGTTGAATTGTGCGATTTGAAGAAATGGCTGGAGCTCTATTTCGGATTATGACGGATGCAGCGCAACGGGGCCCCGCACCCCACCCTTTTTTGAAGTGGGTGGGCGGCAAACGCCAACTACTGGATGAGCTCCGAACCCGCGTAGCCCAGGCGCGGCCCTATGGGCGCTACCACGAGCCCTTCGTGGGCGGCGGCGCCCTCTTTTTCGACCTCTATGGCCGCCACGAGCTCGGCCGTTCAAAGGCGATCCTTTCGGACAGCAATCCCCGGCTCATTGAGGCGTATGAAGGGGTGCAGAAAAACGTGGAGCAAGTGATCGCCCTGTTGGAACTGCACCAGACGGCCCACAGTGAAGAGCACTACTATCAAGTGCGGTCCGAAGTGCCGGAAGACAAGATTGCCTGCGCCGCACGCCTCATCTACCTGAATCGCACCTGCTTCAACGGGCTCTATCGCGAGAACAGCAAAGGCGAGTTCAACGTTCCCATGGGGCGCTACAAGAACCCGCTCATCTGCAATGCGGCCAACCTGCGGGCCGTGTCCGCCGCCCTGTGCCGTTGCCAGATTTACCGCAGCCACTTCACGGCCGTGCTCGACCGGGCCGTGGAAGGAGATTTGGTCTATTTTGATCCGCCCTACGATCCCGTATCAAAAACGGCGAATTTCACCAGCTATCATCGCGATCCTTTCGGGGAGGATGCCCAGCGCTCGCTGGCCGATGTGTTTCGACGCCTCCACGGCCGGGGAGTAAAGCTTGTGCTCTCCAATTCGGACACACCCCTGATTCAGGAGCTGTACGCACCCTTCACCATCGAGGTGGTGATGGCCCGTCGGCAAGTCAACAGCCGCGCGGACAAGCGGGGAGAGGTAAGAGAAGTGCTGGTGAGGAACTTCTGAGCGAGGGGCCTACTCTTCGTCAATTAACGCGGCGCGGATTTCGAGGATCTCGTCCAGATTGTCAAAGAATACATCCGTGATCTCCGGATCAAACTGCCGACCCCGTTCTTCCTTGAAGAGGTCGAGGATGCGCTCGAGGGCCCAGGCTTCTTTGTAGACCCGTTTTACCCCCAGCGCGTCAAACACGTCCGCAATGCAGGTAATCCGGCCGAAGATGTGAATGTCTTTCCCGGAAAGGCCGTGGGGATAGCCCTTGCCGTCGAAGCGCTCATGGTGCTGCAAGGCAATGATCGCCGCCGCCTGAAGCACGTGGCCCTTCGTCACCTTGAGCATGTCATAGCCCATGGTCGCGTGAGTCTTGATCACGTCGAACTCTTCCGGCGTCAGTTTACCCGGCTTGTTCAAGATGGCATCGGGAATGCAAACCTTGCCCACATCGTGTAGCGGCGAGGCGAGGCGCAGAATCTCGGCTTCGCCTTGAGAAAGACCGCACTTCAGGCCGAGAAGCTTGCAATACTCCGCCACACGCTTCACGTGGAAGCCCGTTTCCTGGGAACGCGTTTCCACGATTTCCCCGAGGGTGAACACGATCTCGCGCTGGGCGTCCTCCACGTCGCGGAGCAGGCGCACATTCTCAAGGGCCGCCGCCGCGTGATTGGCCATGATGCTGAGAATCTTCAGATCGGCCTCGGAAAAAGTTCCGCCGCTGCGCTTCTCCGTTACATTGAGCACGGCGATGACCTTACTCTTGTGGGAGCAGGGCTCGCCCAGTGTTGAGGCTTTGCGCTCCAGCGGAACGGAGATAAACGAGTTGTCGCGGAGCTGCCAGCTCAGCTTGTCAACGGTGGGTTCCTGGCGGATGTCCTCAATGAAGAGGGGCTTGACGTTTTCCGCCACCCAGCCCGAGATACTGCTTTTTACGTGAATCGCCGCGCGATCGAAGTCCTGGGGAAGGCCGACACCCCGCGCAATTTCAAGGTTCTGGCCATCTTCGGAAACGAGCATGAGGGAGCCGCGCTTCGCTTCCACCCGTTCCAAGGCCGCTTCGAGGACAAAGTCGAGGAGCGAATCTTCCGAGCGGATCGATGCGATTCGCTCGCTGATCTTGAACAGTTCGGTGATTTCGAGAAGGGAGGCGTTCTCGTTGGCGAGGCGACAACGCTCGAGCGCGTTGGTGACCGCCATCTTTATCTCACTGAGATTAAAGGGCTTGAGGACGTAGTCGTAGGCCCCTTCTTTTACGGCGGCGCGAGCCGTTTCCAGTGTGGCGTAACCCGTCATGACGATAGGAACGAGGGCCGGGGAGACGAGGCGCGCCTTTCGGATTAACTCGATGCCATCCATTTCAGGCATCATGATATCCGTAAAAAGAACCACAAAATCGTTGGAGGCCCGCAACATTTCCAAGGCAGCCACCCCGTTGGGTGCGGACTCCACGTTAAACCCTTCATCCGTCAGGATATCGGACATTAACTCGCGAATCACAATTTCGTCGTCAACGATCAGAATACGTTCCGATTTTGCCATATGGTCTCCCGATACCGTCAGGGCACTTGGGGTAATCATACCACAGTTACGACGAAACTTCGCAAAATACGTTTACGTCAATTTATGTCCCCGACTTGCGGGCCAATTTGAGGGCTTTGCGGACCTGGGTCGGTGCGGTGCCGCCAGGATTGTTGCGCCGACGCACGATGGCCTCCGGCGTCAGCACGGCATAAACATCGGCTTCGAACTTGGGCGAGAATCGCTGATAATCCGCCAGCGGCAGTACCGGGAGGGTGCACTTCTGCGCAACGCAGTGCCGAACGATCCGCCCGATAATGCCGTGGGCCTCGCGAAAGGGAACCCCCTTCACCACAAGGTAATCCGCCAGATCGGTCGCTTCCATGAAGCCCTGACTCGTCGCGGCGGCCATGGCCTCGCGCTGGATGGCGATGGACGGGATCATGGCGGCGAATCCCGCGAGGCAGAGCTGGACCGTGTCGGAGGCATCGAAAATGGCCTCTTTATCTTCCTGCAGATCGCGGTTATAGGTCATGGGCAGACCCTTCATCAGGGTGAGCAGGGCGTTCAGGTCGCCGTAGACCCGGCCCGTCTTTCCGCGGACCAGTTCGGCCACATCGGGATTCTTCTTTTGGGGCATGATGCTGGAGCCCGTGGTAAAGGCGTCGCCGATTTCCACGAAGCCAAAAGCCGGTGTGGACCACAAGATCAGCTCCTCGCTGAAGCGGGAAAGGTGCATCATGACCAGGGCCGCATTGCTGCAGAATTCGATCATATGGTCGCGGTCCGAGACAGCGTCCATGCTGTTACGGGAGATGGAATCAAAGCCAAGCGCCTTCGCAACCTGATTTCTATCAATCGGATAGGGCGTTCCGGCCATGGCGGCGGAGCCCAGTGGAAGCACGTTCGCCCGCTTGCGCAACTGGGCAAAGCGCTCGGCGTCCCGGGCCAGCATCTCCACATAGGCCAGGAGATGATGGGCCAGCAGGACCGGTTGGGCGTTCTGCAGATGGGTAAATCCGGGGAGAATTACGTCCAGGTGGGCCTCGGCCAGGTCCAGCAGGGCGGTCCGGAGCGCGCCGATCAGCCCGACAATGGCGTCGATCTGGTCCCGCATCCAGAGGCGCATGTCCGTGGCAATCTGGTCGTTGCGGCTGCGCCCCGTGTGGAGGCGCTTCCCGGCATCGCCAATTCGCTGCACGAGGACCGACTCGATATTCGTGTGGACGTCCTCCAGAGCGGTATCCCACGTGATCTTGCCCGCTTCCACGTCTCTGGCGATGTCTTTCAGGCCCTTGACGATCTTGGTGGTTTCGGACTTCGCGATGATGCCGCAGGCCCCGAGCATCTCGGCGTGGGCGATACTGGCGCGAATGTCCCAGTGGGCGAGGCGGGCGTCATAACTGACCGATTCTCCGAGGGCAACCACCAATGCGTCCGTCTGGCCCTCGAAGCGGCCACCCCAAAGTTTGCTCATTCAAAATCCTCGCGCTATAGTATCTACAGGTAAATCGGGGTGTCGGGCTGTGAAAACACACCGCGCGACACGACTATGATATCTGATTTTCGCCACCGGATTCGAACGGGCCCCGGCAATGCGCCGCAGCCTGACATTGACCCCGCAACCTGTGGAATATACTGGATGCTATGGACGACTTCATCGAACAAGTTGAGCGTTATCGTGACGAATTCTACCGGTATGTGCTGAGGACCCTCTGGGACCCCGGCATGGCGGACGATGTGTTCTCTTCGGCGGTTCTGGCCGCCTGGGAGAACCAGCATAAGTTCACACCGGGAACGAATTTTCGAGCGTGGATGTACCGCATCATCACGAACAAGTGTTATGTGGCCAACCGGGTCACCGGCAGAACGCCGGCCCCCATCGACGATGTTCCCGAGTCGTCCTTCATGGATTTGTCCGACGACCACGGCTACTATGACGTGCTGGACAATCCTCAGGAGGTGTTGGAGGAGTGTGGCGACGAAGTAAACGTCGCACTGGGTAAACTATCTGCCGCGCAGCGCACCTGTTTGCTGCTGCGGGGCGTCGAAAAGTTTTCCTACAAGGAAATTGCCGAGATTATGGAGATACCGGTGGGCACCGTGATGACCCACCTCTCCCGAGGCCGGGCGAAGCTCCGAAAGGAACTGCTCGCCTACGCCCAGGAGCAGGGTATCGTACGGAATCTGCCGCGGCTGATACCGCGCGCGCTCCGGGATACGGATGAAAACGGCTTGCAAAGCCATGGTACCGCATAATGAGCACCGACGAAAGAGAAAAGCGATGGATGGCGTACATGGACGGCCAGATGAGCACGTCCGAGGCGCTTGAATTCGAACGCTCGCTTTCCTCTCGTGAAAAAGACCGGCTCAACGGCGAGGTGCGGCTTGAATCGGCGGTTTGCGAATCGCTCATGGGCCGCGAGTGTTGCCCGGTCGCCCTGTGGAACTCGCTGAACGAGAAGATGAAAAAGCCAGCTCCGGTCATGTCGCGAAAGTACTATTGGCTTTCGCGAGGCGTTTCGGTGCTGGCGGCCACGGCGCTGGTGGTCTTCGGGGCGACGTTGTACACGGATATGGGCCGCAGTCAGAATCTGGCCGAAGCAAGCATCATCGAGATCGACAATACGAATGTTCTGGAGTTCGCGAAAGGGTCGGAAGTACCGGCGACCGTAGAGGCGGCCCAGAAATTTCTGGACGACAACAATATCGATCTGCAGTTCGTCAGCTTGCCCGTACCGGCCAGCGGCCATGCCCACAAGGTGGAGTTCCTGGGGGCCTGCCGCAGCAAATGCAAAGAAAAAGGTCTGGTGGAATTGCGCTTCAGTTGCTGCGGCAAGCCCGCCGCGCTGCTCGTGGCGCGCCAGGGCACACCCGCCGCCCAGAAGCTGAAGAGCGCCGCGCGTTGCGGGAATATTCAAGAAACCCGCGTGACGGGTGACTACGTGACGGCGGTGGCTTGCGGCCACGACTCCACCGGCCTCATCGACATGTTGCAGCCGCGGAAGTCCACGCTCATCTGAGCGTCGGCATTCTACCCCCAACGCGCTCATCGGAGGCCGCCGTGCCGGACAGGCCGTGTGCGCATTGGACATCCCACGCGATGCTGAACTCCGTCCCCTCCCTGTCTTGCACCGTCCCTGTCTTGCACTTGGCCTGAGCACCAAGTACACTTATCCGATTCAAGATTTTTCCCTGTTCACACAACGTGCAAAGAGGAGTCATCCACCATGTCGAATCCTGTAAGCCGTCGCGGCTTCCTCCAGACCGCCTCGGTCACCGGCGCGGCCGCGCTTGGCGCCGGCGCCACCACGCTTTCAGCCCCTGTGAAAGCCGCCGCGGCTGAGAAATACAAATACCAGGGCGGCATCAGCCCGTGGCCCCTTTCGATGAACACCAGCACCATCCGCCCGGCTTCCCTGCAGGACAAGATCAAGGTGACCGCCGAGGCCGGCTGGGACGCCATCGAGCCCTGGATCAACGATCTGGAAAAGTACGAGGAAGAAGGGGGGAACCTCAAGGACCTCGGCAAGCAGATCAAGGACATGGGGCTTTACGTGCCCAATGTGATCGGACTCTGGAACAGTATTCCGGAGAATCAGGCGGAGTGGGAGGCGTCTCTCGAAATCACGCGCAAACGCATGCGTCAGTGCGCCGATGTCGGTTCGCAGCACGTGGCTTCCATTCCCACGCCGGACCGCGAGAACTTCGATGTGAAGTGGGGCGCGGAGCGCTACCGAGACCTCCTTCGGATCGGTCGCGAAGATTACGGTATTGTAGTCGCCATCGAATTCATCGGCTTCCTCAAGGGGCTGAATAAGTTCGGTATGGCCTGCTCGCTCGCCGTCGATTCCAACGACCCCACCGCGTGCATCATTGCGGACACATTCCACCTCTGGCGCGGCGGCTCCGGATTTAATGGCATCCAATTGCTGAACGAGAAGATCATCGCCAACTTCCACTGGAACGATATCGGCGCGGACGCGAAACCCGAAGGCACGGGCGACGCCTCACGCATTCTTCCCGGAGATGGCGTTCTACCGCTGCACCAGGCCCTGCGCGACCTCAAGGCCATCGGCTACACGCGCACCCTTTCGCTGGAGCTTTTCAACGAAGAGCTCTGGGCGAAGGATCCCAAGGAGGTGTCGGAAGTGGGCCTCAGGAAGATGCGTGAAGGTGTGGAAAAGGCGCTGGCCTGATCGAAAATCTTGCGGGCATCCCGGGTGCTGCGAGGTGGCGCCCGGGATGCCGGTTTTGCATCGGAGGACGTGTGGAACATGTGCTGGTCGAAAAAGAGTATTGACCACGTAAAGAGCACAAAGGAGACGCTTCCCCAGCCACTTTAATTTTCAATGCGCGGCATTTTCCAACGTTGTTAGGAAATACTCTTGCCTAAATTTCCAGACGGCCCTCTGAATTCGGATGTGTTTACTTGCTAAATCAGCCAGCTAAGAAATGGGTAAAGCGCATCGCAGGCTTCTGTGCGATGCTGCCTTTTGTGTTTGTCGGCGTGATGTTGCTGTCGAACGGGCGTGTGGGCGTCGGCGAGGATCTGTCGGCGAGCGCCTTGCTCGCAACGCCCCCCGCGCCCCTGAGCGCGCCCATCACGCTGAAAGTGGCCACCTTCAATATCCACGACCTCTACCTCGTCAGCGCGGATCGCCCCCTGCGGATGCGCTCCATCGGTGCGAAGATCATGATCCTGGATCCCGATATCGTAGGCTTTCAGGAGGCCTTCATCGCCTCTGATCGCGCGCTGCTCCTGAAAGAGCTCGAATCCACGCGCCTGAAATACCACCAGTATTATCCCAGCGGAACCGTGGGCAGTGGCCTGTTGATCGTGAGCGCCTTTCCCATTAAGGAAGCGTACTTCCATCGCTTCACCACGTCCAACCCCTTCTACAAAATTTGGGAGGGGGACTGGTGGGCCGGCAAGGGCGTGGCGCTGGCGCGTCTGGAGTTGCCCGAGGGCCACATCGACTTCTACAACACCCACGCCCAGGCGGGCTACGGCAACCCCGCTTATGACCTCGTGCGCAACGAGCAGATGGCGGAGCTGGCCGACTTTATCAACCGCAGCCACAGCGGAACCGCCCCGGCACTGTTGGCGGGCGATATGAATTGTCGCATCGGCGATACGGAGTTTGAAACTGCGGTCAACGGCGCCGGGCTGGAGCGCGTTATGGTGGTCGAGTCCAGAATCGATCACCTCTTTGCCAGGACTGATGATCGTTACACTATAGAAACAATAAAAACCGAGCCCATTGAGGCGGTGGTCAAGCTGGGCGAGAAGGAAATTTCGCTGAGCGATCACCCGGGCTTCATGAGCACCATCACAATCCGCACAAGCGGAGTCAACACGAACAGGAGTGAACCATGATGCGACGCGGATGCGCGATGCTGCTGACCCTGCTGGTTGCGGCGGGAATGGCCCAGGGCGCTACCCCAACGATTGATACAATCAAGGCTTCGGTGGAGACCTCCTGGAAACAGGTGCAGTCCTTCACGGGCGATGTAACCATGGACTTCCTGTTCCCCGTGGGGACGGAGCCACTGAACCTCACGGGAGTCGGGACACTGAACTACCTGCGGGATAAGGACAAGGACAAGTACCGCTTCAAGGTCGTGACCAAAGTGCCCGAGCCCTTCGCCATGGAAATGAAGATGGACGTGCTCTATGACGACGATAAGGTGTACACCGTTACCGAGATCATGGGGCAGAAAAGCAAGCAGGAAGGTAAGCCCTCGCTGGAGCAGAACGCCCTCCCACCGGGCGGGAGCGGCCTTATCGAGGCAATGGAGGCCCAGATGACCTTGACGCCACTGGCCGACGCGAAAGTGGGCGAGCATGAGGTTTTCGTCATCGAGGGCAAGCCCCTGGAGACCACGCTGCCCTTTTCTAAAGCCATTTTCTACATCGACAAGGGAATGGGTATCCAGCGCAAGTCCGAGATCTACCAGCAGGACGGTACGCTCGGCATCACGATGACCTTCAGCAACATCCAGCTCAACTCAAACCCGAGCCCAAGCCTTTTTGTCCCGGAGCCCTGATTGGCGCCGAGAGGTCATCATTCACGGGATTGCATAGGGACTGACGCGGACGCGTCAGTCCCTGCGTGATCCCGCGCGGCTTATGCGAGATAGCGCTTGAAGAGGCGCTCGCCATTGCCAAAGAAGAGGGCGTCCCGCTCGTCCGTGTCCATTTCCAGAAAGCGCATGGCAAAACAGAGCGCGGCCAGATTCTCGTAGGCCGCAAACGTGCTCCGATGGGCCATGCCGCCCTGGCGCGCCACCATGCCATCGGTGCAGCAATGCCAGCTCAGGCCCATGCGGACATAGTTCCCGCGAAAGCCGACCGCGGTCACCAGATCGGAGCCGTACATGATCTTGGAGCGGTCGTAGTGCTTCAGTACCGTGAGAAACACCCCCGCGTCGCACACAGCCGACGTGTCCATCCAGATATTTTCCGCGCGGGGAAGTTCCGCCACCATCTTCTCCGCATTCGGCGTGATGAAGCAGCGCCCGCAATGAGCGAGGATGAACTGGCAGTTGGGGTAGGCTTTCGACAGACGCGCGATGTCGCGCAGGTTGCCGGCGTCGCCCATGCCCGCCTGTTTGGCGACATGGAGCATGATCGCGAGACCATACTTGTCCGCGAGGGAGAGTTGCCCTTCCGGGATGAGATCCGTGATGTCCGAGTCGTTCATCGGCTTGCCTTCGACGAAGCACATGTAGGGTTTCAGCACCGCCGGGCCGTATTGAACAATATCGGCTTCGAGTTGTTCCAGTGAATCGGTAGGCTTCACAAGCCAGGCAAATGGGTAGCCCGCAGGCGCGCACTGCGTCGCCACCTCCAGGTTCTCTTCCGGCACGAGCACGTCTTTCGTGGGATAGCCCATGACCATGCCGCGCAGGTCGATGCCGGGCAGCAGGGTTTCCCACCAATGCTGGAGCCACGGGAGATCGACGTTGCCCAAAAGATCGTCTTCGGCGAAGGAGAGAGTCTCCGCGAGTTCTGGGTGGCAACGGTTGATCAGCAGATGCGTGTGGGCATCGAAGATGCGCGCCGGGAGCCAGGGTTCAATCTCGGACTTGTAGATCTGGAGGTCGTCGTCGGTGAGGGTTAACTGGCGCATCCTATTTCTCCACTTCGGGCGGCTTCGTCACCGTCATGCGGCAGCGGCCCTTCTCGCAACTGATAATATCGTAATCCACGTGGTAGCCGTACTCTTCGATCAACGGGGGATAGAGCACCTGACAGTGTTCGCAATATTTCTTATAGGGCTCAATCCGGCCCGATTGGTGCACCAGCTTCGCGGAGGGGCAGTCTTGCATATCGATGACGAACATGTCCTCGTAAATAGAGAGACGGTGCCGCCCACCTTCTTCGGTTAGCGTGTGGGTCCAATATTTGTGCATGCCCTCCAGACCGTCTTTCTCGATGTACTCGCGCAAATTGCCGAGGAAGTTGTCCGAAATGCCCTTCCAGAATTCGTGAACCTTCGCCTCACCGTCTTTCTCTTCGAGGAAGCGAAACAGCTCGCTGTAACACCAGATGAACTCGGTACAGGAAATCATGCTTCCTCCTTCCAGAAGCGCTGGACGCAACGGCCAGCGGCTTGGTCATAATCCACGCTGCTGCGATAGCCCGCACGGCGACAAATAGCATCGTTCAGGATGCGCGTGTGCTCGCAAAAGTTCGGGTCGATGTCGTAGCCCTGCTTCTTCATGTGGGCGATGGCCGGGCACTCGTGCACATCGAGCACGAGAACATCACCTTCGTCGCGCAGCTCAAACTTGCCGCCTTCGAGGGTGAAGATGTGGTCCCAGTGTGCGCGGAGGGCGGACAGGCCCTCGTCGCGCAGGCCCTTGACCAGCGGCGCATAGACCGTGTCCGCCAGTTTCTCCAGGTAGGCCCGGAGACCGTCCATGCCATAACTTTGCATGATGAATTGAATGCCATAGCTGAAAGCGCCGTGGAAATCCTTGTGTACATTGGCCATTTGTTGGCTCCTGTTTTCTTTGATGCGACATGCAACCGACGTTGTATAACGGTGGCGGCAACCAACTCATCGTGCCACACGATCCCGAGGAACGAGGGTTCGTGTGCGTTGAGCGAGAGTTCCCCAACACCGGTATGGTGGTCTTGGCGGAAGCCTTTTTTGGGGGCGTTTAGAATCGAAAAAAGCATTATTGGCTCGGTCTTCGGCGCTCGGCCCACGTCATCCTTGGCGATTGCAGGTGAGCATTGCTCCAGGCACACGAATGCTCGTGCCTCGCAATCGTGTGGCACGATTAAATATCCCATTCTAACGTGATGGCCGTATGGCCAATTCCAACTTTACACTTTGTTCCACCAACGCCTCCAGCGGTTCTCCCGTCAGGCCGTGCATCGCCAGCAACGCCGCACCGAGGCTGGTCGGTTCGGGGCAGGCTACCGCTCGGACAGGAATACCCAGTATATCCGTCTTGATACACATCCACACTTTACTCCGGGCCGCGCCGCCCACACTGTGTATTTCGTTCGGGCGCGATTCGCCGCACAGTTGTTCGAGTTGATCGTTCAGCGACGCAGCCACGCCTTCAAAGATGGCGCGCACGGCTTCACCCCGTGGCTCCGTACTCGCCCAACAGCGCACCAGTTCCAATAGCGCGGGTGTGTCCAGATCGCGCGGAAGTTTCAGGCGTCCGCTCGTTGCGTTCGCCACCTCGTCGCCGAGCACTTCAAAGTCTACCGGCTCGGGCAAGGCGTTGCGAAAGGCTTCGAGCAGGTTGCCGGAAACATCGCCAAAAATCATCTGGTAGTAGCGTCCGGGTGTGGCGGAAGGTCCCCAGAAAACCGGGCTGCCCGCCACGGGCGCGAATTCATCCGCGCAACGCACCGTGGCCAGGACCGTGCCGGTGGTTTCGGAGACATCGCCCGATTTCGTGTTGCCCGCGCCGATGGCTCCCGCGAATTGATCCAGGCAGCCGACGACAAACTGGCAATCCACGGAAAGATGAAAGGCTTCGCTCGCAGTCGGCGTCACCGTACCCAGATTTGTGCCCGCGCGGACGATGTCGCAGAAGCTGTCCCGCTCCAGCGCGAGGATCGCCAAGGCATCGTCGCGCCACTCAAGGGTGTGGATATCGATGAGTCCGGTCAATCCCGCCGCGCCCGCTTCCGTCACGAATCGACCGGTGAAGCGCCACGTGAGATAGTCGCTGATGAGGAGAATGCGGTCCACACGTTCCCACATTTCGGCGGTTTCTTCCTGGTGCCAGTAGAGCTTGGCCACCATGAACTCCGGCGAAAGTCCGGGCACGCCAGACCGCGCGTAGAAATCGGGAAGGGCCGTAAACGCTTCCAGCGGCGGGTTGATGGCGGCCGCGCGGCGGTCATTCCAGATGATGAAGGGCGTCATGGCCTCGCCCGATGGACCGAGCAGCACAAAGCTGTTGGTCTGGCTGGAAAAGGTTACGGCGGCAACGGCGTCGTAGTCCACGGGCGCAGCGGCGCGGAGCTCATTGGCGAGGGATTGAATGGCCGCGTCAAAGGCCGGTACCGAGACCTCACTGTGCACGCCGCGCGTGTTAGTGAAGGGTGTGGGGATGCGGGCGAGAGCTTTGAGTTGGCCGTTGGCGTCGAAGAGGCTGCCCTTGAAATTAGTCGTGCCGAGATCAAAGACGAGGATGGTGGCGGAAGGGGTCAACATGGCGGCGCGCAATTCCAGGCCACTCCGATAAATGGACGTGCCACACGATTGCGAGGTACGAGCATTCGTGTGCCCGCCGTGCGGGGATCGTGGTTCATTGGATGGGCTCTTTAGGCCGGCGATGAGATTTGCCGGTGCAAACCGCTCGCCTGTGGAGTTTTATTTCATGGGTGGAGTTCACCTCGTTCCGGGCACACGAATGCTCGTACCTCGCAATCGCGTGGCACGACTGCAATGTCGCGTTCTCGCTCGAATAGTGTTCCATCAGATCTCCAGCGCCGGCTCGCATAGCAACTCCGCGGCCAGGTCCATCAGGATATTCGCGCCGTCGGGACTCTT
>JBHEKR010000192.1:0-5920 GCA_041859365.1 Candidatus Hydrogenedentales bacterium
AGCAACGCCACTGCGGGGCTGTGTGTAACGTCGGGCTTCCACTCGACCAGCGTGAACCTCCCTGATCGCGAGATCGCCGCGGCCTATGCAGCCGCCGCCAACCAGAACGTCCTCGCCGCGGTGAATCCCGATATCTTTCCCGGCTACTGGTCCGTCTGCGCCGATGGCATCGGCCACGGCCACGGCAATACCTTTCCCGCGCTGGACGGACATCAGATGGCCGATGCGTTGCTCTATCTCGGCCAGGTGGAGACGGTGAAGCTCAACTGGGCCTATGTAAAGACCTTCCAGCGGCCCGACGGGCAACTCCCCTTCGCGATTCTTCCTGCCTCCGCTGGAAAGCCGATTGGACCGCCCGAGGGTGGCATTTCGGTGGATCCCAATGGCGGTCTCTACACCCACTGGGTGCCGGATAATCCCCTCCGTGCGCTGGGCTACACGACCTACATCCAGAATGCCGACGTGCTCTTCCGCCGGACGCAGGACCTCGCGTGGCTGAAGGAGAATCTGCCCTCCGTCAATCTCGCGTCGGAGTATTTCGCGGGCATGATCACGCCCGAGGGCGCGGTGGGCGGCGCGGGCTATTATGTGGAGCGTCCCACGCGGGTGGAGTACGACGGTGTGACCCAGGGCCACGCCGTAGACGCCTTCCGTCGCCTCGCCGACCTGAATGAAATCGCGGGTGACACCGAGGCCGCTAAGCGCTGCCGCACTCTCGCGGATCGCGTGGAGCAACATTTCCAGACGAAGTTCTGGGCGGGTGAGCACTTCGCGGAGTACATCCACCCGGTGCGCGGTGCGATATCCAACCACGGTCTTACCGACACGGACTGGACCTCCATCGCCATGAACGTGGCCACGGAAGCCCAGCAGGCGACGCTGTGGCCGCAGCTCCAGCACGAGATGAAGTTTCGCTACGCGGGCATGCCCACGGGCATCGCCACGATGCCGGAGACTTACGATTCCTGGGAGTTCAGCCACGATGATCGCATGGATCTGGCCGCCATGGGCCGCGTGTGGTACATCGAGTGCCACGCCCGCGCCAACATGGGTGATGCCGAGGGCCTTGCCGACGCCATCCGCGCCGTGTGCAAGGTGGGCCGCGAAAATGACTACTACTGGCGCGAGCGCTACAACGCCGAGGGGGGATTCGGCGTGGAGAAGTACTGCGAATACCCTGCGAATCTCATTCGCGTGGTCCAGCGCTTCATGATGGGCGTGGAGTATCGCCTCGATGGTTCGGTTGCGCTGGCGCCGAATGTGCCGGCGGACTATTGGGAGAAGGGCTTCGGCCAAGACCTCGCATGGCGGGGACGGGAACTCAGCTATCAATTTCAGGCAAGCAGCCTTAGCGGACGTTATTTGGGATCGAAAGAGCAGGTGCTGCGCATCAAGGCGCCTGGGCCTATCACGGAGAAACCGAGCATCGAGGCGGAAGGACTCAAAGCGAAAGTAGAGTCAAAGTATGGCTGGATGATTGTAACGCTCTCTAAGAACCTTGATTGCCTCTCAGGGAACTTTACCCTGAATTGGGACGTCCAGTAGTACAACGTGACTCCAGACGAACAAGCGTGCCACACGATTCGGTACTCCGATTCGTGTGCCCGTGGTAACGGGTTCTCCGCGCCCGCAAGGCCTACCCGAACGAGCGTTTTGACCCAACGGCCCCAAAAGAACAAATCGCTCGCGCAGATCTCCACCGATGTACGCAATCGCCTTTCCTCCAGGCACACGAATGCTCGTTCCTCGCAATCGTGTGGCACGACCGCTTGGTTCGGGTGCTCAATAGCGGATGCGACTTCTCCCCCTCCGTTGGTGTACATTCTTGGTTCAATCTCTTCTCTGTTCACGAGGTCCCAATGTCCATCAACGCCGCTTTTCTCCAGTATGAAGTCGCTTTCGGCGATCATTCCGCCAACGCCGCCACCGTCCGTCGCCTGCTGGCCGACACGTCCGATTTCGATCTCCTTGTCTTGCCGGAGCTTGCCTTCTCCGGCTATGATTTCCGCGATCGCGATGAGCTCCACGCCCTCGCCGAGTTCTTCGAGACCGGCCCGACCGCCGACCTGCTGCGCGCGCTGGCGCGCGAACGCAACGCCGTGATTGTCGCGGGCTATGCCGAACGTGCGCCGGAAGGCTGCTACAATTCGGCCATGCTCGTGTGTCCCGATGGCGCGGCCCACAACTACCACAAGATCCACCTCTTCAATCGCGAACAGGATGTTTTCCTCCCCGGCGACGCACCGCCTGCGGTGGTGGATACGTCGGCGGGCCGCATCGGCATGATGATCTGCTTCGACTGGTTCTTCCCCGAGACCGCGCGCTGCCTGGCGCTCGCGGGCGCGCAGATCATCGCCCACCCGAGCAACCTGGTGCTGCCCTGGTGCCAGCGCGCCATGTTCGCCCGCAGCCTGGAAAACGCCGTCTTCACCATCACCGCAAACCGCATCGGCACCGAAGCGCGAACGGACCGAAGCCTCACCTTCACTGGCGGCAGCCAGATCCTGAACACGAAGGGCGAAACCCTTGCCAGCGCGCCGACGGATCGCGAGGCCATCGGCGTTGCCACGCTCGATCCGAACCAGGCCGATAGCAAGGTCATCGCGGGGCGCAATGATCTTTTCGCCGACCGGCGGCCGGACTTGTACACGGGTATAAACTGACCTGGACTGAGTGGACAAGGTGGACGAAGTGGACATTAGAGCGCCGTGGGCGTTAACGACGTCTACTCCGTCCACGTCGTCCACAAAGAAGCCCTTGACAGCTGATTAAATTTTCAGTATCCTTCCTTTAAACCTGAAAGGGAGGCGCTATGAAGATCGAAGGGCTGATTCGTTACGACATACCCGAGGCGGTGGTGGAGCTGTGGCGGCGGACTGAAAGCGGAGAGCTGCTGCCGTTGCAGGAAATGGCGGTGAAGCGCAAGGACCTCTTCGGCGGGGGCAACCTGTTGATCCAGGCCCCAACGAGCTCGGGCAAGACGTTCGTGGGCGAGATGGCGGCGATCCACACGGCACTGCGTCAGAAGCAGGTGGTCTATCTCGTACCCCTCAAGGCCCTGGCGGAGGAGAAGTTCCGCGCCTTCTCGGAGAAGTACACGGACTATGGTCTGAAGGTCATCATCTCTACGCGGGACCATCGCGATTTCGACGGCGATCTGGAGCGGGGCAATTTTTCCATCGCCGTGGTGGTCTACGAGAAGCTGTCCCAGCTCCTGGTGCGGCGACCGGAGCGTGGTGCGGAGATCGATCTGGTCATCGCCGATGAATTGGAGATTCTTTCTGATTCCGAGCGTGGCGCGGGGGTGGAACTCTTGCTCACCCGCCTGTTGCAGGGGCGTTGCCGCTTGATCGGGTTGTCGGCCGTTATCGGGGGCGCGGAGAAACTGGCGCAATGGATGGGTGCGGAATTGCTTCAATCGGATCAGCGTCCGGTGGAACTTCGCTACGGCGTGCTCCACGAGGGCCGCTTCCGCTATCGCACGTATAACAAACCGGGCGAAGGCTTCGAGGACTTGGTGGACGCGTGCAGCGAATCGGCGGAGGAGGCGCTCTTGTTGAATGTGGAGGCCTTTGCGGCGCGCGGCGAAAGTTCCATCGTCTTCGTGCGCGCAAAGCACGACTCCCGGCGTGGCGCGGACCGCATTGCGGCGCAGGTGGACCTGCCGCCCGCGTCCAAGGCGATCGCGGCGCTCCACGCGCTGGAGCCGACGCGCTCGCGGGACAGCCTCATCGCCGTGCTGGAGCATGGGGTCGCCTTTCACAATTCCGATCTCTCGCCGGAAGAGCGCCACATCGTGGAAGAGGCCTTTCGCGAAGGGGAGGCCTTCATCATGGTGTCCACGAGCACCCTTGCCGTCGGGCTGAATCTGCCCGCGCGCAATGTCTTTGTTACCACGGAAAAGTGGTGCTACGACGAGCGCCTGGGCATGCCCTGGAAGACCCCCGTGCTTCACATGGAGTATGAGAATATGGGCGGGCGCGCGGGGCGCTTCGGCGCGGGCCATGAGTTTGGCCGCTCCATCCTCGTGGCGTCTTCCCCCTTTGAACAGGAGGCCTGCTGGCGTAAATATGTCGAGGGGGAGCGCGAAGTTATTGAACCCCAATTGGCGCGAACACCGCTGGAGGACCATATATTGCGGCTGGTGGCCTCACGCCATTGTCGTTCGGTCAGCGAACTCGTCGCCCTTCTAGAGCGGACCCTCTCGGGCCGCTGGGTCTGGGCCGAAACGTGCTCGCTGGACGAAGTCGCGGGCCGGGTGCGCGCCGCCCTCCATCGCTGCGTGGACGCGGGGATGATCGCGGATCATGACGCCGATGACGAGGCCCTGTTGCTGGCGACACCCCTCGGCCTGGCCGTGGCGAGCAAGGGCATCTCCCTGGCTACGGCGCGTGAAATCCACGCCTGGATCGCGGCCTCGTCGTCGCGCCCCTGGTGCGAGGCGGACGTGCTGCTGGCGCTGGCGAGCACGCCCGACGGGCGCCAGGCCCAGGTGATGCTCACGACCCGGGAGTATGACGAGGCGGACTACCCCGGCCGACTGAAGGCGCTCACCTGGGACGAACCCACCGATGCGGAGGTGCCGCTGAACCGGATCCGCGCCTCCCGACTCCAGCCTTTTTTCGAAGAGGTGCGGGCCATCAAAGTAACGCTCTTTCTGTTCGACTGGCTGGCACAAATGCCCACCCGGACCATCGAAGAGCGCTACAACACGATGGCGGGCCAGATCCTTGCGGCAGCAGCGCAGATGAGCTGGCTTCTGGACGCAACGGAGTCTATGACAACGGCTCTGGGGCTGGAAACGGCCTTCGCCTCGCGATTGAGAGACGTTTCGCGCCGCGTTGCATACGGGCTGGACCCCACGCTTGTGGAACTCGCCCGGGCAACCGGCCTGACGCGCGGTGAATGCCTCAATCTGGCCGACGCGGGTCTCGATGACGGGGGGGCCTTGCGGGCTGTCGCCGATTCGGTGCTTCAGCGTGTGGTTCCACTGCAGAAAGTTGCCGCGCTGCGCGCCTGGGCCGCGACATGGGTGGATACGTTCCCCACCGAGACGGTGGATGAGGAAGCGGCGCCGGACGCTCCCCTTCTGGTCGTGGATGATCGCCGACCCAACGAGGTTCATCTGGAGGGACGGGCGATTCCCCTCCAGGCCAAGCAGTACCAGTTGATCCGCCTGCTCGCCGCGACACCGGGGGATTGCGTGCCCTACGAGACGATCTACGCCGAGCTCTGGGGCGATACGATTGTGGAGCAGAACCAGATTCATTACCAGAAGCGCACACTGCTGCAACGGGTGCGGGACTTCTGCCCCGGGTGGGAGGACAGGCTCATCGAGACGCGCAATAAGTGCGGATTCGTGCTGGCCCTTTCGCCGGCGTCGGTGCGCTATGTGCGACGCGAAGTGACGGCGGGTGTGTAGGAGCCTTCAAGACACTCGACTGTTAATCGTTAGCTGAAACGTCCCAGTTGCCTCATAAAAAAGGGTGAAGTTCTGATACTACCGCCAACTGAATTCCTGCAAGGGTTGCCTCGGTCAACCGAAGTATGGCACAGGCTTACAGCCCTGTTGATGTCGTTGGGTCCTATTCATGGGGCTTCGCCCCATGCTGGTATAGAACTGGCCTTCGGCCCTAAGGAATTTGATCGAAATAACTTTACCAACCTCGAATCTGAGCTCGCGTGACGATCTCGGGTTTGGCGAGCTTAAGGTTGCGAAAATGCGGACAATACCCGATGTTCACCACACGAAAGTTGAGCAAGTAATTCTCGTCAGTCTCCTAAGAGGGAATCCAGGGTTTTCCTAAGCGCCGAAGGCGAGGCCAATACCAGCCTGGGGCAAAGCCCCAGGAGAATGTAACAAGAATTCGGCCAGGGCTGAAAGCCTGTACCATTCTTTGTAACGCGAAAGTGAAACATT
>JBHEKR010000497.1:0-3404 GCA_041859365.1 Candidatus Hydrogenedentales bacterium
TGGCACAACAGTGCTTCTATTCGGCAATCCACCACTCGATATACTGCACATACGCGGGACTGAGTTGAGGCCGGACTCGACTCCACAGCGGCAGGAGTCGTTTCCTTTGCCCATCCGTTAGTCGGCTGAAGCTCCGGTTGAAACGTCGCAACCACTGCACGAGCTGTGCGTACACCTGCTCCCGAACCGGTGCGCGGGCTTCTCCCGGATCATCGAGCATTGCCAGCAGAAAGAGCAGCTCGTCCCACTTGTTGAGCCGCCGGGCGATTGAAAGGGTGGCTTCGAGGGACAGTGCGTCCTGAGCAATTTCCGCAATCATTTCCAGCTCTTCCAGCAGCGGGCGAATCCGGTGACGGCTCAGTCGCCTTTGCGCGGCGCGCACCACCGATGGCGACTCGTCCACCAGCGCTTCCAGGAGGAATTCCCGGGCGCGCTCGGCATCGAGCCGACACAGCCCCGCGAGCGCGCACAGACGCAGGGCGCTCTCGGGGGATCGGAAATAATCAACCAGCAGGTCCCAGTCACCAAGACCGCCCAACTCCGAGAGCCCAATCAAAGCATATCGAATCGGGCGGCCCTTGGCGTCACGCTGCGCCAAAACCCGGCGATAAGGCGCCGCCGGGTCGTGCCCCCGCGACGCATGAAGCCCTTGCGCCGCCCGCCGGACAACGGGACTGCGATCAAAAAGGTGCGCCTCGATTTTCCTCGCCCCCTCGTCGGGATGCTGCTCGACCAGACGCTCCAGCGCGAGTCGTCGCAGGGGCGCGTACCGATGGCGGAGTAAGCGCCGGAGCAATGCAAGCGGCAAGTCCCCGGATTGCGCCAGGTGTTGTTCGAAGCGACGGTGCACCACCACATCGGACGTGTGAAAGGCGTACCCCAAAAGGGCTTCGTCCCACGCGACCGTGGCGGCGCATCGGATGAGAAAGGCGTAGCGGCGAACGTAGCTGTCGGCAGACAGCAAACCCTGCGTAAGTGCGTGGGCGCACTCCGGACGGGCCAGCAGGGCTTCCACCTGACGCAGCAGCGGCCCATGGTCGGCCCGACGGCAACCGCCCAGGCGCTGGAGCGCGGGGAGCGTTTCCACCCACAGTGCGGCGTTCTCCACCGAGACGAACCGCTTCAGTCCCGCCGCCGCGGCAGCACGAACCTGCGGCACCCAGTCATTGACACGCACCAGAAGCAATGCAAGAGCGTCGGGGCCACCCAGCTCGGCAAGCTCAACCACGGCCTCCTCGCGGATGAACCCGTTCCAGTGCTCGCTCGCTGTCCTGAGCCAATCAAGGCGCTGTTGATCAATATCGTTACGCATGATTATTACGCTCTATTCCAGATGTCGACGCGTGCCCGCCGCGACCACGCTACATCAAGGATACTATGCGCACATCCCCCCTGCGATTCAATCGCGCGTCGACTTCCACTACGCCCCATAATCCGTCTTGTTCGTAACTGTGCCCCATCCAACCAGGCCCTCTTATCCGTGCCCATCCGTGAAAATCCGTGGTCAACAAAACATCAACGCTGGACCGCCGCTCGAAGGAGCATGCAACCGATGCGATTGCGCCTCACTCATCATCTGAGATTGCCCGCGCGCGGACCAAGCGCTCCGGTGGAGAAACTGGCATGTACCACTCCCGGTCGATCTCGTAGTCGGGCACGTAGGCGCCAGCCTTCCAGGATACCAGTGCGCCGCCCTTGAACGTGGCAACCCCCGAACCCCACTGGTATACGGCGATCACCATAGAGGGGTCGGCAGGTTCAACGCCATAGTCATCTGGAGAACGAAACGCCGCAGCGACGGGCTGCGGTCGTCGCATCGGCGCCATCCCGGGGGCTCCCCAATTCCCATCGAAGCTCAGTTCACGACCCAAAGAATCCATACGCCGCAAAACGACACCCTTGCCGCCCATCTCCGCCTCCAAGGCTTCCCGGCTCATGCCCGCTACAATTTTGGGTTCTTCCACGCCCAATCCATTTACCAGAAGGTTCCGGGCCAAGGCCTGGCCTGAGGGCATGTTGGAAACCCGGCAGTGTTCGCCAATACTCCGGACCAGAGGCTCCATACTCGGATCCATGTTGTTCCACAACCCAACCAGGCAGGCGCTAATCTCGTTCTCGCTCAACCACGAGCGCTGCCTTTCCAAGGTCTCGATATACAGCTCACGCACGACGGGATCCTTCACGTGCCGCAGTGCGATCAGAGCCTGACTCTGGTGGGGCGAACCCGCACCCAGTGGATTGCGCACCGCTCCAGCGAGCAAGGCGATGGATTCCTTCGCGCCGAGATCCGCCAACAATCTCGCCACATCGACATCGGGATCAGGTGCGCGAAAGAGCTCGATGAGCACTAGTTGAACCACGTCTCGAGGCATTCCGGCGTCAGGGGTAAAACGGCGGTGGCAGCGCCATTCCGCTCCATGGCCCGGAAGATAACTATCATGGCTGCCTGCACAATGGTCGCCCTCCACAACCCGGTCATACGAGTCGGCAATTGGATCTCGATTGAAATATGCCCTTCCAATATCTATCCCAAGAAATCGTCGCACTCTCGGCACAGGATGCCTTGCGGCCCTCAATAGCAGCGCCCCTTGGTCGTACTCGGTCGAAGCGAGAACCTGTTGACTGCAATACTTCCATGGCAATGTGCTGGCAGTCTTCTGATCGGTTATTCGTGCTAACTGCGTGTTCAAATACTCCAATAACGCATCGGGCATACGCTTCACCACAGATTCGTGGCCCGGGAAGCCCGGAAAGCAGTTTTCCAGGAAGATTCGTTGCTCCTCGGACTTCATTTGACCGACCAATTTGAAAGAAACATCCTCCGTCATTGTTTCCGGATAAAACTTCCCGCGTGCTGCTGTCAAATACAAAGGCTTGTCAGTCCAGCGCCGCAACGATTTCGCGGCGATCGGCATCTCATTCGCCAAGGCGGCGCGATAGGTGTAGCGGTCTGCGTCGAAGTATTGAGCAAATTTCGCCGCCAACTCGGGGTGAGCGCCCGTGGATAGCGCCCGTTTTCTCAAACTAAACTCGCTCAACGGGGCTTCCGACCACAAGAAAAACTCCGGGTGCACCAGCGTGTCCTCCGCCAGCAGGTACAACTCAACATCGGTCGCGCCCTCGTTGATCGAACTGATGCGGAGCGGGTAGACCGCCTCCTGCGTTGGAAAGGTCAAGTGGATGGGCTGGATGGTACCCCGGCTCAGGCCCCGGTCGGTTCTCCGGTGAGACGCGTCGGGGTGGATCCGCATCGCCGTGAAGATCCAGCCTTTGTCCACATAGGACTTCAGCACCTCCCGCGCCTTGGCGTTCACATGATAGCCGTGGTCCTTGCACCAGCGGACGAGGTCATCGGCGGTGTCCGCCTCCAGCACAGCGATTTCGTAGACCCCGACCCGCTTGAA
>JBHEKR010000581.1:0-60203 GCA_041859365.1 Candidatus Hydrogenedentales bacterium
GGGGGGACCTTACTCGCAAGAGCGAACCTCTTGGTCCCCCCCGCTTGCGGGGGGGTAGGGGGGGTAAAACTCGGATACGACTTCCACCCTCTATGGGTGACGCGAAGCGTCATGAATGACTGTCCTGTCCTGTGACGTCGCGACTACGTCGCAACAAGAAAAGCTCCCCCATCAGACTCGTGACATCAAGTAGTTTCCAAGTCTCCATTGCCCATTGCAATCGCACCCCTCCGCCCCTATAATTGGTTATAACAACCAACCCATAGGAGCAGCAACGTGAAAACGCCCATCGCCCTCTTCTCCCTCGCAACCATTGCCCTGCTGGCCCCCCTCGCCAGCGCGGAACCCGCCCAACTGGTCAAAGAGAAAGATATCGTCATCTACTCCGATGACCAGTTCCACAGCGCCTTCCCCTCCGTGGTGCGCCGCCCCGACGGCGAGCTTATTCTCGCCTTTCGCCGGGCCCCGGATCGTAGAATCTTCGGTGAGAAGGGCACCAGCCACACCGACCCGAACAGCTACCTCGTCGAGGTGCGCTCGAAGGACAACGGCGAGACCTGGACGAAAAATCCCGCCCTGATCCTGGCTCATCCCTTCGGCGGCTCGCAGGATCCCTGCATGATCCAGTTGGCCGATGACTCCATCGTCTGCACGAGCTACGGCTGGGCCCTGCCCCGAGACGACGCCTGGAAGTCCTTCGGCAAGGTGGCGCGTGCGGGCGAGTTCAATTTCTTCGGCGGCTATCTGGTCCGATCCATGGACGGCGGCCACACCTGGTCCGACCTCATCGTGCCGCCGCCCGTTCCCGGTGAGGACACGAAAACGGCTTTCAATCAGCCGTTGCCCGCGTACAACCGCGGCGGCCTTTATCAGGGCAAGAGCGGACGTCTCTTCTGGGCCGTGGCCTCGCCCGTACAGGGCAATACGACCGGCCGCACGGAAAATCACCTGATGTATTCCGACGACGGCGGACTCACTTGGAGTTACAGTGCGCCCATCGCCCAGGATCCCAAGGTGGTCTTCAACGAGGCATCAATCTATGAAACGCCCAAGGGCGATCTCGTGGTCTTCATTCGCACCGACGAGTTCGACGATCACACCGTGGTCGCACGATCGACGGACGGTGGCAAATCCTTCACTTGGGAAGATGCCGGATTCCAGGGCCACCCCCACTACCCCGTGCAATTACCCGACGGCCGGGTCCTGCTGGTCTACGGCTATCGTCATGCCCCCATGGGCATCCGGGCGCGCATCCTGAATCCGGAATGCACGGACTACAAGGAGTCCACCGAGATCGTCCTCCGTGACGACGGCGGCAACGGCGACCTCGGCTATCCCTGGGCCACCGTCATGGCGAACGGCAAGGTGCTGGTGAGCTATTACTTCAACATCGAAGGCGGCACCAAACACATCGCGGGCACCATCCTGCGCCTTGAATAAGAACGGGACTGGTGGGTCTTATGGATAACTTGCGTCCATGAGACCCATCAGCCCTTGGGGTTGAGGTGATCGGCAAGGTCGCGCGCGACCTCCGGCCAGTCGCTGTTCATGCCCTTGAAGCTCAGCTCCTCAATTTCCCATTCATCGATCGTCGGCGCGCAAAGCAACTCGTTGTTATAGAGAATAGCAAGCTGCTTTCCCATATTTCCGAAGCAGGCGCCACCGAGCACTTCCTGCGCTTCGGGCGTGAAGGTGAGGCGCAGGAAGAGCTTGTCGTCCCGCGTCTCCAGGAAGGCGCCCGTCACCGCGCGCCCGTCCACGATAATATCCTCCAGCACGGCCACCACCGTGCCCGGCGCATAGCCCGGCGCAGCAAAGTGGGTCACTTCGACAAATTCCCGGTCCTGCGGCTCCGCCATGAGGCGCACCTGAAAGGTATCCGGCGCTGCCGCCGGGGGGGCTTCCACCACGGGTATTGAGGCCGCAATCCGGGGCGAGACACCCGGCGCGGCATTTGCGGCATTCCACAATCTTTCCATCGCCACCGAGGCGGCGGGCGGCATGCTGCCCAGGGCGAGGAGCTCTGGCCGGGCCGCTGAAATGGCCACCACGCCGGCAACCTGCCCCTGCATGACAATCGCCATTTCCTGTCCCATGTTTTGGCGCAGGAATCCGGCAAAGGCCTCCTCCCGTGCGAGGTCGTCCGCCCCCGTGGCCGGACGGGCGATGAGCTCCGCATCGTCCCCCCGGCGGACGAATTCCCAATGATAGGGGATCACCGCACTCGCCATGGGGTTCGTGGGCGCTTGAACATGGAGCCAGCGCCGTTCGCTGTCCCCAGAGGAACGATACCAGGGCAGTTGAACCACCCGGCCGCCGACTTCCGGCGCATGCACCACCCACGCGAAAAAAGGCTCCGCATAGCGCGGCGGAATCGCGGATATGGTCCAGCAGACATCATCGGCAATATCCAGCTCGCGCCCGATGCGTTCGCGTGCCGCCGCGTGCACGGTGAAGCGCTGGCGCAGATAGTCGAGGGTCAGCCCCTCTTTCCATTGCCCATTGCGTCGGGGCAGCCGGCAATTGAACACAGCGGGCACGCCGGGAATGGTGCGCAGGCCAGGAACCCAGGTGTACGTGCCCAGATCCGATCCATCGGCCATTTCGGTGCCCCGGACGCGGTAGGTCCGGTGGCCATGAATCTCCGAAAGCGTATCGACGCGACGCGACGCGGCCTCCGACAGCACCAGCGTTGCACGCTCATCCACCACATGCACCGACTCCACATCCGAGAGATCGGCAAAGGGCTGGCGCCAGGCGCCGTTCAACGATTCGGCACTTTCGTGGGGGTGGGTTTCCCAAGCCATCTCCAGCGTGGGAAAACGTTGATAGAGCAGGAAGCCAAAGAGCGGCGCGCCATCGTGCAGCACGGTGGACTGATATTCCATTCCGAGCTGATAGTTGTCCGCCAGCGTCCGCATCGCCCGGACCGCGGGATGCTCCCGCTCATCCTTGTGCCCATGTCCCTCCAGGAAGAGCACCAGGTGGGGAGAGCCCCCTTCGAGAATGGCGTGGGTCATCGCGGACACATCCGCGAAGGGAGCGAGTGCGTGGGCGATATCTCCCAGCACGGGGGCGAAATAGGCTTCATCCTGTGGCAAGAAATCTGAATCCTTCTGGACTTCCGCCGCCCCTTCAACGGGTGCGGGCGGGGAGCCGGGCGCGGGGACTTCGCTGGCTATCGACAAGGCGGGACAGAGGAGGGCGGCGAGTGCCAGCCAGGCCCGCAGGCCAGACCCATCGCGAAGGAAGCAGCACGGAGACAACATACAAGCCATGACCATAACCTCGCGATGTTTTTTGTACCCCCAACACCCTACGGCCCAGCGATTGAAAAGTCAAGGTGAGCGCCGGCATCGCTTGAATCAATGCGATTCGGGCATGTTGGTACCCGTGAATTTCTGTGCCGTCGCATGACCAGTCATTCCCTGCTGCAAAAGAAAAAAAGCGGGCGCCAGACCCGAGGATCTGGCGCCCATGCGCAGACTATCCGTTCGCGGGATTACTCACCGATCGGTTCACTGGCCGCGTCGGCGTCGGCGCCGTCGGCGTAGCGAATCACACCGCTGGAGTCGGTGAAGAATCCCTTGCCGCCCGTCGTACCGTAGACGGCCGCGTTCGCGTTCGCCGTGAAGTTATTCGTGTCTCCGCCGAGTACGTAGTTATAGCCACTCTTCGTGCCCGCCCAGTTGCCATCGAGGAACGAGGGGGTGGCGCCGGTAAGGTCCGCAAAGTCGGCCGTGTATTCGTAGTTCGCCGCGTGATAGGCCACTTCGGCGCCGACGATGGTACGCAGGTTGCCGATGGCGCTGGATTCGTTCGACTGCATCCGCGAGCGAAGAAGGTTCGGGATGGCGATAGCGGCGATAATCGCGATGATGGCAACCACAATCATCAATTCAATCAGCGTAAAACCCTTGTTCGATTTTTTCATGGCAATTCCTCCAATTCGGTACGGTATCCTGTTTCAGTATTCTCGCCGTGACGCCCTCCCATCGGGCCATCACGCTTGCTTCAACTTTCGACCTCGGTAAGGCAAACGCTGTGCCAATTCCGCAGGCCAAAGCGGGTCTCTCCGTAAATATTTTCAAATCAACAAATTACAAAAAAAACCCTCCACACCCTCGCTCCGCACCCAAGAAGCGACAGACACAATTCGTCGACTTGAGTGACGAAATTTGTCACCGGCGCGCAGGGCGCGCCAACCGATGCGGGGTGGGATACTGCGGGGTCTTGCAATTTGAGGGCCCTCCAACGCAGACTGTAGCGCGGTGACGGGACCGGACACGCGCGACCCCGCACCGGAACGCGGAACAGAAAAGGAAAGGAACTAACTCCATGTCTTCACACGCCATCAGCCGGCGCACCTTCATGCAGCAGAGTGCCGCCGCGGGAGCCGGGCTGGCGCTGGCGGCCACGGCGGGCACCGCCGCCGCCGCACCAGCCTACAAGCCCTTCCCGAAGGCGATTCAGTATGGCAAGCTCCTCGATCTCCCCACCGACAAGGAAAAGTTCAAGCTCCTTAAGGAATGCGGCTTTGACGGCATCGAGGGCTATCCCATGGCCGATCTCGACGCCGCGAAGCGCATGGGCGAAGAAGCGCGCGAGGCCGACGTGCCGATTCACTCGGTCACCTACGGCGGTTGGAAGAACCCCATGTCCAGCCCCGACCCCGAGGTGATCAAGGCCGGCCAGGCCGAGATCGACAACGCCATCCGCACGGCCAAGGCCATGGGCGCCGACACCATGCTGCTGGTACCCGCCGTCGTGACGGACACTGTCCGCTACCAGGACGCGTGGGTAAATTCCCAGAAAAACATCCGCCCCCTCATACCTGTGGCGGAAGAACTCAATATCGTCATCGGCATTGAAAATGTCTGGAACAAGTTTCTCCTCAGCCCGCTGGAATTCGCCCAGTACGTGGACGAATTCGAGCACCCCCTTGTACGCGCCTACTTCGACGTGGCCAACACCGTTATCTTCGGATATCCGGAAGACTGGATCCGCACCCTGGGCAAGCGGATCTGCAAGCTGCACTTCAAGGACTTCAAACGAGAAGGCTACGAGTGGACCAAGCTCCCCTACGAAGGCGACGTCAACTGGGCGGAAGTCCGCAAGGCCCTGGATGAAATCGGCTACACCGGCTGGTGCACCGAGGAAGTCCCCAAGGGAACCGATGAAGCCTGGCTGCGCGAATTGTCCCGCCGCCTGACGCTCATCGGCGAAGGCGCCGCCACCGCGTGATCTACCCCAGCCATCCATCCTGCGCGGTCGTTGAAGAGGATGAAAATTCTCTGGCCCACCTGGCGCTCCGGCAGCGCCTGGGAGCCCATCACTATCGCCAGCGGATGAACGTGGAACATTGCCACGCATCGGAAGTTTTCGGGGGGGGGCGGACCCGTTTCCACCCCGAAAACTTCCCGGTGCTGCGGATTGCCCTGCACATCCTCCTGAAAGGGACCCTGACCTGGTGGTGGGGCAACTGGAACGCGCGCCAGATCCAGGTGCGTGAAAACAGGGTCCGGCTCCGCCGACTCCCCCCCTCCTTCGAGGGCTTTCGCATACTCCAGTTGAGCGATCTCCATCTCGACATTGACCCCCGCATTACGGACGCCCTCCTCGAAACCATCGCCCCTCTGGAGTACGACCACTGCGTCCTCACGGGAGACTACCGGGCGGAGACGTTTGGGCCTATCGATGCCGCCATGGTGGAGACCAAACGGGTCGTCGACGCGCTGAAAACCCCATGTCACGGAATTCTCGGCAACCACGATTTCCTGGCCATGGTCCCCCGCCTCGAAGCCATGGGCGTCCACATGCTCATGAACGAGCACGCCCCCATCGAGCGGGACGGAATTGCCATCTATGTGGCGGGTATCGACGACCCCCACTACTATGAAACCGAGGATTTCGAAAAGGCCCTCCTCGGGATCCCGCCCGAAGCGACCACCCTCCTGCTTTCCCACACGGCCGAGACCTACCGTCGGGCCCTCGCCTGCGGGATTGACTACGTGCTGAGCGGCCACACGCACGCGGGCCAGATTTGCCTGCCGGGCGGGCTCGCGCCGCTGCGCAACGCCCAGCACCCCCGTGAAATGGACAGCGGGCCCTGGTCCTACCATGAACTTCAGGGCTACACCTCGGCCGGTGCCGGTTGCAGCATGGCCCCCGTGCGCTTTTTCTGCCCCCCGGAAGTCACCATCCATATTCTGGAGCGCTCCTCGGAGGTCTGAACGTGACAGACGAACTCCAGGATCCGGAAATACGACTTCATGCTGTCCAGCGCTTCGGGAGTCACTCCCTCGCCTATTCCATGCTCCAACCTGGAATGCGCTACTGGGGCTCTGCCGACTGGGGCATGGCCGCATATCGGAAGAACCTCGGCCAGTACACCTTCCTGGGCGATCCCGCTTGTCCCCCTGAAATCCTGGATTCCTTCCTCGCCGAACTGCTCGCCGAGTTTCCCAAAGCGCTGTTTATGCAGATTCACGAGAACACGGCCAAGTCCCTCCGAAATCTGGGGCATCACATTACGCCCGTGGGGGTAGAGAATGATATCGACACCGCCACGTTCAGCCTCCGGGGAAGGCGTATGGCCGATCTGCGCCACTACCGAAACAAGGCCCGGGCCGGAAAGGTTCAGGTCGAGGAACAGCCCGATTCGGTGGCCCTTCGGCGGGTACTGCGTCCGGTGTCGGATGCCTGGTTGCCGCAGAAATCCTGGATCGGCCGGGAGCTGGAGTTTCTCGCGCGACCCTTTGTCGCCGAGCCCGAGCCGGGCATCCGTATTTTCACCGGAAGTATCGACGAACGGGTCGTCGCCTTCGTCGTGCTGGACCCCCTCTACGTTGAGGGACAGGTCACCGGTTTTGGCGTGACCATCCTGCGCCACTATCGCGCTATTCCCGAAGGTACCGTCGACTACATCATCCTGGGCGCGATCTCAGCACTCGCCGCCGAGGGCATACCCCTGTTAAGCCTCGGCGTGAGTCCCTTTCATCGGCTTGAAGCCCTCGGGGCTCTCCACGGCATCGGGAGCCCGGCGATATTCGCGCTCTATTGCCTCCTCCGGCGCTGGGGCAACCCGATCTACCACTTTCGGGGGCTCTCTTTTCACAAAAGCCGCTATCGCGCCCGCGAAATCCCCGTGTTTACGGCATCGCCCGGCCCGATTGGGCTCTGGCCCCTCTACGCGTCCGCCCGCGCCTGCCGAATGTTGTAACGAAATCGAGTCAAATCCGCCTCCAACATCGAACATTATCATTGAAATTCTGGATTTGGAGGCCAAATCTTGCAGGTTTTAAGGAATTGTTCCCATTTTGTTACTCTTTCGTCATGCTTTTACGTGCATAATTCGGATGTCGACAGGGCAACCTGAGCCGACAACCAAAACAAGGATGTTAATCATGGTCAACGAAAACTTCGGTTTCGCAGGAGGCGAGGACGACCAGACCGACCCGGTGAAGGGTCAGGGCTGGAGTCAACCGGATGACCGGAATACGGTGGACAGCGTGGACACCGAAGCGCTGGAACGGTGGCTGGTGAAAAACCGAAGCCTGTGGTTCCTTGGACTTCGACTCGCCGCAGCCGCCCGCCAGTACAAACGAGAATACCGAAACGTACCCTTTAACCAGAACGGGTGGTTTAGCCCGAACTAATGTAAAAATCTTCCTCAACCCCTGCATGCCGCCGGCGACCTCAAGCACGATCCCCCTCCCTGGTCCCGGCGGCACCCTCCTTTTCAGGGGGGTTTTTCTGTTTCCGGAGCCCTTGCACAGGGAAGCAGCCGCTGACTGTGACCAATAAATCTCACCACGGGCACGAAGAAAACAAGAACAGAAAAGGGAAGACGTTTGCAGCCACAGGCAAAGGCGAAAATGGCGCTGAGCTACTTACGACCCAATGTTCGAAACTTCTCCGACTCTTTCCCCTCGTCTCTCCGTGGTGAAAAAATCTGGTTGCGGTCGGAGGCTGCTCCAGGGCCTTCGTGGTGATATTCCGATTCAAAAGAGCCGGTCAATACCGCCGCTCTTCCCGCCGGGCTCGGCGACATCCGGCCCATCGTCTTCAAAGCGATCGCGAATGGCCTCGATATCGTCCTTGCCCGACTCGTACTCTTCCACCGATATCGCGCCGATCAGTTCGACCGTCAGCTTGGTGTTGCGGCACACAAACCGGATGCCCGTACCGCTGGGAAGCAATTCGGGCTTCTCGAAGGTCTGCCACTTCTTGGCGGCCTGTCCGCCGGACCACATCGTAACCGCGTAAATTTTTCTCATGGCTTCGCCTCGCGCACCGGCGCCTCAGAGGCCGCCGGTCTGGTCCAGATAGTTTATGAAGTCTTGAATCCGCGTCTGGGCATCGTGATCCGCCCGGGTGAACTGAACCCCCAGGCCGTAGCCGCTCTTCTCCGGCACGGCCTTGTTCCAACGCACCACGCCCACCGCGCGAATTTCTCCGCCCGTCTGCAGCGTAATCAATAGATTCAGTTGCGCGCCAATATCGAGCAAGTCCCGGGTATAGAGCTGGCACCCGTCGGTACTCAGATCCAGCAGGCGACCGGCCACCGGATGATCGGTCATGTTCCATGTATCGGAGGAGCCGCTGCGGTGACCCACCTGGACGCTTATCTTCACGGTACAGGTGTGCCGTATGGCGCGGCGACGCTTCTGGCGCAGCTCGCGATTGACTTCGCCATCCACCTGACCTTGAAAATTCTGGACCTGGCTCAGCAACTGCCGGTCGGACGCGCGCCGGACAAATTTCCTGCGATCTTCTTGCACTCTGGGAAACTCCTCTATGGGGCAAGGCGCCTGATGGCGCCGGGTATCGGGTTGAGGTAAAGCCGAGTAAGCGCCGGGAACCAGCCACGCCGCCGCCGCCGCCGCCGCACGCTCAACTGAGATCCCGGTCATGCAGCGGTGATCCGTCACGCAGTGGGGTTTCTGACAGGGCCCGCAGTCCACATCAACCCGGAGAACTTCGCCGCGCTCCCAGGGGCTCTGCGTATAGGCGGGCGAGGTGGATCCCATGATACAGACAACCGGCTTGCCAAAGGCAATCGCGATATGGCGGGGCCCGCTGTCGTTGCCGATCAGAAGATCCACACAGGAGATCGCCGCTTTCAGACGCGCGATGGACGGCGCTCCACCGTGGTACTCAATCAGCGGCGTCGTGGCCGCGCCAAGGACGGCATCGCGGGTCTCCTCTTCACCGGGACCGGTCATGAGGAGGCACTGGGCCCGGTGCTCATGATACAGCCGGTCCGCCAGGGCCGCGAATCGCTCCGGCAGCCATCGCTTGCTGGGCCCGAAAGCGGTACCGGGCGCGATGCCCACCAGGGGACGTCCGGGGTCGACCAGCGCCTTTACTGCGGCCACTTCCACCGGGTCCGCAGCCAGTTCGAGACCCAAGCCATCATCCACCCCGCCTGCCAGCGCCACGATCTCCAGGTACTCGAATGCCGTATAGCGCGGAACGACCTTGCCTTCAATCCGATGGCGCGCCAGGGCCTCCGTCAGGAGCATGCGCCGACCACCCCGGTCGAGGCCGACGCGCCGGGACGCCCCGGAAAGCCAGGCGAGCCATGCGGCTCGGAAGGCATGGGGAAAGATGATGGCGAATTCCGGCCCGCTCCCGCGCAGGATACCCCGCAGGGCGAGCGACTTGGTCAATCCTGGCCGATCGGGCAAGGTCAGGAGCCTGTCCACCCAGGGAAACCCCTCCAGCACGGCGCAACAGGCCCCCTTGCCCGCGGCCGTAATCGTGGCCTCGGGATAGCGCTTTTTCAGCGCCCGAAGCGCCGGCGTGCACATCACGGCGTCGCCGAGCCAGTTGGGCAGGAAAACGAGGATGGTGCTGGGGGATTGAGCGGCGGGTAGAGACATGTCTGCATTGAGGTTCTGGGTTGGGGTGGCTGCTAACGGGAATGCCAGAGTTTAACACGCCGGCGTCCCCCACTGCCTCATGAATAGGTTACAACAAGGGGGACTGCATCCGCCTGGCACGAGACGTCAAGCGTGAAATAGCGTCGAAAACACCGGTGGAGGCTGTCCCCCCAAGAAGACACGCCCTCACGACTGACTGCGAGTCTGGAGGCTGCCCCCAGCCCTATTCCTTCGAATCGCCGCGACCGGCCCGCAAGGTCTCCAGGAAGGCTTCGTCGCCCAGCGTCTCCTTGTAGGAACGATGGTGCTCGGATACCAGCCGACGAATCTGGGCGAGGATATCCAGCAAGGCCCTGATCAGCAACACACCGAGAAAGAGAAATAGAATGGAGAGCCCCAGGGCGAGGCGTCGTGGATCCGCCGCGGATTGAAAGAGATGCAGGGCGAGAAGCAGCACGACGGGGATGGTGAGCAGCAGATAGAAGCTCGCCGGCCGCCGTCGGTGGGCGGCGGCCATCCCCTGCCAGAGATGCTGACGGAGGCTTCGGATCGGCCGGGGTTCGCTCGAAGGTTCGTGCATAGACCCCACAGTCTCAGTTCATACAGCCGCCGCCCTGCATGCGGCAGCACTGCGATGCACCGCAGCCGACAGGCTCGGGCGCCGAGGTCTGCATGGGGGCGAAACGGCTTAACTGCTTTTCAAGCCGAGTAGACTCGCAAGACGGGCATACGGGGGTTTCGCTGCCCCGGACCAGAATCTCCGTGGATGCGCCGCAGTCGGCGCAGGCAAAGGCAAATAACGGCATGATGGAATCTCTCTTAATTTCGCGACAAGGAAAGCGGAACGGACCCGCCGCACTCGAACCAACCAGAGCAAGTATACCAGAAACGGACCGAAAGGAACCCTGAAATGCTTGGGATCCCGCACCGGCTTTAGGGTAAGATGAGTGGGTCAGGGCGTCGTGCGGCCCAAGTGGACCCGGGGGGCTTGAATCTGGAACTGGAAGGTTTTGCCTCCAACTCCACGAGAGCGAGCTATGAAAACGCAGTCAACATATTTCGTACTGAACGCCCTGCTGGTCACAACGCTGGCCTCCCTCCTTGCAAATACCATCATCACCCGATGGATCATTCTGCCCAAATTCCAGATCGTGGAGGAGACGGAAGCTCGGAAAAACACCTTTCGCTGCGTGGACGCCATCACCCGGGAAACCGAACATGTGATGGCCCTGGCCGGAGACTGGGCCATGTGGGACGACACCTATGCCTTCATGGAGGACCGGAACCCGGCGTACATCGATTCGAATCTCGAGTGGGGCTCGCTCCGGGAGACGGGGATAGAACTGATCTATTTTTGCGATCTGGCGGGAAAGGTTATCGGGGGCAGCGCTTTCCATGGAGATGAGGGCACGCCATTTCATCCCGAGGGATTCAACGGCACATCCCTTACACCCGCACACCCGGCATTCGCCGCCGCCGCCGCGGAGCTCCGCCATGGGCTGCTCAAGACGGGGGACGATATCCTGATGCTCGCGGCCCAGCCTATTCTCGCCAGCGACGGCTCCGGTCCCGCACGCGGTGTGCTCATCATGGGGCGTTTTCTCAATGAGCAGCGACAGGCGGCGCTGGCCGATCAGGTTAATGTTCGCTTTCGTCTTCTCAATCTTGAAAACGCGCCGCCGGAAATCGTCGCCCAGCTCCGGGCCGCCCCCCCTTCGGAAAATGCGGCGCGCGTAACCACCCCGAGCGAAGATCGGTGGGTCGGCTATTGCCTGCTCCGGGATCTGGCGGGCGAGCCCACCTGGGTTGTCGAATCCGAAGGCCCCCGCGAAATTGCCGGGCTGGGACGTAAGGCGGCCCAATTGGCCTCCATGTTGCTGCTGCTGACGGTCCTGGTCGTGGCCGCCGCCCTCATCACCATCGCCTGGAACAATGTGCGGGAAACACGCCTCCACGCCGCCCGGGCGGAAGCCCTCGTCACCGAGCGGACGGCCCAGCTCGCCGAGACCAATGCGCGTCTGGAGGTCGCCATTGAGGAGGCCGAGTTCCAGGCCTCCAAGGCTGGCCAGGCCAGCCAGGCCAAGAGCGAATTCGTCGCCAATATCAGCCACGAAATTCGAACGCCCATGAACGGAGTCATCGGCATGACGGAACTACTTCTGGACACCCCCCTGAACCCGGAACAGCGGGATTACGCCCGAACCATTCGCGTCTCCGCCGACGCCCTGCTGAAGATCGTCAATGACGTGCTGGACTTTTCCAAGATGGAGGCGGGCAGGCTCGAAATTGAATCGATAGAATTCGAACTCGGCCAGGTGCTCGCGGGCGTGGTGGCTCTGCTCCGCCCCGTCGCTCAAAAAAAAGGACTGGAGCTCGGCATTTCCATCGATGGGGATGTTCCCACCGCCGTGATCGGCGATCCGGGACGACTCCGGCAGATCCTGCTGAACCTGATCAACAACGCCGTAAAGTTCACCGAGCGTGGCCATGTACTCGTCCGTACCGGTGTGGATAGACAGACCGACGACACCATCGACCTCCGCTTCGAGGTCAGCGATACGGGCATCGGCATTCCCCCGGAGTCCATGAACAAGCTCTTTCGCTCGTTCTCTCAGGTGGATGCTTCCACCACCCGTCGCTTCGGGGGAACGGGCCTGGGCCTGGCCATCGCCCGGCAATTGACGGAACTCATGGGGGGCCGCGTGGACGTTGAAAGCGAAGCCGGCGCCGGAACAACCTTCACCTGCCATATCCCCTTCCAGAAGGCGCCTGTACAGAACAGTCCGGATCTCCCCCTCGACGGTATCGCGGGCCGGAAGATTCTGGTGGTCGATGACAACGGCACCAACCAGCAGGTCGCCGCCGGCGCACTGGAAAAATGGGGCTGCGTCTGCGCCCTCGCCGGAAACGGAAGCGCCGCCCTGGCGGCCCTCCGGAAGGCGGCCGAGGATGGAGCGCCCTTTGACGCCGCCCTCATCGACAACGCGCTGCCCGATATGGACGGCGCGGAACTGGGTCGGCTCATCCTGGCCGAACCGGGCTTTGCGACCTTTCCGCTGGTCATGCTGAGCTCCCTGGGGCAGCCGGGAGAGGCAAGACCCCTGCGCGAACTCGGATTCGCCGCCTATCTGGTGAAGCCTCTGGAGCCGCGCCTCTTGAAACAGTGCCTGGAGATGGCTCTGACGCCTCCCACGGATGATCGGGATCGCGTTCTTCTCACTCGACACCACTTCCCAGCGCCCCCGCAGGCGGCGCGTCCTGTGGCGACCGCACCGCGCGTTCTTATCGTGGAGGACAACCCAGTCAATCAGAAACTCGCGCGGCGTTTCGTGGAAAAGCTTGGATTCGCCGTGGAAACGGCGGAGAACGGCCTGCGGGCCGTGCAGGCGGTCAAAGCAGCCCGCTTCGACGTGGTGCTCATGGATTGCCAGATGCCCGAGCTCGACGGATTTGGCGCCACGGAAGAGATTAGAAAGCTGGGCGGTGACCACGCCGACCTGCCAATCATCGCGCTGACGGCCAGCGCGTTGGACGAGGACCACCAGCGCTGTCTACAGGCGGGGATGAACGACTACCTCACCAAACCTATTGATGCGACCAGGCTCGGTGAAGTGCTGGAACGCTGGGTGCGCCGGGGAAAAGTGCCCGAATAAAACTATCGCGCCCGCCATCGTGCCCGCCAATCGTTCAGCCCCATACCCAACAGCACAACCGACAATCCATCCGTGGTAAAGCGATAGCGGGCCGTCTCCAGGTAGTCCAGCGAACAGCCCAGGACCGCCACCATGAAAATAGTGAAGACCATGAAGGCGAGGGTTGCCCGCTGTGCGGCGCTCAGGCCGGTGCGCGCGGTGCGATACACACCATAGAAGAATACCAAAGGTAGACCGACCAGCAAAAAGACGCACGGGGCGGACTGGGTCTTCTCGACCAGGCGGCTCCAGGGCGAGAGGTCGAAGGGGAGCTTCCCGTAGACGACGCGATCGTAGAAAGAGAGCATGGGCCGGATGTGCTGCTGGTTCTCCGGGGCCACGGGCAGATCGCTGCTGGACTTGAAGTAGCGGTACCAGGATTGAATCGTGGAGACGATAAAGTGGCGCGGTTGGTGCAGCAGCACATATTTCGCGTCCGCGCCATAGACGTCGCAGTTTTCGATGTAGCCAAAGTGGTTGTAGTTCACCGAGCCGTTCGCCTTGTGCGTCGTCGCGAGCACGGGGATATCGCGAAAGCGCTCGGGCACCTCGCTGTACTCGGGTGGATAGTTGTTCAATGCGTCCCAGCGATTGATGAGGGACAACTCGCTGAGTTTGCCCTCTTCCACCAGCTTCGTTTTCTCATCCCAGGGCATGTTGCCCGCCGTCATGATCCAGAGGTTCTTCTCGGCGAAACTGCACACGTTGAACTCGCCGAAGAGTAGGTAGTTTTTGAAATAAAAGCCGAAGAGCACGAGCAGCGGCACCAGGCCCACCGCCAGAACCTGGCGGCGATGCCCCCGACCTAAAGCAATCAGCGCGCCGAAGAGCAGCACGAAATAGCCCAGGTGAAACATGCTCGCAATGCCGCAGAGGACAAAAATGGCCAGGAAAAAGCCCACGAGCGGTCGGGTGCCTCGGGACTCCAGATAATTCAGCAGGCACAGCGCCGCGACGCTGAGCAGCGTCGCTATCGGCAGGGTGTAGAGCAGAAAATGCTCCCAAAGAATGAACGAGGGACTCGCCATAAATACCGTGGCCAGGAATGCCGCCAAACGCGCGTTCACGCCAAACTTCACTTGCAGAACGAAGACATTGAGATAGAGCACAAGCCCGCAGGCCAGAAAAATCGCGTGAAAGAGGCACGTCGGGTCCGGTGCCACCTTGAGCACCAGGCCCGTGAACAGATTAAAAAGGGGCGGCTGGATGTGGAGGTAGAAGACGCTTTCCAGCAGGCGCGTCTTCAGCAGCTCCACATCGATGAAGTGCATCACCTCGATGAGGGTCGTGTCGATGAAACGGATGCCCGCGTGATAATAGAGGGCGTGGACCGCCGCAAATACGACGGTAAGGCGAAGCGTCCAGTTTTCGGTGAGTCGGTGCAGTGTCATGGGGCCATTAATCGGAGATGCAATATACGCAACACCTTAGCACGCGCACCATGGGCGATGTAACTCAGGGCCGAATGGCACCTCGCAATGGGAGAACTCGCATAACTTCAAAATTCGACACCGGGTGCCACCCCCAAGCAGAGGAGCGTAGCGGGGGAACTGTTAAGTAAACGCGGGACAACAACCGCCCAGTTCCCCACCCCGGTCACCCTCAGGCCCCACGGGTGCCGCCCTCAAACGGAGGAGCGCAGCGGGGGAAGTTTGTGGGTGTGGGGACTTCAACCAGGCAAAGTTCACTCAATACCCGATCACGACCTCCTGTAGTCTATGGCCTTAAGCCTACAGCCTGAGTCCTGCCGTTTCTTTTACGACCCCCCGCTAAAATGTGGGTGAAGGGGCTGCAAAGAATGACACTCACCATGGCTAACTGACGTTCTTCCGGAAGCTTTGGCCTGAATTGAAGTCATTCTCGCTCACCAACGGCTCATCACCCACAAGCTGTTGGCCGCCCGAGGCGGCCCGCTTGAGGGTGGCACCCATGGTCCGCTCACTCACCCAGACGGTCCTCAAGTAAGTGCCCTTCGAGTCTGTCCCTTGAGAGCGCCTCCCCCGCTTCCTTCAGCGTGGCTGCGATACGGGCATCACTGAACTCCACCCGCTTCACTTCGTGGGCGTCGACATAAACCAGAAACCCTTCCTTCGGCGCGATACCCCCAAGGTCGCGCAGGGCCGCCGCGTAGAGCAGTAGTTGCTTCTCATAGCGCGCGCTGGACTCATCCTTAATCTTGCCGGTTTTGTAGTCGATGATCGTTCCATCGCCCAACGCCAAGTCGATGGTGCCATTCACAATCGCCTCGCCGATGCGAAGGCTGAAGGGCGCTTCGCGCAGGAGTCCCTTTTCCCCCGCGAGGCGCGCGCCCAACGATGACGCGGTAAACCAGGCGTGAATCGCCGTCAGCTCTTCTTCCAGTGGGCCACGGCGACCAAGACCGAGGCCCGCCGCGCGAACGAGGCTCCGCACATCGGGCGCGGCACCGGCGAAGTCCCACAACTCGAACATGCGATGCACCAGCGTGCCGCGATCCATGGCGAACCGGCGAAAATCTTCCTCGCTCTTCGACCGCTCGTAGAGCGTTTCCTCGGGGTCCACTTCGCCGGGCGCCATGAGCATGAGTAGCTTCGACACGGAAATAGATTCCACAGCGCGCGGGGGCAGCACTGCGGGCGCGATGCGGCGGCGCATGGCTTCAATGTCGTCGTCGGATTTGACCGACTTCACCATCGTCACGCCGCGCGCTTCGGGCAGATTGCGGATGACTTCGGCATTCCAGCCATTGCCCGCGACGACCTGTCCGTGCACCGCGCCGCTGACGTCGTGCAGCAAATCAAAGGCTTGGAACCACGTCCCCAGGCTCGCCTCCGCCTGACCGCAGAGGTAGAGCATGTCCCGCGCGCGCGTAAGCGCCACATAGAGCACGCGGGCGGATTCCGCGCCTTCTTCTTCCTTGATGCGGCGCTTGATCAGCGCACCCAGGCGCGTGTCGGCACGATCCCCATCGCCCCGGGCCACGCGTAAGGTGATGCCGAGCTGCCGATGTATCTGGAGGGTGTGCTCCTTTGGCCCCTTGGCCGTCTGGGCCATGTCGGGCAGAAAGACCACCGGAAATTCGAGGCCCTTCGACTTGTGAATCGTCATCAGCGTGACCGATCCCTCGCCGTCGGGCTGGAGCCCCGCTTCGCCCTCGCGAATCTGATAGGCGTGGACCTCGTCGAGGTAGTTCACGAACTGGCGCAGGCTCAAGTTGCCACGACCCGCCTGCTCGCGGGCGAGATTCGCGAGCTTGCGTACGTTGGAGGCTTTCTGCAGGCCGAGGAATTGACTCAGCAACACCGCTTCAAGGCCCGTGATGTCCAGCAGATGATCGACCAGCGCGGGCAGAGGTCCCGCGAGGCGTTCGCGGAGCGACTGAATGATCGCCCGCGCGCGTAACAACCGCTCCGGATGACTCAGCCCCTCCGGCGTCCGCTCGCCCAGAGCGACCTCCGTGAGCGTGCCAGCGTTGCATAGGCGCACAAGATCATCGTCGGACAAGGCGACGACGGGACCGCGCAAGTAGGCGAGCAATGCGTGCTCGTCCCATGGATCGGACAGCACCTTGAGGATGGTGACCACATCCACGACTTCCTGGCGCTCGTAGAAGCCCGCGCCTGCCACAACGGTGTAGGGAATGCCCGCCTTGCGCAGGGCCTCTTCGTAGAGCCCCACGTTGCTCGTGGCGCGGAAGAGCAGCGCGATGTCGCCATAGTCCGGACGTCGGATCGCGCCGCTGTGCTCGTCTTCGATGGTGGCCGTGGAATCGGGTGCGCAGAGCCGCTGGATCTGGGCGGCGATCTGTGCCGCCTCGCGCTCGCGATACTCCCCTACGTTCCATTTGCCTTCGAAGTCCTCGGGCTGATCGCTCAGGATGAAGCCGACGCGCGCCCCGCCCGCGGAGCCGCGCTGCACCCCCATGGGCTGATAGCGCTCCACGGCACACAGGAGATTCGAGTGCTGAAAGAAATCATTCACAAAACCCAAGACATCAGGCAGGGAGCGGAAGTTTCTGTCGAGGCGCACGATCTCGCTGGAGGCGTCGCGCTCCTGGTGAAAGATCTCCACCTCGGCACCGCGAAAGTAATAGATGGACTGCTTCGGATCGCCCACGATGAAGAGCGCCGGACCCTCGGCCTCATCGTGGAGCAGTCGCGCGAGTTCGAGCTGTTGGCCGTCGGTGTCTTGAAACTCGTCGAGCAGCAGAAACTTGATGCGCTTCGCGGTCTGCTGGCGCAGTGTATCTTTCTCGCTCAAAACCTTCAGGGCAAACAGCACCAGATCGTCGAAATCGAGAAGACTCGCATCGCGCTTGGCCTTTTCGTAGGCCGCGTTAACCTTGTCGTCGAGTTGGAGTAGATCGCTCGCGAGTTGGGCGGAATCCGCCGTCAGGGCCTCGTCAAACTCATAGCCCTTTCCCTCCATCAGGGATTCCTGCGCAAAGGCCGTCACTTTCTTCTGAAGGTCGCAGAGGGCGTCGTAGATTTCTTCACTGGGCCAGAGCTTTTTCTTGCCGTTGCCGAAGGGATTCTTCAAGAAGCCGCGCAGGATGTCCGCCGCCACCTCAATCGACGCGCCCGCCTGAATCGTCTCGAAGCCATCGACCATAGCGGCGCGCCAGGCCTCGCGCCCTTCGTTTGGATCGTCACAGAGCCGCGCAAATCCGCGCAGCGCGAGGAGCAACGCATTGACCCGTGCATTGCGGCCGAGGTCGTTGAGGTAGCGCGCCTGCTCGGCGTTAGCCTGGGCCCACCACGTGGTCAGCACCGCCTCGGGCGTTTCCATACCACCGCGACGTCGGATGCGCTCGACCACGCCGCGCTTGAGCAGCAAACTCTTGCACAGCCCCTGCAACTCCGTGAGCGTGTGGGACGACGCGAGGCGCAGCATGGCGGGATCGCTCTTTTCGAGGAGCCCGATCATCACCGACTCCACCGACTCCTGGAGCATGAGGGCATTCTCGGCGTCGGAGAGCAACCCAAAGTCCGGATCGAGCCCGAGATAGAGAGCGTTCTCACGGAGCAGGCGCGAACAGAAGGCGTGAATGGTCGTGATGTGGGCGGTGTCCACGCGCCGCTCGAGATCGCGCCACTGGCTGAAGGCCAATGGATCGTCCTTGGGCGCGTTGCGACGGAACGCCTTGCGCAGGCGCTCCTTCATCTCCAGCGCGGCCTTCTCCGTGAAGGTAATCGCCACGATCTCTTCGAGCTTGGCCTGTTCCGTCGCGATCAGGTGGACGATGCGATCCACCAGCACGCGGGTCTTGCCGGAGCCCGCCCCGGCGTCCACGCAGATGTAGCGCGCGAGGGATTCGATGGCTTGTTGTTGTTGGGGGGTGTACTTCATCGTGATTGCGGCTCGCCGTGGTGTCAAAAACAAATCATAGGACGGATTCGACGGATTGGACATATCTGACCGATCACATCGGTCCTATCCGTCCTATCCGTCTGATTCATTGGAATCTTCCTCTTGCGGATTGCCGAGTTTCCGCGCTATCCTCGCTTCCTCATGCCGACACGCCCGGGCGTGGCCACAGCCGAAGCAACTGTTGCCTGCGCGCTCGGGCGGAAAATAGGCGCTGCGAATGCCCGCCACGGCGCGGTCGATGGCGGCGTTCATGCTCTCCACGCGCTTCGGCCAATTGTAGCGTTTTTCCCCGATGCCCAGGGCCTCACGACGATCCGTCTTGCCGACGGAGAGGTAGCGGGCCTCGGTGCACTGACTGCCCGGCAGCAGATGCTGCTCCACGGCCTCGGCGTAGACTGAAAGCTGAATGTTGTCGCCCCGCGTGATGTCGCCGGAGCCCGGCACGCCGCCGGACTTGTAGTCGATGAGCCGCGCCGCGTTTCCATCGCGATCAATGCGGTCGATACGCCCCGTGAAGCGCACGGGGCCTCTCTCTCGCTGCATGATGAAGGGCCGGGGATTCGATGGCGCGATCTCGTCCGCTTTCGCCGCGCGACCGAAGCCCACTTCAAAGTGGAGGGGTTTCCAGCCCTGCTCTTTCTCCTGCGCCTGCTCGATGCGGAGGTAGCGCTTCATGCGGCTTTTCATGTGGAGCTTCTCCGCCAGCACCGCACCACGCGGCGCGGCGCAATCGTTCCAGTCCTGATCCTCAAAAGCCGCCTCCACCAGCGCCTCCATCACTTCGTCGGCCTTGGGCAAGCCGATATCGCGAATATGAAGTCCGAGGAAGGCCTGGTGAAAATCCTGAAGCACGCGGTGCATGATCCCGCCGCGAATCAAGGGCCCGACTGCCGTGTCCGGCGCCTCGGACTCTTCCAGGTGCAGGATGCGATTCACATAAAAATTGAAGGGACAGGAGAGCCAGGTCTCCAGTTGGTTCACGCTGAATTCGTGCTCCTCGCCGTAGTCCGCCGCGATAGCGTCCACCAGCGCCGGATCGCTGAGGGCGCCGTCGAAGGCCCCAAAGGGCGCATCGGAATGGCGCTCCGCCTCGACGGATACTCCGGCCATGCACGGCGTGCAAAGCTCCTGGAAGGGCACGGCAAAATCGGGTGCATCGTAGAACGTGCGGTTGACCAAATCGCGGGAAGAGGCAATCCATCCCGGCGCGGGCAGGAAACTGTCGGCTTTCGGGTAAGGTGCAACCACGCCCGCCGATTCGGGAAATAGCTCGCGCACATCGGTGAGGAAAGGACTCGGGCTCGCTTCGCGACCGGAGTCCTGCATCAGTTGCCACGAAAGCGTGAGGGATTCGCCCGCGCACTCCAGCACATGGCCGAACAGCATCCGCTGCCGCGCGTGATGCGCCTGGTTGCTCTCGATAGGGATTCCCGCTTCCTGAAGTCGCTCGCGATCCCGCTCGGGATAGACCGCGTTGCCCGATGGGGTAGCGGGCGCCTGGCCTTCGTTCATGCCGCCCACGAAAACATGAGCGAAGCGCTGGTTCCGCGCCTGATTCGCATCGAGACAAACCACACCACCCATGGTCCCGGGCAGGGCGCAGGAGAGCTCCTCCATGCCCTGGGTGAAGCGCGCCAGAAAGTCATCGCGCGTCATCTCCACCATATCGCTTCCGGGCGCGTCCGCCAGCATCTCCAGCAAATTGCGGATACCATCGCGCGCGGAATGTTCCTCGGCAACGAGTAAAGGATTGACGTCCTCAAGCGTCAGTTCCGCGAGCAGTGTATCGAGTTGTGCCGCATAATCGTGTTGCGTCGATTTCGCGGGCATTTGTTGTTGCAGCGCCTGGAGTCGTTCAATCGCGATGAGGAGCGTATCAAGTTCGGCAATCGCATCCGGACGCCGCGCGAGCAGCGCGCGGGCATCATCCCGCTCGTTCCGCTCGAGTTGACCCTTCAAGCGCTTCAGGCGATAGTCCCAGTTCTTGTAGCCATCCAGGATCTGCGCGCGGCGTGCATAGTACGCGGCGGCTTCGGGAACATGTCCCAGTTTTGTGCCCAGGTGGGGCGCATGGAGCAGATCGACAATGGCCTCCCGCTCCCAATCCGTCGCTGCAAAGAGACTGGTCAATGCACGGCCCAACGTAGTTTCGGCCAGCGTCCGCTGCTCGGAAAGCTGGCAGGGTATACCGAAGGAATCGAACACCGTGCGCAATGCGCCCCCGGTGTGCCCTATATTCCAATAGATCACGGCGATATCGGCCGGGCGCACAGCTTCCTCCACGATCAACTTCTTCACCCGGCGCGCGATGGTTTCCAGCTCATGGGTTGAATCGCTGCACGGCATCAGGGTGAGATTGGCGGCGATTCCCTCGGGGAGCGTCGGCTCCTCGCGCCAGAAAATATGGCGCGCGGCATACTCGACGTGGCTTCGCACTTCGGGCGCTTCGCATTCGATCACCTGGCAGTCGAAGTGCTCCCGAAGCTGCTGCAGCGTGGTGCGGGGCAGGGCATAGCGATCCTGCCGGTCGGGCGATGGGTCCAGGTTCAGTCCGATGACCACTTCGTCCACGTGGCTGACCAGGGACCGGAGCAAGCGAAATTCCGAAGGCGTGAAATCGTCGAAGCCATCCCACAACAGCGTGCTGACGCCTTCCAGGATTTTCGGGCGGCCCTGCGTCGCGAAATAGTCCGCATGCCAGTAGAGGCCCGGCACATCGTAGAGCCCTTGATCGTGGAGCATCTCCTGGTAGAGGGCATAGACCGCCGCGACGCCCTCGTCGAAGAGGGACGGATGCTCGGTAGTCTTAACCCGCTCCGCGAAGGCCTCCGGCTCGATGGCGGCCTGTTTCAGATCGTTGACGACCATCACCAGGTGGCGGATGAGCCCCGGCGTGCGCGCGATGCGAACCAGCGGTGTCTCCGGCAGTTCCACGGCCACTTCGGCCAGGCAGTGCTCCATGATCAGGCGCTGCTGGAAGGACGAATCCATCCGCGTGACGGCAACGCCCTCGCGGCTCACGAGTTGCTCGGCGAAATCGGTCAGGGAGACGACCGGCGCGCCCCACGTGCCGGGGCAGCCTTCCGCGGCGAGGAGGGCATCGCGACGAATCCGCGCCTGGCCGCGCGAAGGCGCCAGGAGCCGGGATGTGCCGATAGAATCGCGCAGGAGCGCATCAATGCGCGGGGACCGCGCGCTGCCGCTGGGACCGCAGAGGATTTTGATTCGCTTGTTGGCCACCGTGATCTCTCCCTGCCGTGTTGGTCGGGCTATGGTAGCGGGATAGTGGCGGGGAGTCAATGGACAAAGTGGATTTTCCGCGGCGAATGGACTGTGTGGACTTGCTGGATCTAATTGGACGCTGTGGATTTGCTGAACCTGTAAGTGTCCACGCCGTCCATCAAGTCCACTCAGCCCACAGACTCTTCCGCAGCCATCACCTGATCCTCGGTCAGGATCTCATATCGATAGCCCTGCTCCGTCAAAAACAACTGACGCTTCACGGAGTAATCCTGATCGCAGGTGTCCCGCGACACGAGCGAATAAAACCGGGCCACGACGTTTTCCTCACTCTTGGGGCGCAGGATCCGCCCCAGCCGCTGGGCTTCTTCCTGGCGACTGCCGAAGGTGCCGGAGACCTGAATGGCGATGTTGGCGTCGGGCAGGTCGATGGCGAAGTTGGCCACTTTGGACACGATAAGCAGCTTGATCTCGCCGGTGCGGAAGGCCGCGTAGAGCTTTTCGCGCTCGCCGTTGGGTGTGCGCCCGGTGATGATGGGCGCGCCGAATTTCTTGGACAGCTCCTGGAGCTGATCGAGAAATTGCCCGATGATGAGGACGTTGTCGCCCTGGTGCCGGTTGATGAGAAACTCGCACATCCGCGCCTTGGACGGGTTGCACGAGGCGATGCGGAACTTAAGGCGCTTGGGGGACACGGCGTAGTTGTAGCGCTCGCTCTCGGGCAGGCGGATGCGGATTTCCGAGCAGATGGCGGTGGCGATCCAGCCCTGCTTCTCCAGCACTTTCCATGGCACGTCGTATTTCTTCGGTCCGATAAGGCTGAAGACGTCATCCTCCCGGGCGTCTTCGCGCACCAGCGTGGCGGTGAGGCCGAGGCGGCGCCGGGCCTGGAGCGAGGCCGTCGCGCGGAACACGGGCGCGGGCAGGAGGTGCACCTCGTCGTAGATCACCAGGCCCCACTGCCCTTCGTCGAAGAGGCCGAAGTGCATGAAAGGGCCGTCTTTGGTCTTGCGGTAGGTCAGCACCTGGTAGGTCGCCAGGGTCACGGGGCGTATAGTCTTGGTCTCGCCGCTATACTCGCCGATCTGGTCTTCGGTAAGATCGGTCTTGTCGAGGATCTCGTTTTTCCATTGGCGCAAGGCGACCGTGTTGGTCGTAAGTATCAACGTATGGGTCTTCACGACGGCCAGCGCGCCAATCGCGACCACCGTCTTCCCAGCGCCGCAGGGCAACACGACCACGCCGCTGCCGCCCCGGTTGGTACCGTTGGCGTGAAAGGCGTCGATGGATTCCCGCTGGTACTTTCGGAGTCCGAATTCCCGCCCGGAAAGGCAGGTTTCCCGAAGATTTACCGTCAAAGGCGCACCCTCGGCGTAGCCCGCGAGATCCTCCACCGGAAAACCCAGCTTGATGAGGGCGCACTTGACGTTACCGCGATCCGCAGGCTTCACCAGAATGCGCTTCATGTCCGGCGTGCCGGTAACGAAGGGCTGGACCGATTTCTGGTTGAGGATTTCCATGATGAGCATGGAATCGTCGGATTCGATGACGAGCTGGCCGTCTTCGGGCCGCTTGTAGAGCTTGAGACGGCCATAGCGGCCTATCTGCTCTTCCACTTCCGCCGTAATGTTCTGGGGAATGTCGTATTTACTGTAAGCAAGGAGTCCGTCGAGCACTTCTTTGACGGTCATGCCCGCGGCGGCGGCGTTCCAGAGGGAGAGGGGCGTGATCCGGTAAGTGTGGATGTGCTCGGGCGACTTCACCAGCTCCGCAAAACCCGCAAGGCAATCCCGCGCCTCGGCGTAGGCGGGCCCATCGGTTTCGAGCAGGATCGAACGATCAGATTGGACGATTACGGGTTTGTCGGTTGCCATAGCGCGGAAGTCTAGCACAATCCGGGGAAAGTTGCACGCGGCGGCGCAGGTGGGAGGCTGTAGGCTTCAGGCTTCAGGCTTCAGGCTTCAGGCTTCAGGCGACCCATAAGACCCATAAGACTCCGATTGACGACCTGTTGACCCAACACGTAGAATAAAACTCCGGGTCCAGTGGTATAGGCACCGTGACCCGGTCACCGGGTCCGTCGTAGATCGTCGCCGCTAGCGGGCTTCGTCCCAGAACGGGGACGCTCTTGTAGGGCTGTATTGAAGAGAGGACGTTTCCCCATGCTACGGGTTTTAGGCTTCGTGTCCCTTATGATCCTGGCCCTGAACGGTGCCCGCGCCCAGGAGCCCGCAGGGGAGCCTTCTCCCGCGACCTCAGAAGCCGCACCCGCACCTTCGGGCGAGCCAGCCCCCACGGTGCCCGAATGGGCCGCCGAGTCCAAGGCCTCCCCCGTTCACGAAGTCACCGGCGAGCCCTTCGTGGTCATCTGCCGCATCGAAGAAGAAATCGATGAAGGCGTGGCCGTGATCGTGGAGCGGGCCGTCCGTTCGGCGGAAAATGCCTCCGCGCTCCTCTTTGTCATCAACACCCCCGGCGGTCGGGTGGACTCGGCCATCGAGATTACCTCAAGCATCATGTCCGTCCAATGCCCCACTATCGCCTTCGTCGAGGGCATGGGCGCCATTTCCGCGGGCGCGCTCATAAGCTATTCCTGCGACTTCATCTACATGGCCGAAGGCTCCAATATCGGCGCGTCCACGCCTATCATGCCGGGCGCGGAAACAACAGCGGAGATGGACGAGAAGTCGAATTCCTTTGTTCGCGCCAAGTATCGCGCCCTGGGCGAGGCCAACGGCCACGACCCCATTCTCGGCGAGGCGATGGTGGACCGGGATATGGAAGTGCGGGCCTATCGGAATCCCGACGGCACCTACCGCATTTTTGAAGTGGACGCGGGCAAGACGGATCGTTCGCGCAGCACCGGCAAGGACGCTCTCGATGTGATCCTGGATTCAATCAGCGAAGGCAACGGGGAAGGCGCCGAAGATATCAAGAAGGTCCTGCGGGATGTTCTGGGCGTTCCCGAGCCGGGCACCGTCACGGAAACGCCGACGGAGCAGCAGGAAGAAGTTACCGACTACCAGGCGCTGCTGGATGCCAATACCGAGCTGGTGAGCACACGGGGTGAATTGCTCACCATGACCTCCAATGAAGCCGTGCATTTCGGCCTGGCAAAAGGCATCACCACTGATATCGACGATACGCTGCGCGAGCAGATGCTGGGCAGCGTGGACCGCCTGGAGATCACGCCGACCTGGGAGGAGGCCCTCTTCGCCTTCCTCACGAGCCCCACGATTGCGGGGCTTCTGCTGATGGCGGGCCTGGGCGGGCTCTATGTGGAGGTCCGCACGCCGGGCTTCGGCGCACCGGGTATTTTGGGCGCGACCTGCCTGGCCCTGTTTTTCGGCTCCCACATGGTCATCGGCATGACCGACTGGCTGGATATAGCGCTCATCGGCGCGGGCTTCCTGCTGATTCTCGCGGAAATCTTCCTCCTGCCGGGCTTCGGGATTGCCGGTGTGCTGGGTTTCGCCTGCCTTATCGGCGGCTCCTACCTCGCGCTGGTGAAAGCTCCCATGCCAGAGTTTTCCTGGGAGTTCGCCGCCATGAATCAGGCCCTCTATACGATCTCCGTGGGCATGCTCAGCTTTATCGCCTTCGTGGTGATCTCGGGCTTTGTCCTGCCCTACACCCCCATCGGCGGCGCAATGATTCTGAAGGCATCGCTGAACACCGAAGCGGGCTACACCGCCCAGACGGCCGAAGAAACCCAGGCCTCCGTTGGCCTCCGGGGCGTAGCCGCGACCAAACTGCGCCCCGCGGGCAAGGGCAGATTCGGCGACCATAAATTCGATGTGGTGACGCGCGGGGAATTCCTCGACGAGGGCACCCCCATAGAGATCATTTACTCCGACGGAAATCGTCATGTCGTTTCTCAGACCGAGCCGCCGCTGGACGGCTGGCGTTCCGCATAATTACACGGAAAGTGAGTCCCATGGAATCTTCAATGCGCGAATCGCTGATCAGCATGCTGCACCAGCTCCTGAAAGAGATGGACTACGTTCAGTCGCAGGGCGCGGGTTACTACACCTGCACCCCCTTCGCCCGGCGCTTTAACAAGCTGGTCGTCCAGTCCTCCCGTTATCTCGGGGAAGACAACATGCTCATGGAGAGCTTTGAGCCCATGGATGAAAACGACCCGAAAGACCCGGCCGACAAGAGCAAGAGCCTGCTGGGGATCCGTATCGAAATTGGCCAATTGATCGCGTTGCTGGAATCCACCACGCCGCAAACTCGGGAGTCTTAGAGCTGATGTTCTGGCCACTGTTCTTGTTTTTTCTGGGCGTCTCGCTCATCGTGTTGGAGTTCGTATTACCCGGCGTGGTCTGCGGCATTGGCGGCGCCACCCTCCTCTGCATCTCGGCGGTCATGGGCATTGCCGCCTATCCCGACTATACCTTCATGATCATCATGGGCGAGATCATGGGCGCGGTCAGCGGGATAGGGATCGGTCTAATCGTCCTATCCAAAACCAGCAGCGCCACGGGCCTCGCCCTGGGCACCAGCCTCTCGGAAGAGTCCGGCTACGTCAACCTGCCCTCCAATACGGGGCTCATCGGCCAACACGGCACCGTCATGACGGCGCTGCGGCCCGCGGGCACCATTGTCGTCCTTGGAGAACGGCACGATGCCGTTTCCGACGGCGACTTCATTAACGAGGGCGAGACTGTTCGAGTGACCGAGGTTCACGGCAACCGCGTCGTTGTCGAGCGGAGTCATGAAATGTCGCCTGAATTGAATGCATAGCAGGTTCGGATGCGGGCCTGGGGCCCCATCCTGTTGCGCACGCCGTCGGGGCGCCCCAGGCGCCTGGTCGCATGGCGTGCGGATTAAAAAGGAAAATAGCGTGTCGCCGCGCCGGGAAAACGTGCGTTTTCGAGGGCGGGGCGGTGCAAAGGGAAAGGAAGAGTACCGTGGGTGATTATCTTTGGGTTCTGTTTATTGTCGGAGGCATTGTGTGCCTCATCCTCGCTGGCGTTTTGTTCAGCTTCCTGTCGCTCTGGATCCAGGCGCTCGCATCGGGCGCCAAAGTGAGCATGCCGAGCCTGGTCTTCATGAAACTGCGGAAGATTCGGCCCCAAATCATCGTCTACAGCCGCATCAACGCCGTGAAAGCCGGCATCAACCTCGGCGTGAACGAGCTCGAAGCCCACTACCTTGCCGGCGGTAACGTTCAGCGCGTGGTGGCCGCCCTCATCGCGGCGAACAAGGCCAACATCCCCCTCTCGTTTCAGCAGGCGACCGCCATCGACCTGGCGGGCCGCGACGTGCTCGACGCCGTGAAGACCTCCGTAAACCCGAAGGTCATCGACTGCCCGGATCCGACCCGTGGCACGGATGTCGTGGCCGCCGTGGCCATGGACGGCATCCAGCTCAAAGCCAAAGCCCGCGTGACGGTGCGCACCAACATCAACCGCCTGGTGGGTGGCGCGACGGAAGCCACGATCATCGCCCGCGTGGGTGAAGGCATCGTGACGACCATCGGCTCTTCCGAGACCCACAAGAAGGTACTCGAGAATCCCGACATGATCTCCAAGACCGTGCTCGCGCGCGGCCTCGACGCCGGCACCGCCTTCGAGATTCTCTCCATCGATATCGCGGATATCGACGTGGGCGAAAACATCGGCGCGCACCTGCAAATCAAGCAGGCCGAAGCCGACAAGCAGATCGCCCAGGCCCGCGCCGAAGAACGCCGCGCCATGGCAAAGGCCCGCGAAGCGGAAATGCAGGCCCAGGTCATCGAGATGCAGGCCAAGGTCGTTGAGGCCGAATCCGAAGTGCCCCGCGCCATGGCCGAAGCCTTCCGCAGCGGAAACCTCGGCATCATGGATTACTACAAGATGAAGAACGTGATGGCCGACACGGACATGCGCGCCTCGATCGCCAAGACGGACGACGACGTTAAGAAGTAGTTGAACGGCACGGCACGCCAGGGACAAAAGGGACAGCAGGCAGTCTAAAGCCTGCCGTCCCTGGCGTCCCTGCCGTCACGGAGTCGGGTGCAAGTTTCCAAGGTCTTGCACAAAATTCCCCAACCGAAGGGATGGTAATTTCAGTGGAAGAATTCATCGGGTTAATCATATTCGGTATCATCGCCGCCGTCAGTGGCCTGGCGAAGCTCCAGGAGCAACGCAAAGAAGAGCAGGCCCGCAAGGACCGCGGAAACCGCAAGGGCGTGGACGAACTCCCCGAGGCCACCCGCCGCATGCTCTACGGCGATGGTGGACCGCCCGTGGCCCGACGCCGGGGCGAGGGCCCTCCCCCGCCCCCCATTGCCGTGCCGCGCGCTGAAGCGCCTCGCCCCGCCCCGCAGCGCCGACCCGTGCCCCAGCAACAAGCGCCCCAGCGCCCGGTGCCGCAGCGGCAGCAAGCGCCTTCGGCCCCACGCCCCATCGCCCAGCCCCTGACCCAGCGTCAGGATTGGCGAGAAACACCCGCAATGCCCCAGGCTCAACCTCCCCAGCAAGATTATCGGGAGTCTTCCCGAGTCGCCAGTGAGCACGCACAGGAGCGGGCCCGATCCGCCGAGGAGGCGATCCGTGAGGAAGAGCGCTACCGTAGTACCGACGCACGCAAACAGGCACCGCCGAAGCAACCCGCCCGCATGAGTCAGGCCCAATTGTTTCGCAGCCTCGCGCGCAACAAGAATGCCCTGCGGGCCAGCATGATCACGATGGAGGTCATGGGACCGCCCAAAGGACTCCGCTAGTCGCCGAACCGGCTCCGCTTTACTTTTTTCCGCGAAACGCGCCAACAGGACGTGGTTCGCGGATTTTCTTTTGTATTTCGGTAATCGCACACCTGCCAGAGGCGTCCTGGAGCGAGGCCGAATCCGTCGGATCAGAGGTATCCAATCGTGGTTCCCCCGCCTTCGTTCGGCACCCAGGCGCAAGCATTTACGCCAATACACTTTTACTTAAGCACATTTTTGCGCACTTGAAAGTCTATTTATCTCTCACCTGAACAAGGCCTTGCGTTTTTTGAGAATTCGATCTATCCTTGAGTCAGGCTTAAGTTGATACTCAAGTTTGGAAGCAGCAGCACGTCGTTGGGGCATGCCCCTATCCGAGAGGAGGTGTGAGGAGCTTTTATCGCCCTTTTGGGGTTCTTGCCGTTATCGTCTATCCAGTTCACCGAAATCATACTTACCGATAATTAAGGATTCTAACACCATGAGAAGAAAAGGCTTTACGCTGATCGAACTGCTGGTGGTCATCGCCATCATCGGGATTCTCGCCGCAATCCTCCTCCCCGCGCTTGCTCGCGCCCGGGAAGCGGCGCGGCGTGCAAGTTGCCAGAACAACCTGAAGCAGTGGGGCATCGTGTATAAGATGTTCGCCAACGAGTCCAAGGGCCAGGTCTGGCCGTCCCGCGGACCAGACTACCGCAACAAAGATTCGGGAACCTATGACGGCCCCAACGGCTGGGAAATTGCCCCGGAATACCTGACAGACGCCAACATTTACTGGTGCCCCTCGGACGCGGAATCGGACGGCGGTGGAGATCGCCAGGGCCAGTCGCTCGACAAATATATGAGCACCGCAACGTGGAAAGAGCCGAATATTCCTGGACCCGAAGTCGGACAGAAATTCGTCCGCCTTCCCGTTTTCAGCTATGTCTACTATGGCTATGCGCTGACCTGGAATCAGGCCGATCCGGGGCTGACCGCCGGCACCGGCACCATCTGGGGCGCCTTCCCCGGATCGCTCAATGGGTTCTGGCTCACCACGGTGCAGTTCAACGGCTCCCAGCCTGGCTGGGTCAACTGGACCAAGGGCGGCCATCTGAGTGATATCAACAACATCAAGTACGAAGATGGCACCACCGGCACGGTGAACCGCCTGCGCGAAGGCGTTGAACGTTTCGCCATAACGGACATCAACAACCCGGGCGCTTCCGCCATTGCCCAGTCTTCGATGCCCGTCATGTGGGACACGACCATCGCCTACAGCCCCGCCTACAAAATCGTGTTGGACGCCGTCGGCGCGGGTGCGGACTACAACCCCAGCGTGGTGGTGGACAATTACAGCCACATCCCCGGTGGCTCCAACCTTCTCTTCATGGATGGGCACGCGGAATTTGTGAAATATCCGTCGGATAAGATGTGGCCCGTTAGCAAGAAGGCCAAGGACGCCGGCGCCTACACCTGATCCCCGTTGTTTTCCCTCGGGCCAGCACTTCCCCGCGAAGTGCTGGCCTTTTTTGTTGATCCGTCCGAATCCCGAAGGCCGCGCCTTGATGCAGGCTCATTTGCTCCGCAAGTATTTGTCGTGATAGACTTTGGAAAGTTGTCAACCCCATCCCATGTTGCTATTTTCCCTCCGAGCAGTGAGGAAATTCCCGTGTCCCAGGAGAAGTCGGAGGCCCATGTACTTCGCGCTATCGACTTCAGCGAAACCAGCCGGATTGTCACCTTTCTGACCCCGAACCGCGGCCAATTGGCCTGCATCGCCAAGGGAGTCCGGCGAAAAAACAGCCCCCTTGCGTCGGTGCTGGGCACGATGAACCGGGTGGAGCTGGTGTATTACTGGAAAGAGGGGCGATCCGTGCAGACCCTAGGGGAAGCCAGCCTGCTGGAACCTTTTTCACGGATAAAGTCAGATCTCGAGCGGGGCGCCTATGCGGCTTTTCCACTGGAAATTGCCCTGAAGGTCGCCCATGAGAATGAACCCTGCCAGCCGTTCTATGAGGCCCTGTCCCGGGGCCTTTACAGCCTGAACGCCTGGGACGGCAACGCCCGCGACCATTGCTGCTGGCAGGCGGCGCGCCTGCTCGCGGCCGCCGGATTCACCCCGGAGCTCCATGAATGTGTGCAATGCGGGCGTGAAATAGGCGATAATTCTGGATTCGACTTCGGCGCGGGCGCCGTCTGTGGCGCCTGCACACCGGATCGCCGGATCGACCGGGATATCCTGGAGGATCTGAGGTCGGTCTTTGCGATGGAGTCGTCCTGCCCGTCCCTGGCTTCGGCGGCGATTACCTTCCGGATTATTCGCGGCTACGCGATACGCCAGACGGAAACCGACTACCGGAGCCTGCGCGTGCTGGACGACATGTTCGTCTGACGCCCGGACGCCATGGCAGCGCATACGAAAGGCAGTCGCCCCGCGGGGCGTTCGATGATAACACTGGAACCTTTGTCCGAGAAGAATTTTACGGCGGTGACGAAGCTGGAGGTTTCCTTCGATCAGGCGGGCTTCGTGGCGCCGAACGTGTTCACCATCGCGGAATCGAAGGTGTTTAACTATCTCATGCCCCGGGTGCTTCGTCGCGGACGGAAAGCCATCGGCTTCGCCCTCTACGGCCAGGATCCGGAGACGGAGCGCTACCACATTCTCCGACTGATGATAGGCGCGTCCTATCAGAGCCAGGGATTCGGTCGGGAGGCGGTGCGCCTGCTGGTGTCGGAGATCCTGTCGAGGAACGGCGGGTCCTGTCCCGTGTACCTCAGCGTGGCGCCCGGCAACGAGCGCGCGATCCGGCTCTACGAAGGTATGGGCTTTGAGGCGACGGGCGATGTGGACGGTGGCGACGTGGTTTACCGATTGGAAGTGACGAAGGCCGCACAGTTGAGCGGCCGCGAAGTTTGACCGCGCCGGGCATTGGCCCGCGCTTGCTAGTTTTAACGTAAGGCCCCTTTGATGGCTCAATCGCACATTCGTAATTTTTGCATTATCGCCCACATCGACCACGGCAAATCGACCCTGGCCGACCGCCTGCTCCAATTCACCCACACGATCGAGGACCGCAAGCTCAAAGAGCAGACCCTCGACACGATGGATATTGAGCGGGAGCGTGGTATCACGATTAAATCGGTGGCGGTGCGCATGGAGTATAAAGCCAAGAACGGCGAGACCTACATGCTCCATCTGATCGACACGCCCGGCCACGTGGACTTCGCTTATGAAGTTTCCCGGAGCCTGGCGGCCTGCGAAGGCGCGCTGCTCCTGGTGGACGCGGCCCAGGGTGTGGAAGCCCAGACCCTGGCCAACGCTTACAAGGCGGTGGACCAGAATCTGGAGATCATCCCGGTCATCAACAAAATCGACCTGCCCAGCGCGGACATTGAAAGCGCCCGGCGCCAGATCGAGGACCTGATCGGCTTGGACTCGGACGATGCCGTGCTGGCCAGTGCGAAGTCGGGTATCGGCACGGAGGACGTGCTGGAGGCGGTGGTCAATAAGATGCCGGCGCCCAAAGGTAACCCCGACGCCCCCCTGCGCGCCCTGATTTTCGACGCTTCCTATGACAGCTATCGCGGCGTTATCGTGTACATGCGCGTGGTCGATGGCAGTATCCGCAAGGGTCAGAAAATTCAGTTGATGTCCACGGGAACCAAATATGACGTGGCGGAAGTCGGCTGCTTCACGCCGGCCATTCGCGCGCTCCCCTCGCTCGAAGCGGGCGAAGTGGGTTACATGATCTGCAACATCAAGACCTTGCAGGACACCAAAGTTGGTGACACCGTCACGGACGCAAACAAGCCCGCGGCCGAGGCTCTGCCCGGCTATGAAGAAGTGAAGCCTGTGGTGTTCTGCGGGATGTATCCCGCCATCGCCACGGACTTCGGCGAGCTGCGCGACGCGCTGGAAAAGCTGAGCTTGAACGACGCCTCATTTGACTATGTGGCGGACAGTTCCGACGCGCTCGGCCTGGGCTTCCGCCTGGGCTTCCTGGGATTGCTCCACATGGAGATCATCCAGGAGCGGCTGGAGCGTGAATTCAACCTGACGCTCGTGTGCACGATGCCCAACGTGGCCTATCGCATCACGCGCACCGACGGGTCGGTGACTATTCTCGAAAAGGCATCGCAGATGCCGCCCGCGGGCGAGATTCAGTTGTGCGAAGAGCCCTATATCGAGGCGGACATCATGTGCCCCACTGAATACCTGAGCACGGTAATTGATCTCTGCAAGAAAAAGCGGGGCGTGCACGTGCGCGTGGACTATATCGACGGCAACCGCTGCATGGCCGTCTACCAGATGCCCCTTTCGGAAATCGTGGTGGACTTCTATGACAAACTGAAATCCTACACGCGCGGCTACGGCTCGCTGGACTACCGAATCATCGGCTACCGTACAGGCAACCTGGTGAAGCTCGATATTCTTCTCAACGCAGAATCGGTGGATGCCCTTTCCGTTATCGTACACCGTGACAACGCGGTGACCATCGGCAAGGCCCTGGCCTCGAAGTTGCGCACGCTTATCCCCCGCCAGCAATATGAAGTGGCTATCCAGGCGGCTATCGGCGGCAAGATTATCGTGCGCGAGACTGTGAAGGCCATGCGCAAGAACGTTACCGCCAAATGCTATGGCGGCGATATTACGCGTAAACGCAAACTCCTCGAAAAACAGAAAGCGGGTAAAAAACGCATGAAACAGGTGGGCACCGTGGAAGTACCGCAGGAGGCCTTTATGGCCCTTTTGCGCGTCAGCGAAGATTCGGACCGATGACCATGGCTGAAAAAAACGAGCATCCCGCCGCGGCCCCCGCGGAGAACAGCCCCCGCTCCGGCTGGTTGCGCCAAGTACGCGAGATCGCGGTCCTGCTGCTGGTTATTTTCACCGTAAAGGCCTGTATCGTCGATCAATACAGCATTCCCTCCGGCTCCATGGAGCCCACGCTTCACGGCAATGAAAACATGTTCAAGGGCGACCGCGTTCTCACGAATAAGATGCTCTTCGGGCCACGCATCCCCTTCACCACCATCCGCCTCATGGACTGGTGGGAGCCCCAGCGCTGGGACATCGTCGTGTTCAAGCCCCCGAAGGGCGGCAGCGAGCATCCCCGCCTCATCAAGCGGATCGTGGGGCTGCCCGGCGAGCGCGTGCAATTGAAGGATGGCAAACTCCTGATCAATGGCGAGGTCGTGCCCTTTGGCAAGACCATGCCGGAAGACTTTCAAGGATACTGGGGCTATGCCGAAATCGAGCGGGCCTCCAGGCTGGCGCCGGAACCTGAGGCGCGGGCGGCTTTCTCCCAGATGCTGGAGAAGTATCCACCGAAGTATGGCTGCCTGCCGGAGGACAAGTATCAGGTCGTGCCTGAAGGCCACTACTTCATGCTGGGTGACAACAGTCTGAACAGCGTGGACGGTCGCATGTATGGCTGGGTGCCCCGCGAAAACCTCTACGGACGCGCCTCGGCTGTATTCTGGCCCATCGGCCATGCCCGGGATTTCACCGGCTTCTCCCACACGTGGTGGGGCAAGCTGCTGCTCTTCGGCATTCCCACACTGATTGTGGGCTTTGAGGTGCAGCAATGGCGCAAGGAGCGGGCGGCGAAAAGGGCGATGGCAAAGTAGGGAAAAGAATGGCGCGGGCAAGGAGTTTACAGGGACAGCAGCGACTACAGGGACGGCAGAAGTTATCGTTCCTGATGTCGCTGCTGTCCCTGTCGTCCCTGTAGGTATGGCGAGGCGGAATTCCGCCAGCAGCGCCAGCAGGTTTTCAAACAGTTTACGGAGCCATCATGGGCGATACGCAGGAAACACCAGAAACGCCGAAGCGAGACTGCGGCCTCAGCCTCTACACCATCGGCGGCGCAACGCTTACCATCCTCGGCGGCGCCCTGCTGCTGGCCCATCGCTTCACCGGCGTCGATCTCCCCGACTGGGCCTACTACTGCGCTGTGGGTGCGCTGGTGCTGGGCATCGTGGAGTGGTCCCTGGGCCGCATGACGCCCGAGGCCGCGTGGGAGTGGAACAAGAGCCTCCTCTTCGCCCTCGCCCTCGCCACGCTCATCCGCTGGCCCATCGCGGAGCCCTACCGAATTCCCTCGGGCTCCATGGAAACCACGCTCCACGGCGACCCGGCCTTCGGCAAGGGTGACCGGGTTTTTGTGAACAAATTCGTCTACGGCGTGCGCTACCCTTTCATGAACAAACGCATCTGGCAGGGCAAGGCCCCGGCGCGCTGGGATATCGTGGTCTTTAAGTCGGTGGAGCCCGATGCGGAGCACCCCACGCTCGTGAAGCGCATTGTGGGCATGCCGGGCGAGCGCATTCAGATTCGCGGCGGCCACGTCTACGTGAACAATGAGGAGCTGGCCATCCCGGATTTCATGCCGGAGGGCCAGTTCTACACCGCGGGTTTCGGCATGACCTATGGCGTGCGCCCGGAGTCGGAATACTCCGTGGTGCCGGAGGGACACTATCTCGTGCTGGGGGACAACAGTGCGAACAGTCGGGACGGCCGATATTTCGGCTGGCTTCCCAATGAGAACATCGTGGGACGCGTGGCGTCCATCTGGTGGCCGCCGCCCCGGTGGCGCGACTTCACGGGGTTCTCTCAAACCTACTGGTGGAACGGGTTGCTCTTCATGCTCACACTGCTCTGCGTCATACGCCTCTTCTTCGGATGCTCCTGGCCGGTCATGAACAAAACGGGAGACGGCGTTGATCATCTCTTCATCAGTTTCATCGCCTTCGGCCTTCGCGTGCCGATGACCACCCTGCGCATCGCGCGATGGGGACAGGCCTCCCGTGGCGACTGGGTGCTCTATCGGCCCGTGGGCGAAGTCGCACGGGACTATGACCAGCTCCTGGGGCGCGTGGTGGGACTGCCCGGCGACGAGGTCCACATCGACGACGGCAAACTGATCGTGGGCGGCGTTGCCGTAAAGGCGGCCTGGCTCGACCGGCCCATCGCATCGCTGAAGGACCTGGAGCCAACGAACAACGGCAAAGTGCACGTCGCGGAAGGCCAGCTATTCATCCTGACCGACAGCCCCGAGGACCAGTCGGCCCTGGACAGCCGCGTGATGGGGACGGTGCCCGCGGCAAACCTGATCGGTCGCGCTACGGGCGTGTGGTGGCCACTGAAACGCGTGAGACAGGTGAAATAGCACGTAAAAACAGGAATTCCAAACGTGCCACGCGATCCGCCCGAGAGGGCGGTTTGTGTGCTTGCGGCGGAATCGACCCGACACGCCATCGCAAACTTTACCGGCCCTTTTATACGGGAGCCACAACGGAGGAGTTTCTGCCATGTATCGTTCGCTGATCGCCGCGCTTGCGGTTGTACAATGGTCATCCGCCCATGCACAACTGCCCGACACCCCCACCCACACCAACAGTCTGGACATGACCTTCGTCCGAATCGAGCCCGGCGCCTTCACCATGGGCGCGGACTCCACACCCCTGCCGGAGTACCTCTCCGAGGGACAGTCCAATATGGTCAATGGCGACTTCGACGAATTTCCGAGTCATCCGGTGACCATCAGCCGGCCCTTTTACCTGGGCACGACGGAAGTGACCAACGCCCAGTACGAGATGTTCGACCCGGATCATGTGGGCCTGCGCGGAAAACTGGGATTCTCGGAGGAAGACGACGAAGCCGTCGTCTTCGTGTCGTGGGACGAGGCCCAGGCCTATTGCGCCTGGCTCAGCGAAAAAGAGGGTCTGCCCTACCGTCTGCCAACGGAAGCCGAATGGGAGTACGCGTGTCGCGCGGGAACTGAGACCCACTTCAACACCGGCGCGGCGCTTCCGACTTTGTATCACAAGAATCAGGTTCGGACGTGGTATCCCGATCCCTTCCGGGTCGAAAACTATCCCAAAGATTATGAGGCTGATCTGGTTTCCCTGGCGGTCGGAAAGACGCCACCGAACCCCTGGGGCCTGCGCGACCTCCATGGCAATGTGGAGGAGTGGTGCCAGGATTGGTATGGCCCCTACGAAGCGGGCGCGCAGACCGACCCCGTGGGCCGGGGTTCGGGCCAGTTTCGCGTTACACGCGGCGGGAGCCACGGCACCCTGCCCTATTATCTCCGCTCCGCCAACCGCAGCGGCACCCTGCCCCAGGACAAGCACTGGCTGATCGGCTTCCGCGTGGTGCTGGGCGAGTCCCCCGCGTCCGCCCCACTGGCCCCGCCTCAGCAGCCGCTGCACCAGCGAGATGTGCGTCAGGAAATCCCCCAGAACCTCGCCGAAGGACCCGACCCCGCCGTCCCCTTTTTTCAGGCGCCGAAACGTTATGTAAACATCCCTGAGAACTCCCAGGGGCCGCTCTATTCCGAGCACAACCATGACCCCGCGCTGGTGGAATGTCCCAATGGCGATCTGCTGGCCATCTGGTATTCGACCGTCCGGGAGCAGTCCCGCGAGCTCGGCCTGGCCGCCGCCCGCCTGCGTCATGGCGTGGAACAATGGGAGGACGCTGCCCCCTTCTGGGATGCGCCCGATCGCAATGATCACGGCCCCGCCGCCTGGAATGACAGCGAAGGCAACATCCATGTCTTCGTGGGCCTTTCCGCCGCCGCCACGTGGGGTAATCTGGCCGTGGTCATGATGAGCTCCGCCGACAGCGGCGCGACGTGGAGCGAGGCCCGGATCATCATGCCGGAACACACCACCCGCCACCTCCCGGTCGAGTCCGTGTTCCGAATGGCTGATGGCACCTGGCTCCTGCCCTGCGACGCCCGCTCCCAGGGCCAGGGCGGCACATCGGTCCACCTGAGCACGGACAAGGGCCAAACCTGGAACGATGCGGGTGGCAAGCTTGCCGGAATTCACGCAGGCGTAACGCAGTTGCGGGATGGTCGCCTCTTTGGCTTCGGACGCGGCGACGATGTGGCCGGGACCGATGGCGTGCTCCGCATGCCCCAGAGTGTCTCGGCTGATCGGGGCCGTCGCTGGACCGTCTCCCCCAGTCCCTTCCAGCCGATCAAGAGCGGGCAGCGCCTGGTGCTCATGCGACTTCACGATGGGGCGCTCCTCCTGGTCTCCTTCGCCAATGAGCCCGAAACCATGACCGACGCCACGGGCGGCATGAGCGCGTGCAAAGGGCTCTTCGCCGCCCTCTCCTACGACGACGGCGCGACCTGGCCCGTACGGCGACTCGTGAGCGACGGATCCGGCGCGACCGTGGAACTGATGGACGGTGCCCCCTTCGAAATGACCAACACCAACGCCGAACCCAAAGGCTACATGAGCGCGTGCCAGACGCCCGACGGTGTAATCCAACTGATCAGCAGCCGTCAGCACTACGCCTTCAACCGCGCATGGATTGAGGCTGGGGCGAATCCGTGAAATCGATCTATTTCAACGGCCCCGGCGCCCCCTTCGATTTGCGCGACGAAGCCATGCCCGAGCCGGGGCCGGGCGAAGTACGAATACGCACCATGGCCAGCGGAATCTGCGGCACGGACATCCACTATTGGCGGGGAGATCTCCACATCGCGTCGCCCTGGGTATTCGGCCATGAGCCGGTGGGGACCATCGATGCGCTGGGACCGGGCGTGACACGTCTGCACCATGGAGACCGCGTGGGCGTATCGTGGGTCCAGGAGGGCTGCGGACGGTGCCGCACGTGCCAGAGCGGCAAGCCGGATTACTGCGCCGGTGTTCAGACCTGGATGGAGCTGGGCGGCGGCCACCGCGACTTCATGATTGCGAAGGCAGCGGGCTGCACGCTGCTGCCTGATGGCCTGGACTGGCAGCTCGCCGCGCCCCTCTTCTGCGCGGGCTACACCGTCATGAGCGGTTACCGCAACGCGCGCATGCGTCCCGGTGACCGCGTGGCGGTCGCGGGCGTGGGCGGACTCGGCCACATCGCCATTCAGATCGCGAAAGCCCACGGCCACGAAGTCATCGGCATCACCGCAAACGAGCACAAGCGCGTAGAAATCCTGGCCCTGGGCGCGGATGACGTGCTCGTTATCCAGGAGCACGCGGGCCATGAACTGGCGGCCATGGGCGGGGCCGATGTCGTGCTCTCGACAACGAACAGCATGCGCCACAACAGCGAACTGCTCTTCGGAATCCGCGACGAGGGAAAACTTGTATCCATGGCCATCAGCCCCGAGCCCATCACCGTGGATCCCCTGCACCTGCTGAGCCACCAGATCTCACTCGTCGGCTCCCAACAATCCAGCCGCGCCGATCTCGTGGAAGTGCTGGCGCTCGCGGCGCGAGGCAAGGTCAAGCCCACCGTGGAAGTCTACGCGCCTGAAGAGATTAACAAAGTCATGGCGCGGCTGGAGGGAGGCCACGTGCGCTATCGGGCCGTGCTGGATTTCGGCGGAAGTTAAGCCGTTAACGAATTCCATCAACTGTGATACCATCAACAAGATTGTGCCCCGTTCTCTATTCCGAAAGCAGAAGCTATGCATATTGAAACGCTGGAAGTAAAAAACTACCGCCTCTTTAGAGATGCTAGGTTCAATAATCTCAAAAATCTTACGATTGTGGTCGGCGCTAACGGCGCCGGCAAGTCCACTCTATTTGATGTTTTTGCATTTCTTCAAGAAGCGCTGAATCAGAATGCCGCCGAAGCCGTTGCTCGACGGGGAGGATTTCGAGAGCTTGTGAGTCGAGGGTGCGACGGCCCCATAGAATTCGCGATTAAATTCAGCGAAGTGGCTGGTTTTCAAACCATATATAAGTTGTCGATTTCGGACGATCACGGCCAACCTGTCATAGCGCGAGAGAGGGTCACTTTGCGCAGCCGAGTCAATGAAAAGCCTTGGCATCTGGTCGACTTCGCGTTAGGTAAGGGGACTGCCATCACCAATGAAGACGACTTCGGCGAGCCCAGCTCAGTCGAGCAGGCGATGTCGTTCGAATTGAAAGATCTTTCAACCCTCGCGATAAAGGGTCTTGGCCAGTTCAAGGGGTTTCGTTATGTTTCGGAGTTGCGCAGTCTCATAGAGCATTGGCATGTCTCTGATATTCGAATCGATGATACCAGACCCAGTCTGGAAGCCAATCACGCTGAGCACCTGTCTACTCGTGGAGATAACGTCGCACAAGTCGCGCGACACCTGTACGAACACCATCGCGATCAATTTGACGAGGTTCTGGCAAAAATGCGTGAACGAATTCCTGGCGTGATTCACGTGGAGCCACTAACTACAGAAGACGGTCGGCTGGTTTTACGCTTTCAGGACGGGAGTTTCAAAGACCCCTTCAGTTCGCGCTACGTTTCCGATGGCACGCTCAAGTTGTTCGCCTACTTGGTACTCCTCTACGATCCCACCCCCCATCCACTGCTCGCGGTTGAGGAACCCGAGAACCAACTCTACCCCGAGCTTTTATATGAGCTCCTGGAGGAGTTTCGCGACTACGCCCGGCGGGGTGGTCAGGTCTTCGTCTCAACCCACTCCCCCGACTTTCTGAACGGCGCAAAGCTCGATGAAATTTATTGGCTGGTGAAGGAAAATGGGTTCACCACAGTTCGGCGCGCCTCAGACAGCGAGCTGTTGCAGAACCTCGTAAAGGAAGGCGACATTCCAGGGGCGCTCTGGAAACAAGGGCTTTTCGAGGGAGCCGGGCTTCGATGAGCCGAGTCGTGTTCCTCTTGGAGGAGTATTCCATGAAAGTACTGCTCGAACAGTTGCTCCCCAGACTCTTCCCTGACTTAGACTTCAAGTGTGTGCAGCACGAAGGCAAGAACCACCTGGAGAAGAGCATTCCCCGAATACTTCGGGCTTGGCGTGAGCCAGGCATTAGCTTTGTGGTGCTGCGCGACAACGACGGCGGCGAATGCAAGCAACTAAAGTCCCGACTCTCCACGATCTGCCGCGAGGCCGGACGCCCCGATACCATCGTCAGGATCGCATGCCAGGAACTGGAGGCATGGTATCTTGGCGAACCGGATGCGCTCGCTGAGGCGTTCGAAAACGACTCGCTGCGCCAAATCGGCAACAAATCGAAATATCGTGATCCTGACAGCGTTTCGAGTCCGTCCGAAGAGCTGACCAGACTCGTACCCGAGTTTCAGAAAGTCTCAGGCGCTCGAAAAATGGGTTCGCACCTCTCCATGGAACGAAACGTATCTCAGAGTTTCAGGGTACTTGTTCACGGCGTTCGGAGGCTCCAGGAAAGCCAAGGCCACTCTTAGCCTCAGTAACGCTCAAGTCTCCACATTCCGTCAGACGTGTTATCCTGTTCTCCAGGGAGACACACACCATGCTTCGATTCCTTTGCTATTACCTCCTTTTCATCATTCCAACCGTCCACACCCATGCCGTCGAGCCCGGTCGTGCGGTCAACGGCAATCCCGCGAATGAAGTCTTCCTCAGCAACGCCGATCTCTCCGGCTGGCTCCTCGACAACGAGGGCAACGCCAAGCGGGACGGCGGTGGCTTTAACCTGCTCTCCCATCGCCTCTATCCAGACAAGAGTTTCTACCGAGAGACACAAGTCGGCCTGAACTTCGAGCACATCTTCAACGGCGCGGCGGCGGACGCGGCCATTTCCATGTTTACGCCGCGCGTGGAGCCGAATGGGCTTCTCATACAGGGCAAGCGTCAAGCCACACTGCACTGGCCCGCCGCGTCGTCCTCCTGGGGCGTGGACTGCACCATGACCTACACCTTCGTGGAGCCCGACGGCATCGATATGGCGTTTACCGCCATACCTGCGCGGGACGTCTGGCCGCAGGGCTACCTCGCCTTCATGTGGGCAAGCTACATGGCGCGCACGATCGAACGGCCCATTCACTTCTGGGGCACGACCGGCGGCGAGGAGGGCTGGCTCCAGTTCGGCGCGGCCACCAGCGACAAACAGGGCTTCGAGACCGGCACCGTAGCCGCCATGGGCGTCCAACCCTTGACCTATGAAGCGGAATCCAAATCGCTCAACATCATCGAGCATCCGGAGAAGCGCTTCGTTCTGCCCTTCTACTACGGACTGATTGATGGCGACCACGATCTCGCCACGAAGGCCGACACCTTCGCCTATATCCTGATGTTCGACCAGATCGAGCCTATCCGTTTCGCGCTGTGGAATTTCATCAAGGATGAATCGGGAAAACCCGATCCCCACAGTCCCGCCTGGGACTGGCAATATGTGATCCGCTCCCCGAAAGCCGGTCAGCGCTACGGCTACAAGATGCGGGTCGTGGTGACCCCCTTCATAAGCCGGGATGACGTGCTGGCAAGGTACAGGGCGTGGGCCGAGGAACAGACGGTTTCCAGTCTCGCGACCAACGATTCTGCGCCAATTCACCTACGATCAACCCGGGTCGCCGATCATCCTCGGAATCACGGTCGGCTTGGGGACCCTGCTCGACGATAGCCTCTTTTTCCCGACAACTTGTAGTGGGTCCAATGAAGAGGGGGAGTTTTCACCAAAACGAGCCGTCGACTGCACGTGTACATTGACGAGGCATCACAGGGGAAAGTATTGTTGCAGCCAAACTCTTGATGAAATTATGGTCATCATCTCGCCGTATGGCACGGATAAAAGAAAGTCACCTATGAAAGAAGTCTGGAGCGAACATCATGTTCGCGGGTCGATTCAAAATCCCGCCGTCGCCCGGTGGGCTCTTCGCAGGTTGGAGGCCAAAAAGAAATCTGACCGCTCCGATACGTCGAAGTTGGAACTTTCCCTGTTTGACGATGCTGTGATTCGGCGTCTCATTGATGTCGGCGACGGAGATGTGCTGACGCGGATGTTTCGGACGCTGTCCATGGAGCGATTCCATGGAGCAGCCAATCTGCTGGCGGAGCGCTGGCCGGAGTGGGAGGACTCGGTCGCTGGCTGGGCGGCACCGGTGATGGTGGAAACGGTCCCGGACAAGGCGCTCGACCTTTTCGACGCGTATATCGCGTCGGGATCGCTCTGGGAGGATTTCAACAAGACGGCCGGCGTATCAAAAGCGTTGCAATTGATGCACTCGCAGCAAGCGCGTGACCTCGCGCAGCGCATGATCGACGGGATGGCTGGCAACACTGGCGGTATTGAAGGCGCCTTCGCTGTCAGCGAGTCGATTCGTCTGGCATGGGTACACGACCTTCCCGCTCTGGAAGGCCTTCTGATAGACCTCGTCACGGCCCCGGAGCAGGTGCGCCTGGCCGAGTCGGCGCTGGGCAGCGCCTACATGATACTCACGGACGATATACCGTTTCTGGATCACATCCGAGATTTGCAGAGCGGCAATACGCAGCAATCTTTCGCGAGCCTCGCCCCACTCTTCGATGCGGACGCGCCATTGGAGGAACTGGACCACCTTGTCACCGGCGTAGAAAAGATTAACATCGGCGATGCGTTCGTTTTTGTCGTTGAGCGGTGCCGACACCGGAGCTACCGTCCCCTCGATGTCGTACGTTCCATGATGGGGAACCGCGAGCACTCCGTTCAGAGTGTGCTTAAGCCGGTAGTCGGCCAGTTCCTCCTGGGAATTGGCGCCGCCAGTTGGCTGCGCACTTCGAAAAGCCACACGGAGTATTCCGCTGAAGATTGCGTGGGTGTAATTGCCGCCGATCTCAGGGAATTGCCCCGGTATGAGGAGTTCCTCGCGCGACTTCGGGAATGTCCCGTCGATGAGGTCGTTCGCCTGGTCGCAGGGAAACTTCCAGAGGTCGAAGAGCATTATGGTGCGGCTCACCTGGCACGTCTGATGGGCGACTTGCGGTGCGAAGCGTTTGTCCCGCATTTACTCCACTACCTGAACGAGGAGCACGAGGATTTCCTTGTTGAGGCGGCCATCGATGCCCTCTCTCTGTTCGGGGACTTGGCGGAGCGCGCCTTGGTTGATTCGTGGGACCGTCTCGATGCGGAACAGCGGACCGCTGGCCTGAGTATCCTTGCGCGTACAGGTGGCGAGGCCACCGTGGCGCTCCTTGTCCGCTGCTTCCCGGAAATGCGCAATGAGCGGTTTGAAATGTGGCGCGAGGCCGCCGAGGCCGTGCCCGACGCCCGCCTGCTCGAAGTGCTCGCCCCCGAACTAAAGCGGAAGAATCCGCTGATTGATGAGACCTTCCTCCTCATATCAACCCTGCTGGGCAGCGACCATGAGCATTTGGCCGCCGTGCGCGAGCGCGAGGCCGCCCGGTCGGCACAGAGGCACAAACAAAGCCTTACATCATGGGAAGAGGGCGCCGGAACCGGGGCGCTGGGGATGGAGCTTAAGTGCGCCGCGTGCGGCGATCTGAACGAGTATGAGGTGAAGGCGATATTCGTGTCACCGGAAGCGCCGGAGGACAAGCCTTATATCGCGGACGAGCTCACGTGCATTTCCTGTGGCGCGTTTGATCGTATGAGTTTAAGTAGCAAAGGCCAGATAGCGGTATTGGCGGAGATTTTGCGGGTAGCTTCCGCCCCCAAAGGCGGCGCCATCGAGAGCCCACTGAAACTAGTGACGGCGCAACTTTGGGACGGACGCTTGACTTCGGTGGGGGGTGCCATTGAGCACTATACCGAGGCTGTCGCAAAGGATCCCCTCAGCTTCGTGGACCTACTTAGCCTCGCCAACACTTACGCCACGGTTGATCGCGAGCGACAGGCCGAAGCCTGCTTTCGGAAGTGCCTGCGCGTCGATCCATCCAGCCCCGAGGCCGCATACGCCCTCGCCGATATCCTCGAACGCAGTGGCAAGAAGGCCGAGGCATTTCGCGTGCTCGAACGCGCGCTGAAACACAAGGCGCGCTGGCGCTTCCACCGTCTCGCCGATTCGGCGCGCGAGGACTTCATGGAGAACTTTGCCGAGTTGTACGACAATGTGGCGCTTGGCAACAAGCGGCTTCCCCGAGCCATGCGGCATGCCTTGGAAGTGCCCAGGAGGGCCGAAACGAAGATTGGTCCGAATGCGCCCTGCCCCTGCGGCAGCGGCAAGAAATATAAGAAATGCTGCGAACGAAAAGGGTGAAGTGTTGACGAAAGAAGAAGAGCTTATACAGAAGCTGCAACGGGTCGAGGCGGTGTTCGCGCGAACGACCTTCGACGGCGAACGCGATGCGGCCGCCAATGCCATGAATCGGATTCGGGAGCGCCTGCGGAGCATGCAGGAAGCCGACCCTCCCGTCGAATACAGATTTACCCTGCAGGACGCCTGGTCCAGGCGTCTGCTCGTGGCGCTGATGCGCCGCTACGACCTCAAACCCTACCGGTACTCCGGGCAGCGTTACACCACGGTGATGGCCCGCGTTTCGCGCTCCTTCGTCGATGAGACACTCTGGCCGGAGTTCAATGAACTGGATAAAACGCTCCGTTCTTACTTGGAGGAAGTGACCTCGCGCGTAATTGGCGAGTGCATCTTCTCGGATTCCTCGGAGGCGGAAGTCCGAAATCAGCCGGGGGGAGGTGGGCTGCTTACGTAGTGCCCCGGGCGTGACACCGCACGGAGATTCAAATCTCGTGCCTCGATCCAATTGGGTTCTACGAAAGGCGAACCTTCGGGACTAAGGGCGCTCTGACGAAGCGTTGGCAGGCAAACTGGTTTCCGCGCCAGGACGCAAGTCATGGGGAATGGTTAACCTGGGTTCCGCTCGTTCCTCGCTTCACCCAGGGCTACGCTATGTCGCCACTTCGTGGCTAAGAAAAGCGGCCCCGACATTCGCCGGGGCCGCCTTTTTATAACACTAATCTATCGCCCCCGCGCTTTCCCTTACGCCTTGCAGCTTTCCCAGACACCGGTTTTGCCGGACTTGAGCACGGCGTCGCAGACGTATTGCGTCTCTAAGGCGTCGCGGAAGTTGGGGCGTACTGGGGCCTCGCCGGCTTCGAGACTCTTGAGGAAATCGGCGGTGGCGTTGACGAAGGTGTGTTCGTAGCCGATGGTCGTTCCGGGGACCCAGTAGTGGTCCATGTAGGGGTGCTCGAAGTCGGTGACGAGGATGGTCTGCCAGCCGTGGATGTGGCTCTCGTGTTTGTTGTCGAAGAACTGGAGCTGGTGGGGATCTTCGAGGTCGAAGTAGATGGATCCGTGTTCGCCGTTGATTTCGAAGGTGTTCTGGTTTTTGCGGCCGCGGGCGTAGCGGGTGGATTCGAAGGTGGCGAGGGCGCCGCAATCGAATCGGGCGAGGAAGGCACAGGCGTCGTCGATGGTGACTTCCTGTTTCTTGCCAGTGAGGTTGTGCTGGCGCTCTTTGATGAAGGTCTCGGTGATGGCGGTGACTTTTTCGATGCCGCCGGTGAGCCAGATGGCGGTATCGATCGAGTGGGCGAGGAGGTCGCCGGTGACGCCGCTTCCAGCGACGGAGGCGTCGAGACGCCAGAGGCCCGCGCCGCCCTGGGGCAGTTCGGGGCTGATGGTCCAATCCTGGAGGTACTTCGCGCGGTACTGGAAGATGCGTCCGAGGCGACCTTCGTCGATGAGGCGCTTGGCGAGGGTGATGGCGGGTACGCGGCGATAGTTGTACCAGACCATGTTGGGCACGCCGGCCTTCTCGACGGCGGCGGTCATGCGCTCGCCTTCTTCGGCGTTCATGGCGAGGGGTTTCTCGCAGAGGATCATCTTGCCTTTGGCGGCGGCGGCGAGGACGATTTCTTCGTGGGTGTTGTTGGGGCTGCCGATGTCGATGCAGTCGATGTCGTCACGTTCGACGAGCGTGCGCCAGTCGGTCTCGATGCTTTCGTAGCCCCAGTTGTCGGCGAAGGTCTGGGCTTTTTCGGCGTTGCGCGCGCAGGCGGCCTTGAGTACGGGCTGGTATTCGAGGTCGAAGAAGTTGTTGACCTTGCGGAAGGCGTTCGAGTGGGCGCGGCCCATGAAGCCGTAGCCGATCATGCCGATGTTGAGTTTTTTCTTGGCCATGGTGTCTCTCCTTGGTGTGGGCCCCGGTCGGGGGCCGATGATTTTGCCGCGGGTTGTCGCGGGGTCCTGTTCAAGTCGATTTTAGTCTTCGCCCCGAAGGGGCAGCGCAGTCCAACAGCCCAGGGCAACGCCCTGGGAAAGGTGGATGCGACATTTTAGTCGCCCTGTGAGGGCAGCGCAGTTCCGGAACTGTGTCGCCCTTTCAGGGCTGGATTCAATTTTTGGCCATGCTACCCAAGGCGTTGCCCTGGGCTATGCTGTTTTGGCCTTTCAGGCCGAGCGTCGCGCCTTGGGCACTCGTAACCCACAGACAGGAATGTCTGTGCCCCTGCTGTTCACAAAAAAGCCCCCCGTTGCCGGGGGGCTTTGCACTCGGTCTTAGCTGCAGAACTTCTTATTCAGTTCGTCGATGCTCTTCTTGCAGCGCTCGGTGACCTTCCAGGCGTCGGGCCAGAAGCAGAGGTCGATGGTCCACCAGTCGTGGGGCACACCGGCGTCGAGGAGCACGGGCACGATGGCATCGAAGTCGAGGTAGCCGTCGCCGAAGGGCGGGTGGCTGCTGGTCTCGTCGTGGTGGAGGGTGCCGTCGGAGTCGATGAGGTGGATGTGGTTGATCTTGCCTTTGAGCTTCTGGGCCATTTCGAGGCAGCCGCCGGGGAGCACTTCTTTGGTGCCGTGCTGGCGGGCGCCTTTACCGGCGACCATTTCGGCGTGGCAGGTGTCGAACTCGATGCCGAAATTCTCTTCGTTCACTTCATCGACAATGCGGAGCACGTCGGAGGGTTTGTTGAAGGCGAATCCGGGCTCGAATTCCCAGGTGACGTAGCAGCCGAGGTCGGCGGCGATTTTGGAGCATTCCTTCCAGGTGCTGACGACGCGCTTCTTGGCCACGTCGTAGTCGATCTCGGCGTGGATCGTGGGGGGCTGGACGCAGTCGACGCGGACGCCCTTGATGCCGAGGTCGTGGGCGAACTGGGCGCCCTGCTTGAAGGCGGCGATGTAGCCGGAGGGATCTTCGGTGTTGACGAGCTTTTCGCCCCAGAGATTCGGCACAAAACCGGAAAAGCCGATGCCGATTTCTTTGGCCTGGGCCACGATCTTATCGCGGTCTTCCTTATTCGGGGCGTTTTCAGGGCTGGGGTGAATGGAGAAGCCGCCCACTTCCACGCCGTCGAAGTTAAGCGACTTCAGCGTCGTCAGCACTTCTTCCCAGGGGATGGGGGTGTTTTCATACGGGCCAATGCTGTAGGCCCAGCTTCCGATGGAGATCTTTTTCATGGTGGTGTTATCCCTTTTGGTTTTCGGCGGCCCCAGTTGAGGGTGGCCGTCTCTCGCTTCCTGCAATGCTTCTACGGTGGGGCCTGCCGCGTTATGGCCAGCCGAAATTCCATAGCGTGCCCCAACGGGGCGAAACATATTAGCCCAGGGCAACGCCCTGGGAAATGGCAACGGAAACACCGTATCGCCCTGAAAGGGCAAAACACAAACCCGGAATCGCGTTTGTTGCGCCCTTTCAGGGCTATTAACTTGAATCTAAGTGAACCCAGGGCGTTGCCCTGGGCTAAAATGTATTGGCCCTTCGGGCCGGAAGATACTCTTCACGCATATCGCGCAAAAACAACAATTCAACTTTCGAGTTTGCCAACCTGCGCCTATTTACCGCGTGTAGCTTCCGATGGCCGGGGCCTGGGGGTTCACATCCGGGCCGAAGTAGCGGAGGATGACCAGGGGGCATTCCTTCGCCAGGTTTTCTACTTCGTAGCCTTCGCCGGCGCGCTTGGCGGTGATGAAGACTTCGTCTTCCGTCATTTCGCCGAAGCGGATCATGTCGGGGCTTTCGAGGGCGAGTTTGCCGACGCGGCCGCGACCCTGAACGGTGATGAGGCTGGTTGCGCCTTTGTCCTTGATCGTGACCTTCTGGCCGGGGTTCACGGTCAGTTCCTTGGCGGAGAAGTAGTCTTTACCCTTGACGCCGCCGTAAACAATCCAGCGGTCGGTGTGGGCGTCGTCCTGGGTGTCGATGATGGGTTCGAGGTAGTGGTTTTCCTTGAAGTTCGGATCCACGTTCGATTCCCAATCGAGCTGATCGACGATGAAGTCAATGTCCTGGTGCTTATCGACGGGCATGTCCTTCACCAGGAGTGCCCAGGGCACGTCGCGGCCTTCCACGAGGCTCTGGTACATGCCGAAGACATCACTGCCCCACTGGGGCTCATAGGTCACGAGGGATCCGGGAGCGTGGAGGATGCACGGTCCGATCATCCAGCCCGTGCCGGGCTTCAGGCGGTAGGCCTTGGAGAGATCGAGGATGCCGTTGTCGCCCTTGTTCCAGTTCTCGATGCAGCGGCGCACCTGCTCGCGGGTGGTGCCGGGTTCAAGGCCCATGAAGGTGTAGGGGAAGTTGTTGCCGATGGCGTTCATCTGGGGCGGGAAGTAGTAGGACTCGGGCTTGCCTTCCTGGCCCACCAGGGCGGCCTGTTCGGCGTTCTGGTGCATGTGATGGGGGATGGGGCCCATGTTGTCGAAGAACTTGGAATACACCGGCCACTTCTTGTACTGATTCCAGATGGCGTCGCCGATGACTTCGCCGCCGAGCACGTCCACCGCGTCCTTCAGGGTAAAGCGGGCGCCGTCATGGACGACATAGCTCAGGCCCTCGTCTTCATTGCGGTTGTCGTTGGCGGCCGGGGTGGTGGAGCCAAACCAGCGCTCGTCGATGCCGCCGCGGTGCTTGCCCAGCGCGTAGTAGTCCTGGGGGTGCAGCTTGAGGCGGCGTCCTGGCTGGAGGAACGAGCGAGGCACCCAGGTGGGGGCCAGGCGCAGGATGCCTTCGCCGGCTTCCAGCGCGCTCTTGGCGGCCAGACCCGCCTTGTCTCCGGAAATGGTATTCATGGTCGACTCCTTCGAAAAAATAACACTACCTTGGTCGTACAGGGACAGAGCTCACCCCTTCGGGGCGTCTGTCCGCGGAAAATGATTGCGGGGGCGGGCCGTACCACAGCTTACGTGGCCCGCGGGTGCGCGAGAACGCGCCCTCCTTTATACCACTGGAGCGCCGCGCACGCAAACGGGTATCGCATCCCCGAAACGCAGTGGCGTATAATACACAATATTCCACCGTCATTGTCATCTGGAAATCCCGCCTTCAAGGAGTACCCCGTGCACACCACCCCGCCCCCACGGCCCATGGAGCACCATACCCTCGCGGACATCCAGCGGCGCCTGGCGGAGTTCACGCCGGAAACGGCGGCCTCCCGCAGCTCGAGCCGCGTGGCGGCGGTGGCCATGGTGCTTCGCCACGGGGAAGATGGCGCTCTGGAGGTGCTCTTCATGCAACGGGCCACCCGTGAAGACGACCCCTGGTCCGGCCAGATGGCCTTCCCGGGCGGGCATGTGGAGTCGGACGATCCTGGCGTCGAGGCGGCGGCGCGCCGGGAGACCCTGGAAGAGGTGGGGCTGGCCCTGTCTCCGGACATGCTCCTGGGGCGCTTGAGCGATGTGGTTGGCGGGCGCCTGCGGACCTTTGAGTTGGCGGTGTGCCCGTTGGTGTATTACTGCCCGGATCCGGGCGAGCTTGTCCACAATCACGAAGTCGCCGCGACGGTCTGGGTGCCGCTGGCCTATCTGGCGGACGGACGAAACATCAGCAGCTATTACTACGAACAGCAGGCGTTCTCAGGATTTACCTATGGCCCCTACACGATCTGGGGGCTGACCTATAGAATTTTGGCGCAGTTCATGGGCCTGTTTTCGATAGCCCTCCCCACCGAGTGGCCCATGTCACAAGGGGAGTAAATGAAGACCTGGGCAGAGACGGCGGAAGAAACAGGTTCCTGTCGTCCCTGAGGGCTCCGTTGTCCCTGTGAGTGTTGCACCGGGTGCCGTGTTATATTAACTTCAGTGTCGTTTCCAATGTGCTGACCCCAACCCCGCGAGGTGTCCATGGAAAAGTCGAAAAAACTCATCACCCCCTTTCGCATCGCCAATGTGGTCATGCTACCCCTGCTGATCCTGTCGATTCTTGTGCAATACAACGATCCCGATGGCATCGTGTGGATGTTGATCTATGGATACAGCGTTGTGGTCACGGTTCCCGCGATATTCGGGGTTTATACGGCCTGGGCGATTCCCGGCACCCTGGGCTATCTCGGGGGTTTTGCGGCGCTGGTGCCCACCTTCGAGCACCCCTATCTCAAAAGTGAACTCACCCGCGAAGGTGGTGGACTGTTCATCGCCGGCGTTTGGATGCTGTGTCTCGCGATCGCGTGGTATCGCAGCCCGGCGCGAATCGTGGTGGCCGATCCGATGCCGATGGGGACCTTGCAGTTGGTGCGGCCGAAGGCAGGTGGCGGCGGCGGTGGGTGCGGGAGCGGAAGCTGCGGGTGTGGGAAGAAGTAGGGGTGTTCCGGGCACTTGCGAGTCTTGAACGACTTATGGGTCATTGGACCTATACGACCCATTTTTCTAACTGGAGTTTATGGTTGAATCGCTTGTGCTGGCTGCTACTTTTCATGAGCCTTTCCGCCTTCGCCGATGATCGGTCCTGGCCCGCCTTACCGACGGAGAACGGCTCGGTTGAGCTTCCCGCGCAGAAGTGGGCCTTCCAGCCCGGCCCGCGCACGATCACGGCCTATGTCTACTATCCGGGTGGGGCCGTGGCGAACCTCAACGCCGAGTCGGGGCTATTCCTGAGCCTCCACAACTGGGGCGGCACCAATGCCATCGGCGCGCCGGATCCCCTCGTGCTGGCCGAGCGCTACAACGTCGTGGCGATCTGCGTGGACTACCTCCAGAGCGGTAAATACGACGTAGCGACCCAACCGCCTTATGATTTTGGGTATCTTCAGGCGCTGGATGCGCTGCGCGCGCTCTACTGGGTGCGCCAGGGGCTGATAGCGGGCGGCCACGCCTTTCACGATGGCCGGACCTATGCGACGGGCGGTTCCGGTGGCGGCAACGTGAGCCACATGGCCAACAAGCTAGCGCCCCGCACCTTTGCGGCAATTGTGGATTGCTCCGGCATGGCGAAGCTGAGCTATGACATCGCCTTTGGTCGCCCAGGGGGCTCCTATCTCGATGCGGGCTACAGCCGCAACCGGAGGAGTCAGGAATACCTGTCGAAGGATGCACGCAACCTTCGCGACATCGGTTTTCCTGCGCACCTGAAGCACATGGTGGCGCTGGGCAATGAGGCGCGGATTTTCGTGGTCCACGGCTCACGGGACAAGGTGTGTCCCGCAGCGGACAAGCGGCGGCTGGTTGAGGGCATGAAACGCGCGGGGCTGAAAATCGAGGCGCGCTTTATCGCTCAGAAAGACTTGGACGGTGTGGTTTTCAAAGATACGGGCCACAGCGTGGGCGATCGTACAAAGATGTTGCAGCACATGGCGGATGGCGCGCTCTTGCCGGGAAGTCCCGATGCGGCTGTGAGAAAAGGAGCCAGCGATTTCGAGCGGGGCGAGGTGATTCGCTACGCGACGAAGAATGGGTGTTGGGAGATCGATTTCGCGGCGGGGTATCCGGTGGGGCGATTTGTGGCGGGCGACTAATCGCGTTTCTGGAAATTGCGACAAATTCTTAGACGACTTTGTCGACCGAAGGTGCCGATCCTGCGTTCGGCGTGCGCCAAAACGTGCACGAACGTTTTCCGGCATCTGACGCGTTGCAGAAATGCGAATCAGTCCTGTTCAGCCGACTTATTTCTCAGGGCCATTGCGTTGCGACTTATTTCTTCAACGGAGCCCTCGCTGTTAACTTCCTGACGCCATTTCGTATAGTCAAATGGCTCGCGCTGAATGAGGGCGATAAATCGCTCCGCTTCCACATCGCCAAGATGTTGCGCAAGGATATGAATGCCCCTCGTCTTTATCTCGGTGTCTGTAATCATATTGTCACCTCGCGTATGAAGCCGACGGGGTCAGTTATATTGATATCTCGAATCTCAGTTGACCTTTTTAGAATTATATCATCCGTCGTAAGGAAATACCCTGCATGACCGCTGATCGCACAAGCGATATGCAACGAATCCATTATTTTGATGCCGTGCCGAGTGATTTCTTCAGCGCATCCCAGTATTTTGGCATCTTCAACAATGTCCACTTCGGAGTACGCTCTCCATTTCGAAATTTGTTCTCGACGCTTTCGAAAGGGATTCTGACTATTTTCATAGTCCAGTATGTACGACCAAATCAATTGATATGAGCACGCCAAAATGTCTTCTTGTATCTTCAGTTTTGCTTCGGCTTCCAGCCGCACTCTGAGCTGAGACTGGTCGTCGAACGGTCTATTGAAACAACAATTGTCCAAATAAATTCTCATAGGCCGTGGAACCTCCTGCTCATCTCGCCTCACCTGCCGCCCAACGCTTTACCCTTCCCCATCGTACACCGAATTATATCCGCAGGCTCAATCCGAGCCTTGATTCTTTGTTTCCAACTTCATCTTCAGCCGCACCAGCGGCCCGGCCCAGAGATCCTCGAAGGGGCTCACCCAGCGTTCGTAGATCATGCGGATCGGGATCACATTGAGGGAGTTGATCCGTTTGCGCCCTTCGGCCTTCGTCAAGATAAGTCCCGCTTCGCGGAGCACGTCCATGTGCTTCATAACCGCGAAGCGGGACAGATCGGGAAAGAGCGCTACGAGGTCCGTGGTGGTGCGGGGGCCCAGGCGCAATTCGTCGAGAATCGCGCGGCGCGTTGGGTCGGCCAGGGCCTTCCAGATGGCGTCGAGGCTTTCATCCATAGGGCCGGAGTGTAGCACGAGCGCGCCGCGTCAGCCCTCGGCCGTGGCCTTCGCTTTCGCCAGCATCTCGCCCCAGCCCTTGGTCATGCCTTCGCGCATTTCCTCGGGAATCAGGCCCAAACACTGGTGACGGAATTTCATCTTAGCCCCGCTGGTGGTTTCTTCGATGCGAACGATGATGTTGTTCGCCACGGGGGCGGACATGAAGAGGGGCCCGCAGAATTCAATCAGGTGGGGCGGCTTGATCGATTGCACGTGTGCCCACAGGTGGCCCGTGTTGTTGCCAAAATCGCGGAACCAGCGGCCACCGGGCCACAACTCCATCTTCATCGGCGTATCCCCGCCGGGGCCGTTGATCATTTCCTGCACATAGCCGTCGAAAACGGCCTGGGGCGTTGCGGCGATGTCGAGTTCCAGTTCGATGGTCATGATGGAGGGTGTTTCGGTGCTAGTGGACATGAGAGATTGCTCCTTGGTTTAGCTGCTGCCAATATGTGACTAAAAAGTAACATATTGAATGGCGGTTGTCAAGGGGATTGTGGACCGAGTGGATTACAGGGAAGACCGCTGGCGAGTGGAAGCGCGTTGGCTGAGCCCGCTGCCCCTTAAGCCCACACGGTCCACTTGGCGCGCTCCCCAACGCGTCCCCTTTACTTCGCCGAGCACACGTCCTTCACACAGCCCCGCAGCCAGCGGTGCACCGGGTCGCCATCCATTCTGGGATGCCATAGTAGGGACACTGTAAACGTCGGCGCCTGAAACGGCAGCGCAAAGCTGTGCAGACCCTCGCGGAGCACACCGGTGTGACGTTCAGGTACGGTGGCGATCAAGTCGGTGGCCCGTACCAGCGCCAAAGCCGAGGAGAATCCGCCGACCAGCGTGGCGATGGACCGGGTTAGACCGTGTTGCGACAGCGACACATCCACGGCGTCGCTGTCGCTGCTCCGTCGCGCGACGCGGATATGGCGCGCAGCCGCGTAGCGCGCCGCGGTGATGCGTCCCCGAGCTAGCGGATGCTCCCTCCGCGCAACGCCAATGTAGCGATCGCGAAAGAGGGCCTGACTGCGCAGCTCCGGGCCGGTGGACTTCTCGATGACGCCGGTCTCCAGATCGACCCGGCCCTCACGCAGGGGTGCGCTATCCTTGTCCGGCTTTGGCACAAACCACAGGCGCACGCCCGGTGCTTCCTCCGCCACGCGCGCCAGCAGCGCGGGCCCAAAATTCTCCACAAAGCCTTCACTGCTCCGCAGGCTGAAGGTGCGCGCCAGGGCCTTGAGATCTGGCCGGGCCACGGGGCGCAGCACCGCTTCGGCGCCCTGCACGATCGCGCCGACTTGCTCGCGCAGTTCCAGCGCTCGGGGCGTGGGAACGAGGCCGCGCCCCGCCTTAACGAGAAGGGGATCACCCGTCGTCTTTCTCAGGCGTGCCAACGCCCTGCTCATGGCCGAGGGGCTCAGGCGCAGCCGACGCGCGGCGCCCGTGACGCTGCCCTCGTCAAGGAGGACGTCCAAAATGAAAAGCAGATTGAGATCAGGCCTGGCCATGGGCAGAGGGTACCATGAATCCACACATAGCGTCAAACGCAATTATTATGTGTATATGAAGCGTCTTGTGCAATCCTCTATTCGGCGTTACAATGCTTTTGCCTGCACGGAAATTCGCTTGACCGCAGGGCAAAACGCAGTGTCGCAACGAAAGGACCCCATCAAATGGAAGCGGCTTTCTGGCATCAGAAGTGGGAAAAAAACGATATTGGGTTCCACCGTGAGGAAGCCAATCCTCTGCTGGTCGATCATCTCAATGCGCTGAACCTGCCGGAGGGTAGCCGTGTGTTTCTGCCCCTCTGCGGCAAGACGCGGGACATCGCCTGGCTCCTTTCGCAGGGCCACAGGGTGGTGGGCGCGGAGCTGAGCGCACTGGCCGTTACGCAGTTGTTCGAGGAACTCGAAATAGCGCCCGAAATCGTGGACACCGGCGCCATGATCCACTATCGCAGTGAAGCACTGGACCTGTTCGTGGGCGATATCTTCGATCTGGAGCCGGAACACCTCGGGGCCATCGACGCGATCTACGACCGGGCGGCCCTCGTGGCCCTGTCGGAAGCGTTGCGCCTTCACTATTCAGCGCACTTGACCCGGATCACGCTCGCCGCGCCCCAACTACTGATCACCTACGCGTATGACCAGACCGTGATCGAAGGACCGCCCTTTTCCGTGAGCCACGAGGAAGTCCTCCAGCACTACGGAAGTCATTACATCCCGGTGCTCCTCTGTACCCTTGAAGTACCCGGTGGAATGAAAGGGATGTGCGCGGCAAAGGAGCACCTATGGCTGCTGAAGAACTCTCGATAGCCCCGCGCCGCGTGGGCCCCGCGCTGGAGCGACCGGAAAACGCACTCTGCCATCGGTGCGCCATCGCCGCACTGTCCTTGTCGATGCTGCTGTCCTCCCTGGGCACCAGTATCGCGAACGTCTCGCTGCCAACACTGGCGCAGGCCTTCGATGCGACCTTCCAGGAAGTACAATGGGTAGTCCTCGCCTATCTTGTCGCCGTGACCGCACTGACGGTCAGCGCGGGCCGCCTGGGCGACCTCATGGGACGGCGGAGGCTGTTGCTCCTGGGCCTGGCCCTTTTCACGCTCGCCTCCGGCCTGTGTGGCGCGTCGCCCGGACTCGAGATCCTCGTCGCCGCCCGGGCCGCGCAGGGCGCAAGCGCGGCCATCCTCCTTTCCCTCGCCATCGCACTCGTCCGGGAAGCCGTTCCAGCGGAGAAGACCGGCAGCGCCATGGGCCTCCTCGGAACCATGTCCGCCGTGGGCACCGCGATGGGCCCCTCCCTCGGCGGACTCTTGATCGATGGATTCGGATGGCCCGCAATATTCCTCGTGAATGTTCCGCTCGGTACCCTGGCATGGTTCTTCGCCCGCCGGGGACTGCCCGACGACGTTCCGCGCTCCGGCACCCCTCCGACCCAGTTCGACACACGCGGCACGCTCGCGCTCGCGTTGACCCTGACCGCCTATGCCCTCGCCGTGACCCTCGGTCGCGGCAATTTCGGCCCGGGTAACGTGGCGCTCTTGCTTGCGGCTTTTCTCCTCGCAGGCGTCTTTGTACTCGCCGAGCGTAGCGCCGAAGCGCCACTCGTCCGCCTGACGGTTTTACAGGACCCGGTCCTGCGCGCGAGCCTGGCCATGAGCTCACTCGTGTCGACCGTAATGATGGCGACCCTCGTGGTGGGCCCCTTTTACCTCACCCAGGCGCTCGGACTCGATGCCGCCCGCGTGGGCCTCATTCTCTCCGCCGGTCCTTTGGCTGTCGCGTTGACGGGTGTACCCGCCGGGCGCATGGTGGACCGCGCTGGGCCGCGCGTCATGACGTCCATCGGACTCATTGCCATGACTCTGGGCACGCTCCTTCTCTCGATGCTCCCGCAGTCGCTCGCCGTACCCGGTTACCTTGGGCCGATCATCGTCGTAACCGTCGGTTATGGACTCTTTCAGACCGCAAACAACACCGCGGTGATGCACGATATTCTGCCCGAGCAGCGGGGTGTTGTTTCCGGCATGTTGAACCTATCCCGCAATCTTGGTCTCATCACCGGCGCATCCGTGATGGGCGCGGTGTTTATCTTCGCCGCGGGATCCGCCGATCTACTCACGGCGGACAGGGCGTCCATCGCCCATGCCATGCGGGTCACCTTTGCCCTGGCGATGACCCTGAGTGCGGTCGCGCTTGCCCTCGCACACGGGAGCCGACGCGGAAAGTCTCCCGAATCCGGCGCTGGTCATTTCAGCGCGAGGGTGTAGTACAATTGCCGAGTTCTCTAACTGACCAACCCTTGGAACCGATACGATGACTCCATACCTTCGCCTCGCCTTCGCGGCCACCCTTGGCCTCGCAGCGCTGTTACAAATCCACGCCCAGGAAACCCCGAAGGTGTTTCAGGCGGGCGTCGCCAAGGTGAACATCACGCCGTGGCTCGGCCTATCGATCGTGGGCTATATGAACGACCGCAAGGTGGAGGCCATCCACGATGAGATCCATGTCCGCTCGCTGGTGCTGGACGACGGCACAAACACCCTGGCCTTCGCCGTGGTGGACAGTTGCGCCGTAACGCGAAAGATTATGGACGATGCGAAGGTGCGCGCCCACGCGGCCACGGGCGTGCCCACGGAAAACATGCTGTTCTCCGCCACCCACACCCATTCGGCGCCCTGCACGTTCGTGGGCTTTCAGTCGAAGTCCGACCCCGCTTACGACGCCTTCCTCACCAACCGCCTCGCGGACGCCGTCACCCTCGCCTGGAAGAAGCGGGTACCCGCGCGGATCGGCTGGGGTGCGGGCTCTGTGCCGGACGAAGTCTTCAACCGCCGCTGGTTCATGAAAGAGGGCACCATTGGCGAGGACCCCTTCGGCAGGAAGTATGACACCGTGCAGATGAATCCGCCCGTTGGCGGCGAGAATCTGGTGAAGCCTGCGGGCCCAACCGATCCCGAAGTGTCTTTCCTGGCCGTTCAGACCGCAGAGGGCAAACCCCTGGGCCTGCTGGCCAATTATTCCCTCCATTATGTGGGCGGGACCCTCGGCACCGATATTTCGGCGGACTATTTCGGCGTCTTCTCGGAAGAAATTGCCCGCCTGCTGGAGGGTGGCGATCACTTTCTGGCGATGATGTCGAACGGCACCAGCGGCAATATCAATAACATCAGCTTCGCCGTGCCGCGCCCGGCCCAGGAGCCCTATGTGCAGATGAAGCTCGTGGCGGACAAAGTGGCTGCGGAAGTACACCGCGCCTGGCAGACGGTGCAGTTTCAAGATTGGGCGCCGCTCAAGTCCGCTCAGACCGAAATTTCCCTCGGTGTGCGCAAGCCCACAGCCGAGGAAGTGGAAGAAGCTAAGGGCCTCCTCGCCGCCGCCCAGGGTCGCGAGCTTCAAGGGCTGCGCGAGATCTACGCGAACGAGACCGTCGCCCTGGCGGATTACCCGGACACGGTTCCGCTCATCCTCCAGGCCTTTCAGATCGGCGATCTGGGCATCGCGGCCATCCCCTGTGAGGTCTTCGTAGAAATCGGCCTGGCCATCAAAGAGAAGACGCCCTTTGGCAAGAGTTTCACCATCGAGCTGGCCAATGGCTGCAATGGCTACCTCCCCACGGAAGAGCAACATGGCTATGGCGGCTACGAAACCTGGCGCGCGCGCTCGAGCTACCTCGAAGTGACCGCCGCCAACACCATCCAGGCGACGGTGCTGGAGTTGCTAGGGTTGTTGAAGCAATAGCACCCAATTCAGAGAGGTTGTCGATTGGAAGAGATTCGCTCGGACAATCTGGATTCGTTGTGGGACTTCGCTGACCCTGCGGCGTCGGCCCGGCGCTTCGAAGCGGTGCTGAGCGATCTAGACGCGAACCGGCAGGCCGCACTACGCGCCGAAGTGCAGACCCAGTTGGCCCGTGCCCTCGGCCTGCAGGATCGTTTCGCGGAAGCCCACCGTATACTGGACGAAATCGCCCCAGACATCCTGGACGCGAATCCGCAGGTGCGTGTCCGTTTCCTCCTGGAGCGCGGGCGGGTATTCAATTCCTCGGGCGAGAAGGCGCAGGCAGTCCGTATCTTTCTCCAGGCCTGGAAATGCGCTTATGCGCCCGAACTGGATTACTGTGCCGTCGACGCGGCCCATATGCTGGCGATAGCCTTGCCGCCCGAGAAACAGCCCCACTGGATGGAAAAGGGCGTGCACCGCGCGGAATCGAGCGATGATCCCAAAGCACGCGGCTGGCTGGGCGCACTCCACAACAACCTGGGCTGGACACGGCATGACGCGGGGGACTTCGAAGGCGCCCTCCAATCCTTCGAGAGCGCATTGGTCGCCTTTCAGGAGCGCGGCAAGCCCCAACAGGTGAACATCGCGCGATGGGCCGTGGCCCGGGCGCTCCGGTCCCTGGATCGCGTTGAAGAAGCCCTGGAGAAGCAATTGATGCTCCTGGTCAACCTCGACGCACTTGGAGAGAAGGATGGCTATGTACACGAGGAAATCGCCGAGTGCCTCCTGTTGTGCGCGCGCCCACAGGAGGCCGCGCACCACTTTGCGCAGGCCCATGCGCTGCTTTCGGCGGATGGCTGGTTGAGCGCGCACGAACCGGACCGCATCGAGCGGCTGCGGGTACTCGGATCGCCGACATACTGATTGTCGCCGAGCCAAGACACTTGTGTCCGGACGGGCCATGTGCTATAAAAACACTTGACAGTGAGCAGCATTTGTCACCATGCATTGCTTTGGCTGAAGCAATGTAACCCAGGGCGCTACACATGTGCCCTGGCCCCCTGTCCCGCGGGCGGGTGAATGGCAGAATTTGTTCCCACGCCCGGGCAACCGTATTATTGAGAAGCTCCGACTCAACGCAGCACAGGGATACCTCACATGAGCCCAACCCAATTGACCGACACCTCTCCCGTCCGCGACTATGTGGCCGAGGCCGTCGAACGCGAACGGCAGCGTCTGATGGCAAAAGCGGGCCTGAATGAGACCCCGAAAAAGCATTTCAAGCGCCCCGTCGAACTCCCCTTTACGAAAAAGGACCGTGAAACCAACACCGTCCTCTTCGGCGGTCTGACCCTGCGCCATGAGAAGCTGCTTCAGGCGGCCATGAGCTCCCTGGGCTACAACCTGACCATCGTCCCCACGCCAAAGAAGGCGGACTTCCAGGCGGGCAAGGAATACGGCAACAACGGCCAGTGCAACCCCACCTATTTCACCGTGGGCTCGCTGGTGAACTACCTGAAGGATCTTCGCGACAACCAGGGCGTCCCCACGGAAGAT
>JBHEKR010000079.1:0-13136 GCA_041859365.1 Candidatus Hydrogenedentales bacterium
ACCTCGTTTGCACGCTTCCAGCAACGCCCGCAATTGCGCCACCATCTCCGGCATGGATTCCGCCAGATTCTTCGTCTCGCGAATATCATCGTCGAGGTTGTACAACTGCACCAGCGGGTCGCCCGGGTTGGGCGTATTCGCACCCTGACTGCTCCAGCCGCCGCTGCCCGGTCCGTCAATGAACTTCCAAGGTCCCCGGCGCAGCGCAAAGGTACCGTCGATGGAATGATGCACCGTGACTTCGCGCAAGGGGCGCTCTCGCTTCTCGCCACGCAATGCGGGCAACATGCTCAAACTGTCCTGTCCCTCGCCCTGGGGTAACGGTGCGCCCAGCACATCGGCCACCGTCGCGAGCAGGTCCGTGAGGCACGTTGTGTCGGCGCTGGTGGAGCCAGCGGTAATTTGACTGGGCCAGCGCACGATAAAGGGCACGCGATGGCCCCCTTCCCACGCATCCGACTTGCGCCCGCGAAAGTGGTGATTGGGTCGGTGTCCGTAGGCCTCCACCATCTTCTCGGTGGGCTCCGTTGATCCGTTGTCACTCGTCACGATCACCAGCGTGTTCTTGCGGAGGTTGAGTTCATCCAGTGCATCCAAAACCTGGCCCACGACCTGGTCGGTTTGCGCGACAAAATCCCCATACTCTCCGGCCTGGCTCACCCCCTTCACCTCGGGAGAAGGGACCACGGGGGTGTGGGGGGAGGTCAGGGGAAGATAGAGGAAGAAGGGACGCGCTCCCTGTGGGCTCTGCTGTTCGCGCAGCCAGGCCACCGCCCGCTCCGCCAGCCGTGGGAGCACATCCACGGTCTCGAACCCCTCGGCCGTGAGTCCGACGCGAAACGTGGTGGGTTTCATCAACCCGGGGATGGCCGTGGCGCGGTCATTTTCGAGATAAACATAGGGCGGCATATCCAGAGACGCCGAGATACCGAAGAAGTAGTCAAAGCCCAGGGACACCGGGCCGCCGGTGAAGGGGCGGGCGAAATCGATGTTCTCGCCGGTCAAGGTCGTGTCGTCGTTGAGCACCCCGCCATCCGTGGTCTGCCAGCCGAGGCCGAGGTGCCACTTGCCTATGCACGCGGTGCGATACCCCTGTTCCTTCAGATAGTCCGCCACGGTGCGTTCACCTGATTCGATCAGGGGCGGCGCATAGCCGTAGAGCACATGCTTTTTCAGCCGCGTGCGCCACGCATAGCGCCCGGTGAGAATCCCGTAGCGCGTGGGCGTACACACGGCCGATCCTGAATGGGCGTCAGTGAAGGTCATGCCTTCGGCTGCGAGCTTGTCCATGTGCGGCGTGGGAATCTTCGATTCGGGATTCAGGCAGCGCACGTCGCCATAGCCCAGATCGTCCGCGAGGATGTAAACGATGTTGGGGAAGTCATCGGCGAGTGCGGTGGACGCTGAAGACACGGATAAAGCAAGCACCACCAGCACACTCGTTACCACGGTCCCCCGTGTCAATGCATTCCGTTTCGCTCCAGCGGAACGGGACCCAGCGGTGGTTGCTGCCGTCGTTGCAAGGCCCCTGAACATTTTCTTTACCTGGCGCTTCAAGCCCATTTCTTTCCAAGCCTTTCTCTATAGCACCGCGCTTGATAGCGAGTCGTTCGCGCCGCTGGCGCGATGCCGCAAGAGCGGCATGGTATGCATTACCACGGAGGACCGTGGTAACGAGAGTTTCTTACTCCAGCAACTGCTTCTCCCACCACGCCACATGCACCTCGGGGGGCGCATCGGGCGCGATCCCTCGTTCGAGCATCGCCTCATCAAAGCGTTTGCGGGAATCCGCACGGGCGTAGTCGGTCACTTCGGAGGGCTCGGGCACCGCACCTCGATCGCCACTTTCTTCAATCCATTGGTCAAGCCGCGCGCGCAATTTCAGAAGCGTCTTTTCATGCGCGGGATCCTTCGCGAGATTCTTCACCTCGTGCGGGTCCGCCGCCAGGTCGTAGAGTTCCTCCTCCGGTCGCGTCGCCGCCATGAAAGGCCGCTGCGCTTCTGTGAGCTTTCCCTCTTTCTGCCACAACTCCAGCACCGATGTGGCGGGGTACTGTTTCTTCTTGTAGGCGTTGAACTGCATGTAGGGCCGCTCGGGATAGAAGTTGCGGATATACTTGAATCGCTTCGTGCGCACGGAACGGATGCGGTCCACCGACTCGTCGCAACGATCCCGTGCGCAGACGATGTGCTCGCGCGGCGTGCCAGTGTCCAGCGAACGGCCGTGAAGATGGGAAGGAGGCTCGATGCCCGCCCATTGCATCATGGTCGGCGCGAGGTCAAGGAGCGACACGAGTTCCTCCGACACCGACCCGGCACCCGCGCCGTCCGGCTTGCGCACGATGAGGGGTACGCGGATGCCGCTGTCGTAGAGCCATTGCTTTCCGCGCACGTGGGCCTGACCATGATCGCCGTGGTACACGATGATGGTGTTGTCGGCGAGACCGTCCTCCTCCAATCGCTTCAACAGCGCCCCCACCTGCCGGTCGAGCACCTGTGCGGATTCGAGGTAGTCCGCCCAGTCGCGACGCAGCAGCGGTGTGTCGGGGTAGTAGGGGGGAAGTTCCACCTTTGCCGGATCGATGGGTCGCTCGGCATCGCGCTCGAATTCACGATGGGTCATGCTGAAGTTATACTGGGCGAGAAAGGGCTGGCCCGCCTTGCGTTGACGCCAGTCCGTGCCGTCGAAAGGAGGTGATGTCGGTGTGAAATTGAAGTCCGTCTTGCCCGGCTTGTCCCAGTTCACGCCTTGGCCGTTGCTGACGAAATAGCCCGCGTCGCGGAAGTACTTCGTGATTACTTCCACGGGCGCGGGCAGCGTATAGCCGTCGTCTCGATGGCTGCGGTGGTTGTGGGCGCCGATGGTGGTCTGGTACATCCCCGTCATCATAGCGGAGCGCGCCGCCGAGCACACGGGCGCCGCGGCAAAGGCGGCGTTGTATCGCTTACCTGTGGCTGCCAGACGATCGATGTTGGGCGATTGCACCAGCGGGTGACCATAGCAGCCAAAGTCGGGCGATGTATCTTCTGAAATCAGCCAGAGGATGTTGGGGCGTGATTCGGGGGCGGCGCAGGCGCGCGAGGCCCATAGGCTCGCGCCAAGGCCGAGGCTGGCGGTGGAAAGAAACTCGCGACGCTTCATGGCGGACTCCAGGGGTTGGGGGAGAGCTATGGTGTTACTATAGCCGCCTCGGTTGCGTTGCTCAAGCCAGATATCTGAGCGTCAGAGCGGCACGTCCGTTGGCCGCAGTCAAAGCCGGAACTTGCCAAGCGTGCCACGCGATCCGCCCGAAAGGGCGGTTCGTGTGCCCGTGGCGCGGTCGCACCGATACGCCAGCGACGACTCGACCGGCCCTTTTGCGCCACCTCAAGAACGCAGAGATCAAAGGACTCAAGCGAGATCCCAGACTAACAAGCCGCCCGGTCACGGCGGGCTCCATGGCCTGGATACTCGGGGCTCAAGGCACACGAACCGCCCTTTCGGGCGGATCGCGTCGCACGACCGTTGATTTAGCGAATCGACGGAGGTTCAAAGGAGCCCTTGATCTTCCGATGCAACGTTCGCAATACTCACCCATGCCCAACTCACAGGAAACCCCTGACCATGAATCGCCGCCAGTTTCTTCGCCATGCGACTACAGCGACCGCCGCACTCGCCGCTATGCCCCGCTCCGCCCACGCCGGCGCGAAGCCCAATATCCTGTTTCTATTCTCCGACGATCAGACTTACGAGTCGATTCGCGCCCAGGGCAATACCGAAATCCACACACCGAATCTTGATCGGCTGGTGAAGCGCGGGACAACCTTCACCCACGCCTACAACCAGGGAGGATGGAACGGTGCGGTTTGCATTGCGAGCCGCACCATGCTCACCACGGGCCGATTCCTGTGGCACGCGGAGGCGCGGCACCGCCAACTGGAGGAAGAGCGCGCCGCCGGGCGATTGTGGCCGCAGATTCTCAAGACCGCGGGCTACGACACCTACATGACCGGGAAGTGGCACGTCCGCATCGACGCAGCCACGGTATTCGATCATATCGGCCACGTGCGCGAGGGCATGCCGACCGATCACTATGGAACGACGAAGGTGGGCTACAATCGCCCACTGGAGGGGCAGCAGGACGAGTGGCAACCCTGGGATAAGGCGCAGGGCGGCTACTGGGAAGGGGGTAAGCACTGGAGCGAGGTAGTGGGGGATGACGGCGAAGCTTTCCTGGCGCAGGCAGCGCAAAGGGATAATCCCTTCTTCATGTACCTCGCGTTCAACGCCCCCCACGATCCGCGCCAGTCGCCGAAAGAATTCGTGGATCAGTATCCGCTGGAGAAGATCGCAGTTCCCGAGAGTTTTGAGCCGGAGTATCCACTGGCGAAGGACATCGGTGCCGGCCCTGGTCTGCGCGATGAAGATCTGGCCCCCTTCCCGCGCACGGAGCACGCCGTGAAGGTGCACCGGCAGGAGTATTACGCCATCATCACCCATATGGATCAGCAAATCGGACGTATTCTCGATGCGCTCGAAAAGTCGGGCAAGGCGGACAACACGTACATCGTATTTACATCCGATCACGGCCTCGCGGTTGGCCAGCACGGGCTCATGGGCAAGCAGAACATGTACGACCACAGCGTGCGCGTGCCCCTGACGATCTGCGGGCCGGGCATCGCGGCGGACAAGCGCATCGACACTCCGATCTACCTTCAAGACATCATGCCCACCACCCTCGATTGGGCCGGCGTGACCCAGCCTGAGCATGTGGAGTTCAAGAGTCTCGCCCCATTGCTGGAGGGAGCATCGGAGCCCCACTACGATGGGATTTACAGCGCCTATATGGACAAGCAACGCATGATTGCCGACGGCGGCTACAAATTGATCCACTATCCTGTGGGCGAGGTTTGGCTGCTCTTCGACTTGGTGAAGGATCCCGAAGAGACGGCCAACCTCGCTGAAGACCCGGCGAACCTCGATCGCCTCGCGGATTTGCGCGCCAAGCTGAACACCTGGCAGAAAGCCACGGGAGATTCGTTGGTGCTGAAGCAGTATTGAAGGCCGTATAGGACGGATTCGACAGATACGACCGATGGAAAACGATCAGGTCTATTCAATCGGTCCAATCCGTCGAATCCGTCCTATAGAAAAATCGCGGGAGCAGGCCGGGCCCGCTCCCGCGAATCGATTCAAAAGCGTTTGATTACTTCAGCTCTTTAATCTTGATGTTGCGCCACTGTACCGAATAGGGGCCCTGGCCCGCGCCGATACCGTGAACCTGCAGGGCGATGAAGCCCTTGGGGTGGCTCTGGAACTTGGCCTCGTCTGTCAGATCTTCCACGACTTCGCCGTTGATCCAGGTCTGGATCCGGGCGCCTTCCGCCTTAATGCGGTACTCATTCCACTCGCCGTCCTTGAAAGCCTTCGAGCGCTTCGCTTCCGCGTCGGCCGTCATCCAGCCGCCGCAGGCCTCGCCATAGATGTAGCCAGCCTGAGCACCTTCGGCGCCCGCCGCTTCAATTTCCACCTGTGGTCCATTGACCCGTCCAAACTTTGCGTCACCTTCCGGCGCGGCGGTGGTGGAGCGGATTTGGATGCCCGAGTTCAGTTCGTTGTTGTTCAACTTGACTTCAACAGTCAAATCGAAGTCGCCATACTCCTTCTCCGTGCAGAGGAACGAGTTTGGGCTGCCTTCGGCGGTGGTGCCGAGCACTGTGCCGTCTTTAACCACGTAGGTGGCGGTCCCATTCTTCTGGATCCAGCCATTCAAGGTCTTGCCGTCAAACAGGGACACACCGTCGTCTTTCGCCGTCGCAGCAAAGGGCAGGATCGCCAGGCCCACTGCGGCCATCATCAACATTTTCTTCATGGTGCTCTTCTCCAAGTGTAGAGGGGGGGAGCCGTCACCCCGATCTCGTGCGAAGCACGGCAAACGGGCACGGCAATGAATGGGACAATTTAATCAGATGACGGCGGAACAATCAAGCAGTTTGGCAATGGACAGTTGACAGTTGACAGTTGACAACGAAGAGGGAGCCTTGGGTGAAAGCGGGCGGGCGCGACAGTAACAATGGGTCGTATGGGTCGGATGCATCGTATGGGTGTTTTGGGGTACCAGCGCACTGTCAACTGTCAACTGTCAATTGTCAATTGTCAATTGTGAATTGTGAATTACCTTAATCCGCATATCCTTGAACTGGATCTTCATCGGCGGGCCGGGGTGCATCTGTACCGCGATGTATCCGTCCTTGCGAGCCATCTTTGCGTCGCGGTCATCCACTTCGCACATCAATTGCCCGTTGATGCGCAGGGCAATCTTCGAGCCGATGGCGGAAACCTCGTAATCGTTCCACTCGCCTTCCTTCACCACCTTCTGCAGCTCGGCGGGATCGCCGATGGGTGTGTCCTCGCGGGTGCCGTCTTCCGAGATCACTGCCGTGAAGCCCCGTTTTACCACCGCCTCGCGATCATGCTGAAAGAGGCATCCGGTCCATTGGCCGGGCGACTCCATGTCGGCCTGATAGCCCCAGGCGTCGTAGCCGTCGAGCTTTTTGCTGCGGATCTGCACACCGGAGTTGCCACCCACGAGCTTATAGCGAAAGCGCAGAATGAAATCAGCGGGCTGTTCTGTTTCCCAGAACAGATAGTGATGCTTCAGGCAGGGCTTCTCCGCGGTGCTCTCTGAGGTTAGGGCGCCATCTTCAACCCACCAACCCCCTTCCTTGCCGTCCCAGCCGCTGAGATCTTTGCCATTGAACATGGGCACAAAGCCCTTTTCCTCTGCGGGCGCGGCGAAGAGGTGAGTCGCGGCGAGGCACGCGATGAGGAGTGGGCCGATTGCTAAACCGTACTTCATGTGCGAATTCCTCTTGGGTTTAATTCCGTCGCCACGGGCCAAGCCTGACTTCCTCGTGTCGTCACGGGATGCGGGAACGGAAAAAATTACACCACGAAGGCACGAAGGGCACGAAGGGAAAGAACAGGACAATCTGGTTGCTGGTCCACGTTTCCTCTCTCCTTCGTGGGCTTCGCGCGCTTCGTGGTGATAGCGTTAATACGCGAGATCACGTGGGCAGTTCGTAGCCCTTGCGGCGCGGGCGCGACAGCAATGCATTGCCCTCGGGGCAATTGCGGAACTCTTCCTTTTTCGGATTCCACTGGAGCACTTCGCCGACCTTGCCCACGCTACGTGCGATGTTTACGAGGTAGCAGAGGCTCGAACTGCGCTGGCCATACTCGATGTCGCCATTGCAGATTGCCCGGGTCTTGATGCACTCGATCCAGTTTTCCACATGGGGATGGGTTTCGGGTACGCCGATGGGTGTGGGCTTGCCGGAGACATCCACCAGCGTGTCGGGCGAGCAGGTGTACATGTTGCGGTTCAGTTCGATCTCGCCCTTGTCGCCGATGTAGACGCAGCCAAGACCGGGGGAGCGGTCGCCGTCCATGTCGAGCTGGAGTTCGACGCCGTTCTTGTACTTCATCCGGACCTTGGCCCGGGGGCCGGTCTGGTCGGCCATGCCATAGTAGGGCGATCCCGTATCTTCGGGCGGGATCTCGGTGCGCTCGAACTTACCGGTACGGCGCTCGGCCACTTCTTCCTCCAGCACGATTTCCACGGGACCGGTTTCGTCGGTGCCCAGGCCGCGCTGGATCTGGTCGTAGCCGTGGGCGCCCCAACCGGTCACGCCATAGGTCGTGCCACCGCCGTCATAGTCGTCCCACTTGTCCCAGCCGCGATGAATCTTTTCGTGGTAGGGTCGTACAACGGCCTGGTTGGTCCAGATGTCCCACCAGTTTTCGCCGCCATCGGGCATAGGCTGCTCTTCGGTGCTGTTGTAGATCCACGGGCCGATGTAGTTGCAGCCGCGAACGGTGTGCACCTTGCCGATGGCGCCGTTTTTCTCCAGATCGCTGATCCAGTTATTAACCGGGATGCTGCGTTGCTGCGTCCCGATCTGGGTTACGCGGTCATACTTCCGCGCGATATTTACCATGTCGCGACCTTCCGCAATGGTCAGCGCCATGGGCTTTTCGATGTAGGCATCCATGCCCATCGCCATAGCGTGGCAGGCCACCCAGGCGCGGGCGTGGGTGGTGGTTTCCACCATCACACCATCCAGTTTTTCCTTTTCGATCATTGTCCGGAAATCGGGATAGCCGGTAAATTTGTGCGTCGCGCCGTGGAGTTCCTGGAACTGGGCAATGCGCGGCTGGAAGCAATCGCTCACCGCGACCAACTGGAAATTGGGCACGTCCTTGCACTGCCCGATGAGGTCGCGGGCGCGCCCGCCGAGGCCGATAACGCCAATGCTGACTTTCTCGTTGGGCGAGAGCTTGCCGGGGACGACTCTGGCCGTGTTGGTCCGAGTGGCGCAGCCGGCGAGGGCGCCGACGGCAGTGAGGGTGGTCGAGGCGAGAAAGGCGCGCCGCGTCAGGTCGTGGTGTTTCATGGTGCTCAAACTCCTTGGACCGGACTGGCCGGTGCGTCGTCTCATCGTGGGGCCCCGGGGAACCGGGCGGTACCCATGGACAACCTGCTGTTGTCCGACCAATTCGACGCATAAAGCATGCCCGTGGCTTCGGCCTCATCAATGGTCGAAAACATTGCAGAAACGGGCCAGAATTGGATGGCGATGGTTACAATCTGGGTGTTATTGAACAGTAGTGTATTGCGCAATGTTGGGTTTTAGTAACAAATGATCAGCATTGCGCAACGGACAAGAAAATCCTGGTTCACCCCGTGGTCCGGGCTGCAAAAGCCCGGTGAGTTCCTTTGTCCTCATAGGGGTCGTGATCGCTCGCCAGCTCTTCGGGCGTATAGCCGGAGGACACGTCTTCGATCCGGATGGCGCACGTAGCCTCGTCCGCCGTGAAGCGAGCGCGCCACGTTCGGTAGGCGATTTCCCACTCGCCTTCACCCAGTTGGCGCAGGCGTTTTCGCTTGCGATTGAAAGGCTCGTCGGAGAGCTGCTGCACCAGAAAGGCTTCCAGACACTCCACACCATGCGACTCCAGCCAGCGCACTTGTTCCTGCGCGCAATCGCTGAAGGAAACCGTCCAGGTTGGCTCTTCGATATCGTCCAGCCAGCCCAGTGTGGCCTCGGGGAAGCTGTCCGCATAGGTCAGATAGGGCTTAATGTCCAGGATGGGCGTGCCATCGAGCAGGTCGTGGTCGGCCACTTCCAGACTTCTCCCCGAGATGGCGATCAGGCGCACGCAGGTGAGGCCGATGCTGTTGGGGCGGTAGGGCGCGCGCGACGCGAAGACACCCACTTTCCGATTACCTCGTGGCGGCTGCACCAGCGGTTTCCAGGCCTTATTATGGTGAAACTGGAAAATCACCCACACGTGGGAGAAACCTTCCAGATCCTGCAAAGCCTGCTCGAAGTTCTGGCCGGCATCCAGTTCAATCCGCCCCCGGCTGTCGAGGGCCACCGTGCCCTGCCGCGCGGCGTCGTAGGGGTGCTTTTCGGAACAATGGAATACGCCGATGGGTACGATCTGCATGCTTCAATCCTCACTGACTGCCTGATTGCCGACCTATGGTAACACGTATCCCGATGCAATACGAATGCATTCTATGTTCAAGTTGTCTAGTTTTAATTAGACAAAAACTTTACAAATCTGTCGATGCGTGATACACTTTAGCCGAGCCAGGGTGAACCGATTAAACCCTCGGAGTCCCCCCAGGAGAAGCGCCCCATGAACGTCCATCTGCTCCAGCAAGAGCAATACCTCCCCGCACCCCTTACAGCGGTCTTTCCCTTTTTTGCCCGTCCGGAGAACCTCGGGAAGCTGACGCCGAGTTTTCTGGGTTTCAAGCTTCTGACGCCCAGTCCGATTCCCATGCACGTGGGCGCGATGATCGACTATGTAGTGTCGGTTAACGGTATCCCCATGCGCTGGACGACGTGCATTTCGGAATACGACCCACCTCACCGCTTTGTCGACGTGCAGCTCAAGGGACCCTATTCCTTCTGGCACCATACCCACACCTTCGAAGCGCAAGGGGAGGGGACTCTGATCCGAGACGAAGTGCGCTATGCCCTGCCTTTTGGCCCGCTCGGCGAGATTGCCCACGCCCTGATGGTGAAGCGACAGCTTACTACCATATTCAACTTCCGCCGCAACTACCTCGACGGCATAAAGGACTGGGCCGCCATCAATGCCCACGTGGTGTCACCCTCATGAGTGATGAGAAGATTGCAATCCTCGCGCCGCGTAGCGCCATCGCGGGGGCGGTTATCGCGCAGCTCCATGCACGGGGCGCAAAGGTGGTCGGTATTGGCCGCGATCTGGATGCGTGGGAGGGACCGAACCTCGCATGGCGCGCAGACTGCGAGTTGACCGACTTCGACGCTGTGGCGGATGCCCTGGCGGAGGCAAAGAAACAACTCGGTGGACTTTCGGGCATCGTGAACTGCTCAGGCTCGATCCTGCTTAAGCCCGCCCACCTCACGTCCCGCGCGGATTTCGAAGCCACCATGGCAGCCAACCTCGTGACGGCTTTTGCCGCCGTGCGCAGCTCAAAGGCGGTCTTCGGTCGGGAGGGGGGCTCAGTCGTTCTGCTATCGTCCGCCGCCGCGAGCTTCGGCATGGGCAATCACGAAGCCATCGCCGCCGCCAAAGGGGCGATTGAGGGTCTGGTTCGCTCGGCAGCCGCCACCTACGCCCCCAGCGGCATCCGATTCAATGCGGTCGCCCCTGGACTGGTGGAAACGCCCATGTCCGCATCCATTACCGCCACGCCGTCCGCGCGCAAGCTTTCCGAATCGCTCCACCCGCTGGGGCGCCTTGGCCAGCCCGAGGATATCGCATCCGCCATTGCGTGGTTTCTCGATCCCGCGCAGCGCTGGGTCACGGGGCAGGTGCTGGGTGTGGATGGTGGCTTGAGTCGGGTTCAGCCGCGCCCGCGCGTGAGTCCGACGGGCGCATGAATCCAGGCATCGCAGTATTGCTCGCCAACGCCGCCAGCACCTTCGCGTTGGCGGGGCTGATATGGACCATCCAGCTCGTGCACTATCCCGCCTTTCGCCATATAGCCGAGCCGCAGTTTGTGGACTTTGAAGCGTTTCATCAGCGCCAGATCAGTTGGGTCGTGGTGCCGCTTATGCTGGTCGAGCTATTTACTTCCGTGGCGCTCTTCGTATGGCGCCCTTCCGGTCTATCATTCAATTTCGCCATCGCGGGTGCGCTCATGATGCTCGCGATTTGGGTTTGCACCTTCGCGGTGCAGGTGCCGCTGCACAATCGCCTCTCCCAGGGCTATGACCGCGCGGCGATTGAGGCGCTCATAACCGGGAACTGGATCAGAACGGTGCTCTGGTCCCTGCGCGCGGGACTGCTGCTGTGGGCGCTCGGTATCGCGTGGCCTGTTGCGGAGCGCTTACCGTGAAAGCCCTCTTTGCCCAGCCCGACCAACTTTCCACCGCCACCGCGCTCTTTCGCGGTTGCACTCCCCGTGATACGCGCGTGATTCTGGCGGAGAGCAAGGCCGAGTTCACCCTCGTGCCCTTTCACAAGCAGCGCCTCACGCTGGTTTTTTCCGCCATGCGACATTTCGCGGAGGAGCTGCGCGCCGCGGGCTTCACCGTGGACTATTTCGCCTGCTGCGACGATCTGGCGGCGGCGTTCAAGTCAATTGGACTTTGCGAGGTCCGAATGATGGAATCGGCGGACTGGGGCGCGTCCGCGCGATACCGGAAGGAGGCCGAGGCAGCCGGTATCGCGGTCGAGATCGTGGAGAACGACATGTTCATCAACGCGCGGCTGGACCATCCCATCAGGCTGGTGCGGGGCAAAGCCACGCGCATGGAAGTGTTTTACCGCAAACTGCGCGCGGCCACCGGACTGCTGATGGACGGACCCGAGCCAGTCGGCGGGGCCTGGAACTTCGACAAGGAAAACCGGAATCCGCCAAAGAAGGGGCTGGAGTCGCCGCCGATCCCGCGCTACGCGCCCGACGCCATTACGCGCCAGGTCGTTTCCGACGTGAACGATCATTTTCCCCATGCTTTTGGGCGCCTCGATTCCTTTAATTGGCCCGTGACCCGGCGCGATGCGCAGGAATTTTACGAGAATTTTCTCCAGTGGCGATTTCCACTTTTCGGAGACTACCAGGATGCCATGGTGGCGGGGAATGTGGCGCTTTTTCATTCGCTGATTTCCGCCCATATCAATATTGGACTGCTCGATCCCGAGGACGTGTGCCGCCAGGCCGAGGCCCACTTCCGCCGTGGGCGCGTGCCGTTGAATGGGGCCGAGGGCTTCATTCGACAGATCGTGGGCTGGCGCGAATTTGTACGAGAGCTCTACCGGGTCAATATGCCCGGCTACGACGAATCCAATCGCCTCGAAGCGGATTTGCCCCTGCCCGATTTCTACTGGAGCGGGCATACGCACATGAACTGCGTTGGCGAAGCCGTGGTTCCCGTCATACACCACGGACTTAATCATCATATTCAGCGACTCATGGTCACAGGCAATTTTGGCCTGCTTGCCGGGGTGCGGCCCCAGGAATTGAACGAGTGGTATTGGCTCGCTTACATCGACGCGTGGCACTGGGTCGTCACCCCGAATGTGATCGGCATGGCCACCTTCGCCGATGGCGGACTGATGGCCTCCAAGCCCTACGCGGGTTCCGCGAATTACATCAACAAGATGAGCAACTACTGCAAGCATTGCCCTTATGATCCGAAGCAGATGCTTGGCGAAAAAGCCTGCCCCTTCAACGCGCTCTACTGGGATTTCCTCGCGAGGAACAAGGGGTTGCTGTTTCGCAATCCGCGAATGGCCTTGAGTTACAAGAATCTCGATCGCAAGACGCGCGACGAATTGAACGACATTCGGAGGAAGGCGGATGGTGTACGAGTCGCTGCCTTGGACGGCACCCTGTGACGAAAAAGCCCGGCGCGTGGCATCACGCACCGGGCTTACAAATCGTGTGTGGATACCGCCGGTGGGGCTGTCGATTTAGCGCGAAAAGCGACTATTGAAACAGATTCCCGACCACTAGTGTCCGGTTAAGTTTTCTGTGTGTGCGTACAAGCGGTTGAAAATAAATGATTTAAGAGCCCCGACTAACTTTTTCGATTTCAACTTGGTGACCCCTTTCGGCGATGATAGCCCCTCTTTCCACATCGAACGAGGA
>JBHEKR010000401.1:0-3703 GCA_041859365.1 Candidatus Hydrogenedentales bacterium
GCGACGACCAGCCCCGCCCCGGGAGGTCCGTCTTCCACTCCACGTTCTCCGTGGCCGACCACCGGTCCGGCAGCCGCGTGTCCATCGACACGCCCCGCCCCTCCGGCCCGCGAAACCGCGGCCAGTTCCCAGCGGCCTCCTCCGCCACCGCAGCGGGCAACAAACTCGCCACCATCGCGGCGGCAACAAACAGGGGAAGAATCTTCATGGTCACGGCGCTCCCTTTGGTGTTGGCCGCATTGTAGCGAAAGTGCGGGGGAATGCCTACCACGCGGCAGGCGAAGAATTAGGAGAGACCTGGCGGTCCGAAGAGGTGGCACGGTCGGAGACCGGCCACAACCGGGGAGGGAGTAGACCTGACGGTCGGAAGAGTGGCGCGGTCGCAGACCGGCCACAACTACGCGGTTACAGACCCGCCACGACCCGGGGTGTTACCTATGTTGCCGGTCCCACACTTCTTCTCCGGAGCCCCAACGGGGCGGCCCCATATCAGCCCAGGGCATCGCCCTGGGTTCGCAAGGCCCCACAGGAAACAGCGCTGTAGGCGCGGTCACAGACCGGCCACAACCGCGCGTATAATTCTCGTGGGGGCGTGATCGAAACTGCCTGTAGGCAGGGGGGATTTTCCGCCATGGACATTCCACGGATCTTTAGCATCTCTGAGAGCGCGCACCGCATTCATAATCCGTTTACACCGGAGAAGCTGGCGACGCTGGGGACGGCGTTGCGGTTGGAGGCGGGGTCGCGGGTGCTGGATCTGGGCAGTGGTTCGGGGGAGATGCTGTGCACGTGGGCGCGCGAGTATGGCGTCGTGGGCACGGGCATCGATATGAGCCCGTTGTTCACGGAGCAGGCGAAGCGCCGTGCGGTGGAACTCGGCGTGGCGGATCGGGTGGCGTTTATCCATGGGGATGCGGCGGGCTATGTGGCGGAGGCGCGGGTGGATGTGGCGGCGTGTGTGGGTGCCACGTGGATCGGCGGGGGCGTCGCGGGCACTATCGAACTTCTGGCGCGGAGCCTGCGCGCGGGGGGGATGATCCTGATTGGCGAGCCTTTCTGGCGGCAGGTGCCGCCGACGGAGGCGATTGCCCAGGGGTGTCAGGCCCACGCGGTTTCTGACTTTCTGACCCTGCCCGAACTGCTCGGGTCTTTCGGCCAGCTGGGCTACGATGTCGTGGAGATGGTGCTGGCGGATCAGGATTCCTGGGACCGGTATGAGGCGGCGAAGTGGCTCACCCTGCGCCGATGGCTGGAAGCCAATCCCGACGACGATTTTGCGAAGGAGGTTCGCGCCACCCTGACTTCGGAACCCGCGCGCTACGCCGCGTACACGCGGGAATACGTGGGCTGGGGGGTATTCGCGCTGATGCCACGGTGACGCGGGGCGTGTTCCTAGGGCGTTGCCCCAGGCTGGTATGGGGCCGCCCCGTTGGGGCGCAGGAAGACCTGTCGGTCGGAAGCGGTGGCGCGGTCACAGACCGGCCACAACAACTGAGGTCGGAGACCGGCCACATCCGAGGTGTTGGTTTAGCGAGCCCTTTTAGCGGCCAGCTTGGCGCTTTCTGGGATCTTGGATTCCGAGGTCCAGCTGCCCCTCGAACGCGGCGAGGGAGCACACCAGTGTGGGACAGGGCTTGGTGGTTCCGTTGTGGAGGGTGAAGATACCCTTCGGGAAACGGTCACCCAGGGGGGTGTTCAGGATATCGATGCCGTCGGTCTCGCGGGCGCCTTCTACCGTGAAGGTGCTCATGTAGGCATGGGGCGCTTCACGCCGGAAGACTTTGTAGTTGTTGCTGCCCTGACTGGACACGAAGAGGTACCCCGTGCCGTCTGGACCGTAGCTCAGGGCCAATCCCTCGACGTCTGCTGTGATTCCGTTTTCGCCAACGGCGAGCACCAGTTCACCCTGGGCCGGCGCGTCGGGCTCGGCGCCGAATCGCCAGACGCCCCGGGCCTCTTCGCCGATAAACAGCACGCCGTTCTCGTCGTCGGCGGTGCACCCTTCGCTCTTTCCCTGCTTCCAGGAGCGCACCAGCTCGCCCGAGATCTTGCCTTCTTCGTTGGCGAACAGGCGGAATTGGGATGCCTTTTCTGCGTCCTCTTCCGAGACGGTAAAGGCGTACAGCGCGCCGTTCTTGTGGCTGTGGTAGAGAGTCAGGCCGTAGTTGGGACCCGTGCCGATCTGACCATCGTCCACCCGGATAAGTTGCCGGGTCTCCGGTTCAACCTTGTACACCCGGATCTGCTGATTGTCCCGGTCGTTGTAGGCGATGAGGTCCGCGGTTTTCTCGCCGAGGCGGACCCCGTGACGCAGGTCAATGTTGCCGGGCTTGCCGTCCACCGCAACGGATTGAACGAGGCTGCCGTCGAGCCCGTAGACGAGGAGAAGGCTCGCGGCTTTGTCGGAGGCGATGATGGTACTCAATGCCGGATCGCTGGGATGGACCCAGATGCACGAGTCGTCCTGGTCTTGCGTGGCGGTCGTCTTAAGCACCAGGTCGTGCTTCAGTGCGAGGTCACCGGCAAGCGCGCCAGCGGGGCTGAGCACGATCAGGACGCCGAGCAGGAGTAGTGCAATTCGCATGTTGGTTCCAGCCTCTGTTGGTTTCCATTGCGACATCGAATTGGGGACGCCACGGCTCCAGTGAAGCCGTGGCGTCCGAACTTGGCTTAGGACGTACTCACCAGTCCCAGGTTCTGCCGATAAGCGCGTTGACCTTGGTCACGGGATTCTTGTCGTTTGGATAGCGCAGAAACTCGACGTGGCCGTCCATGTAAAGGGCGTTGCTGCCGCCGGGAATGTGGCTGAAGTCTTCTGCGACATCGCCCGGTTCCTTTTCGTCTGGAATATTCGCGCTGATGCCGTCCCACATGATCGCGATTTCGGACTGGGCCTTGCTGGACGCTGCCGGGTTGTTAATGTCGGTGATCAGGAAACGCTCGATGCCTTCCCGGAGCCGGTAGATGGTGCTGCTTCCACCATTTCCGGAAGCGGGCACACTCACGCCAATGCCGCCGCTGATGGTGGCTTCGATGGCTGCCTCGCTGCCGCTGATATCCAGGTCGCTGTCGTACTGGCGGAGCATGGACTCATAGTCGCCCGACCAGTCATCCAGGCCGCTTGCCAGGTTGAGGAAGTCTTCGTGGGTGGTATAGGTGATCATGGTGGCCCAGACGCGTTCGTTTTCCGCAGTCCATGCGTAGTACACATAGCTCTTGTCTTCGAACTCACCGGGATCGAGCGTGGCGAAGAGCGGGTGGGTTGAGGGCAGCCCGCCCTTGCTCCCCGCGCACCAGGCGCCCTTGGGAAGCCCACCTTCCACGGTGCAATCCAGAAATTCCTCGGGCGACTGGACGTCCGAGGGACAGAAATAGACGTTCATGTCGGAGAGATACTCGGGGTAGAAGGTCTTCGCCGACGGCGTGGCCTGGAAGTCCAAATCCCAGCCGCTGGCGTGCGGATCCGGATCGAAGGGCCCGCTTTCCAATCCGCTTTGGCTGCCCTGGGGGGGAAACTTTTCACCCGGGGATTCGCTGGCGTACATCTTGAACACGAGTCCCCACTGCTTCAGGTTGTTCTGGCAGCTTGCCCGTCGTGCGGCCTCGCGGGCCCGAGCCAGCGCAGGCAGCAATATGGCGGCAAGAATGCCGATGATTGCGATGACCACCAGCAATTCTATCAAGGTGAATCCGGCCTTTCGCA
>JBHEKR010000229.1:0-7457 GCA_041859365.1 Candidatus Hydrogenedentales bacterium
ATGAACTCATAGACAATTGAACCACCCGCGTCGCTGCGCTCCGAAACGTGGCCGCCTTCCTTCGGAATCGGTGGCCGCCTTCGCTCGGAATCACTGGCCGCTTTCCTTCGGAATGGGTGGCCGCAATCGTCGGAATACGCAGATGTCTACGAATGGGATTTCCTGTGGCATATTGAACATGTCCGTTTACGTGAATTTCCGTGCCCTTCCGTGGTCCATCCCTTTCTATTGAGCACAAAAGGTATGGTCATTCAGGGAAAGCTCTCCTCATAAGAATCGCTTCACGCGTTATTTGGACGACCTACTCCGCAGGTCGCTATACTAGGGCAAGTCTGAACCGTTTGGAGATTACTGCCATGCTCCGTGCGACAATCTACCTGCACGTGCTCCCCATCCTTGCCGCTTTGTTGCCCGCCCTGTCCCCCGCCGCACCCCCCGATCGAGACACGCGCAATGCCCAGTGCTTGAAGCCCGCTGCGGTGAACCCCTACTACTGGGAATACAAGGGCGAGCCCGTGGTGCTGCTGGGCGGGTCGGTGGAGGATAATCTGTTTCAGATTTCCGATCTGGAAGCCCACCTGGATCTGCTGAAGGCATCGGGCGGAAACTACATCCGCAATACCTTGTCGTCGCGCGATGAAGGCAACGTGTGGATGTTTCATCAGAACGAGGACGGCAAATACGATCTGGAGCGCTTGAACGACGAGTATTATCGCCGCCTCGAACAGCTCCTTGATCTCTGTCTGGCGCGGGATATTGTCGTCCAATATGAACTCTGGGACCGTTTCGACTACGCGATGCAATACTGGGAGAAGAATCCCTTCCGCCCGGCGAACAACATCAATTACACTGAAGCGGAGTCGGGGCTCCTGAACAACTACCCGGACCATCCGGGTTCAAACAAGAATCGATTCTTCCGTTCGGAGCCGACGGAAGAAAACAACACGTTGATCCTGAAGTACCAGCAAAAGCATATTGACAAGTTGCTGGAGATCTCCCTCCCCTACCCCAACGTGCTCTATTGCATGGACAACGAGACCGGGGCGAATCCCGAATGGGGCGCCTACTGGTCGGGCTACGTGAAGGCGAAGGCGGCGGAGATGGGGGTGGTGGCGCAGACGACGGAGATGTGGGACGACTGGAACCTCCAGGGCGAGCAACACCGGAGCACGCTGGACCACCCGGAGATCTACAGCTTCGTAGACATATCGCAGAACAATCACAATGACGGAGAAAAGCATTGGGGGAATCTGCTGTGGGTGCGGGACTACCTGAAAGACGCCCCCCGTCCCATAAACCACGTGAAGTGCTATGGTGCCGACGGCGGGCGCTTTGGGAGCAGCCAGGACGGTGAAGCGCGCTTCTGGCGTAGTTTGCTGGGCGGGGCGGCCTCTATCCGCTTTCACCGGCCCGATTCGGGCCTGGGGCTGAGCGAGCGGGCCCAGGCGAACCTGAAGAGCGCGCGGATGTTTGTGGAGGCCTTTGACTTGGTGGGGGCTGAACCGAAGCCTTTCGGCGTTACGTTGATCGGGGACGAGGCATACCTGTCGTCCACGCGTAATATGCAACATGCAATCTACCTGCCACGGGGCGGTTTCGCGAGTTTAGAGATTCCGAATTGTGCTGGCGGGACCGTACTTCGGTGGCTCGATATCGAGAAGAGCCTATGGATGGACCCCGTACCCGCGGGTGGCCTGTCGCAGCAGCTCCAGGCCCCGGACGAACGCCCGTGGATTGTGATAAAGGAGCCGGAAGGCTTTCACAGGGTTGTAAAATCGGACTGATCGGGTGGATCAGACCAATCGGATTGGTAAATTCAGTCGCAACGCTGATGACACAGGCCCCTTCGCGTGAATAATCTTGCCTTCGGCTTGTATGGGGCATGTTGCGCTTTGTATGCTTGCCGTGCGGCGGCAGGATCGGCCCCGCTTCGATGGATTTGTTTCACCCCGAGGGTAGGTGCATGGTTTTAGAGGTCTTTCAGAACAAATGGGTGCGGGCCGTGGGGCTCCTCGGGGCGATTATCGTTGTATCCGCCGTGCTCTATCTCTTGAGCGCGGTGCTGGTGCCTCTCTTCTTCGCCTTTATCGTGGCTTACGTCTTCGACCCGGTCATTGACAAAATTGAGACCTACAAGATTAGGGGTCGGCACATTTCGCGGGTCGGCGCCATCGTAACGCTGGTGGGTAGTATCGTCCTCGGCTCCATGCTCCTGCCGCTTTTCGTCTTTTCGAGCGTGCTGGAGCAGGCCACGGAAATGATGGAGCCCGAGATTCCGAAAACGGAAGCGAACCAGAGTGCGGAGTTTTCGGTCCCTGAAACGACGCCAGCGGTGGTCAATCCCGTGAGCGACGGGACGGTCTCTCCCGATACGGAGGGGGATTCCGCAGAGGTCGGCGTTCGCATCGCTGAACTTTTCGAGCCCCCGACCCAGTCGGAGGAAGAGAAGGAAGCCGCGTACCAGTTTCAGAAGGTGGTCGCCGCGAAGTTGGAGAAATGGCTCGCGCTGGACAGCCTGGTCCGGGTGATGAATCTTGCGGGGCCGGAGGAGGAGGATCCGGACGCCATGGTCCTGTTACGCCAGAAGATCGGCGAGACGGTCACGGAAGATACAGGCGCGATTTTCAAATCACTTTTCCCGCAGTTCAAGGATGCGGGCACCTCGCTTATCCGGCTGCTGGGGCTTATCGGCGATACGTTCCTACGATCCTTCCTGTTCATTGGTAACTTTGTGCTGTTCGCCTTTGTGGCCATCTATTTACTGAAGGACTACGACCACATTGTGGCCGCCTGCGATGATCTGGTGCCTCACCGCTACCGGAAGAAGACGCGCCGGATCATGTCCAGCATCGATCGCCAGTTGCGCTCATTCCTGCGCGGTCAGGTGACCGTGTGCTGCTGCCTCGGCGTGATGTATGCCATTGGCTTCCTCATCGCGGGGGCCCCCTTTGCCCTGCTGCTGGCGCTGCTGGGCGCGCTGGGGAGTTTTGTGCCCTATCTTGGCCTGATCCTGACCATCGGGCCCGCCGTCATCCTGACCATGCTTCACTACGGCCCGGTGAACTGGCACGTGGGGGCGGTGCTGGCGACTTTTGTGATTTCCCAGTTCCTGGAGGGCAATTTCCTCACGCCCCGCATCGTAGGGTCCCAAGTGGGCCTCGGGCCGGTGTGGGTCATCCTGGCGATCATGGTCTTCGGCAGCACGCTGGGCTTTGCCGGGCTCCTGCTGGCGGTACCGATCGCCGCCGTGCTCAAGGTGCTGCTCGGTGAGGCGATGCAGAATTACCGAACGTCGGACTTCTTCTCCGGTGTCGATGACGACGACGACACCACGCCGGATTCCGGCGGGACAAAAGTCTCCAAGGCCCGCAAGACGGGTCCCTCTTCCACGGGGACGGGGCGCCGCTTGAAGAAGGTGTAAAACACCGTGTCGCCGAGGCCGTAGAGCACGTAGGTTGCCCCCAGCGGGAAGAGCACGATCTTGGGGGACTTGCTCACGGCGTAGTGAATCACGACGATGATGACGGCGTAGACCGCGAGGGCGATCAGGGCATGGCGGGGCGCCAGGAGGAAGGACTTCATCTTGTTCTTGGGATAGCGGACGGTACTGACCATGAGCAGGCCGCAGATGACGGCCATGGGCCCCAGGACGTAATAGGCGAAGGGACCCATCTGGTAGTTGTCGAGGCGCGATTCGAAGTAGCCCAGGAAGAGCACGAAGGCGGCCAGGGTTCCGCCTGCGGCGGGGGAAGGCAGGCCGGTGAAGTAGTCGGTACGTTCGGCCTGGAAGGTATTGAAACGGGCCAGACGCCACGCCGCGCAGATGACGTAGAGGATGGCCATGTAGGAGCCGGTGCGCCCGATGATGGATTCGGTGTGTTTCGTCATTTCCAGGTGAAGCGTGGGCGCGTCGGGCAGGTACGACGTGAAAACGAGCACGGCCGGGGCCACGCCGAAGGTCACGATGTCGCAGAGACTGTCCAGTTCCTTGCCGAAATCCGAGGTGCTCTTGGTGAGACGGGCCACGGTGCCATCCAGCGCGTCGAAAATGATTCCCACCAGAATGAAGATGGCCGCCTGCTCGAACTCGTTGCCGATGCTGGCGAATATGCTCGCGATTCCGCAGTAGAGGTTCAGGATGGTCATGAAACTCGCCAGCGCGTTGATCGGCTTACGCCGGACCAGGTGCCTGCGCTTGTGGGTGCGGAATCGGGCTATTTTCATTGGAATCGCGCCATTATGGTTGTGCCGGCATGCACACTCTGGTTGAGGGTCACGGTGACTTCCGTACCGGCCGGCAGATAGAGTTCGGTACGGGAACCGAAACGTATCATACCAAATTTCTCGCCTTTGGCGAGGGTTGTTCCCACGCCGACGGGACACACGATGCGGCGGGCCACCGCGCCGGAGATCTGGCGGACGGTCATGGGCCCTCGGGAAGTTTCCATCCAGACGGCGTTGGATTCGTTCACCTGGGAGGTCTCGGGCAGGCGGGCGTCTTTGAACGCGCCGGGAGCGTATTTGACGGCGGTCACGGTGCCGGGAAAAGGCGCGCGGTTCAGGTGGGCGTTGAATACCGACAGGAAGATGGACACGCGACGGGTGGGACCGTCATAGTGCGGGGACTCGTCGAGATCCTCTATGGCGACCACGGTGCCATCGGCCGGGGAAACCACTTCGTGGTCCGCCGCGCTGATGGTTCGGGGGAAATCGCGAAAGAACAGGGCCATGCAGACGCCAAGGAGGGCGACCACGGGGGCGAACCATCCGATTACCGGGAAGAACCCGAGAAGTACCGCAGCCGCGAGCACGGGCGCGTAGAAGGGGAAACCCTCTTTCCAACCACTAAATGGCTTATTCACATCAACTGCCTTTCTTTCAAACTGACAAATCTCATATCGCCGAAGACCACATGGTCCAGCAGGGACACCCCGAGAATCTCCCCGGCCTTCTTCAGCTCCTGCGTCAACCGCAGATCAGCCTGGCTCGGCTCGGGATTTCCACTGGGGTGGTTATGGCACACAATAATCGCGGCGGCCGCGTCGCGCACGGCCTCACGAAAGACATCGCCGGGCGCGGCCAGGGTTTCCGCAATCGAACCTGTGGAAACCGTTACCACCCGGAGCACTTCATTCTTCGTGTTCAGGAGCACGCTCTTGAAGCGCTCCGTCTCGTATTCTTTGAAATCATACTTCAGCAGGTCAAACACGTCGCGGGCGGCGGTAATCTTCGGTCGGCCCGTGGACTGGTGGCGTGCGAGACGCATGCCCAATTCCAACGCGGCCTTCAACTCGATCGCTTTCACCCTGCCAACGCCGGGCACCTGCTGCATTTCCTGGAGACTCGCGCGACTCAAGCGGCGCAGGTCGCCAAATCGCCGGATCAGTTCATCGGCCAGGCCGACAGCGCCCTGCTTCCTGGTGCCGGTACGAAACAGGACGGCAATCAACTCGGCATCGCGCAACGCTTCTGCCCCCACCTGTTCGAGACGCTCGCGGGGACGATCCGTCTCCGGCATCTCCCGAACCGCCATACTTCGCAACTGCGATGATTCGCTCAATCTGACCCCTCCGCGTTAACGAAAAAATCTGAATACTGCCGACCCGACTGCGAAGGGGGAATTCTAGCACTTGGATGCCCCGCGAGTCGATGAAACGAACTATGCAGAAATACATTCGACCACGGATGGCTTAGAGCAGCCGTTGGCGCAACCAAAGAGCTCTTGCCTCGGGGTGCTTGGAATTTTTGTTGAGCCGCGAGTGAACGCAACTGGACACGAATTCTTAATCGGTATATACGGTGCGAGTTATTGTTGCGGCCGGATAAATAGAATCGGCATCCTTTCCCTTGCAAACCCTTACAAAAGGAGGAAAGGATGCCATGAATTTCACTGAATTATACGGTGGCAAGCTTTTGGGTTCAATCCGCGGCTTTGACCGAATTCGATTTCGCGGAACGATCCGCTGGATTGCCAATGAACGGGGTATTCAGCGCTTCGCGGGCATGCAGAATATCTTGTTGAAGCACTTCAAGTCCTGGGCGCAGTCCAAGACAGACATTGTTCGCAATTGCTGCGCGCGTCGCGCGAAGGAGCTGGAGATCCCGATGCGTTACTTGGAGAGTGGCGGGGTGGATAAAGAGGCCCTGGCCCGAGAGATAGCGGCCAAAGAGGGCGTCCGGGAAGACGGTTCGGTTTGCATGTTCAGTGTGGTGGAACCTTGTTGGGCGCCTTCGGTATCGGGCAACCGCGAGACGAAGGAATTGGAACTTCACATGCGCTCGCGCCGCTGCGTCTGGATTTACCACTACTGGGATGACCCTTCACTGGGCTTCGGCCATACCCGCCTTCAGACGTGGCTGCCCATGACGGCTCAGATTTGTCTCAACGGTCGCCATTGGCTGGAGAAGCAATTGCAGGCAAACCATATCGCCTATATCAAGGATGGTAACTGTTTCCCGTGGATAGAAGACATTCCGGCGGCGCAGAGGTTGCTGGACGAGCAGCTTCGCACGAACTGGCCTCACTTGCTGGACCACCTGGTGGAGCGTGTCCTGCCCGAGTTCGACTCGGTGTTCGCGCCGCTGAATCTGGAGCACTATTGGTCCGCGGACGAAACGGAGTTTGCCACGGATGTCATGTTTAAATCCGTGAAGGAGCTGGACCAGCTTTTTCCCGCCTTGGTTCAATACGGTATGAAGGTGTCGGACAGCCCGGCGGTCATGCGCTATCTGGGACGGCGCAAACCCGAACAGTCGGGCCTGGGCCAGGGCCAGGCGCCCAGGGAAATACGCAGCGACTGTCGGCGGCGTTACGAAGGGGTTCGAATCAAGCACTACATCAACAAGAACTCGATAAAATGCTACAACAAGAGCGGGAGCGTGCTGCGTGTTGAAACGACCATCAACGACACGCGGGAGTTCAAGGCTTTCCGACCTCCCAACGACGACGAAACCAAGGCACCATCCTGGCAGAAGATGCGCAAGGGCGTCAGTGACCTGCACCGCCGGGCCGAGACGAGCAGCCAGTCCAACGAGCGCTTTCTTGAAGCCGTGTGCGCCACCCAAGTCGAGGAAAAACTCCAGGAGGTTATGGGAGGTCCCTGTAAGCCTATCCGCCCCAAGTCCGGCCCGAACTACCGGGCGCTCAACCCTTGGAACGACGGAGACTTCAAGTTACTGACATTTCTGGCCAAGGGAGACCATCACCTCAACGGCTTCAGGAACAAAGACCTGCGCCAGGCCCTGTACGCGGTACAGGAGAACGACATCATCGAACGAAAGAGGGCTTCGGGTAAAACAACCCGAAGCATTCGCCTACTGCGGGCCCACGGCCTGATTCGCAAGGTGCCCAAGACCACAAGATACGTAGTGAGTTTCTTTGGCGGAAAGATGGATTGACAAAATGATAAACGAATGGCCTACTCCCTTTGGACAAAACATCTGTGACGGCAATCACA
>JBHEKR010000540.1:0-3061 GCA_041859365.1 Candidatus Hydrogenedentales bacterium
GCTCAAGGGCATGGTCCGCACAATTGCGGATGATGTGGGTCATCGGATCGGAGAGACTTTCCAGGATCGACTTATCCAGCTCGACCTCGCTCCCCTCCATCGTGATGGCGATATCCTTCCCCAGGGTACGCGCCATGTCGCGCACTACCCGGGGGAACTTTCCGAAGATTGCGCAGATGGGCTGCATGCGCGTCTGCATGATGCCCTCCTGCACGTCGGTGGTCACATGGTCAATATTTTGCAGGACTCCGGAGAGTCCCGGTATCGTCTGGGAATGAGACTCCAGAACGCGCAAGAGCTGGTTCCTTGCGAGGACGAGTTCTCCCGCTGAATTCATGAGACGGGTCAACAGGTCTACCCGCACCCGCAGCGTGTCCACCACGTCTGTCTTACGCTGGCCCCCCGCGACTTCGACTGGCACGTCCACTGCGGGATGCTCTGGCTCAACCGCCTTGTCCTGCTCCGCAGGCACCTCTACCGCTTCAGCCGCAGCGGGCGTCTCGTCGGCGACGGGTTGCGTGGCCTTTGGCCTGGACTTCGACTTCGTCTTTGGGCTCGATAGCGCCGGAGACGGGACGCCAATCATGTCTGCGGTGACCGATACCACCTTTTCTTCGGGCAGTTCCAGCGCCGTTCCAATCAGGGATGGCTCCAGCACGGTCGAAAACAGAAAGCTGAACGGTGCTCTCCGTTCCAGGGCCGCAGCCAGGCTATCCAGCACCTCCTATTCGCTGCCAACACTCAACACATCGCCCAGGGCGGCAACGTTTTCGGCAAAGCTCGCGCCAGCGGGGGCGTCTGCGGCCAGGTCATTGACGGGAATCACATCGGCAACATACAGATAACGCCCATGGCCCAGGATGCGAGCGGCCTCGGCAGGGTCGTGGGGAAGGAGAATCAGTTTTTCCCGGATTGAAAGGGAGGAAGCGTCGGCTGTACAGACCACTGCTTCGTCGCTGCGGGCGCCATCGATGATTTGTTTGAGCTCGGACAACTCTTCTGCGCAAGGCACGCTCTCGCTGGCCTGAATATCATCCACCATGGCCCGAAGCTTGTCCACCCCGCGAAGCAGGACGTCCGTGATGCGTGGATTGATAGCCAGCTCGCCATCCCGCAACATCATGAGCACATTTTCCATGCTGTGGCTCAGGTGCTTCAGGGAATCGTAAGCTAGAAAGCCCGCCCCGCCCTTGATACTGTGTATTGCCCGAAATACCCGATTGATCGTTTCAGGGGACACATCCGAGGTTTCTTCCATTCCCAGCAGGTCCGGCTCGATGGCATCCAGATGCTCACGGCTTTCGGTGACGAAATCGCTAATCAGGCTTTCACTAAAGAACTCGCTCATGGCAAGGTGGCTCTCCGCATCAAGTTCACTTCTCCCAACTGGCAACTACAGCATAATCAAACTGCGGGACTTTAACAAGTGAAAATCGCCAAAGTGTGGGTACCCCTATCGCAAAACCCTTTCTTGACTGTCACGCTAAGGGCTTTTTGCCATTTTCCGCAGTTCCCGGGACTATCACGCCGCATCTCACGAGGGATGAAACGGCCCGGGATTTCGGATACACTACGCCCCTTGTGCAGACAGAAAAGATTGGGCCGCAATAAAGCAGGGAGCTATTTATCATGCCGTACCGTCACCGAACTCGTTATCGCACGCTGGCCGCAATCGCGCTGTGGGCCAGTGTGGTACCGGCTACCTTTGCCCAGTCGGATCCGGAAGCGGCCCTGAAAGCACTGCAGCCCGCGGAGGGTCTCGAAGTCTCCCTCTTCGCCGCCGACGACCTCCTGGTGAACCCCACCGCCATCGATGTGGATGCCCAGGGAAGGGTGTGGGTCACCGAAGCCGCCAACTATCGCCTCTTCAAACACCCCACTGTCCGCGCCACGGGCGATCGGGTCCGCGTCCTGGAAGATACCGACGGCGACGGCCGCTGCGACAAGGCCACGACGTTTTACGAAGACCCCATGGTCCAGGCCCCGCTGGGTGTTGCGGTGGTGGGCAGCCGAGTTTATGTCTGCCAGAGCCCGGAACTCTACTACCTCGAAGATACCGACGGAGACCTCAAAGCCGACAAAAAGACCGTCGTGCTGACGGGTTTCGCGGGTGTTGACCATGACCACGCCATTCATTGTGCCATGATCGGGCCGGATGGCATGCTCTACATGACCGTGGGCGATAGCGGTCTTGACGTGACCGATTGTTCGGGTAATCGAATCATCGCGGGGAAGGCCAGTGAGACACCGGACTACGATGCGGCCACGGTGCTGCGCTGCGATCTCGATGGCAACCATCTTGAAGTGCTGGCGGAGGGCATGCGCAATCCTTACGAGCCCACGGTGGACTCTTTTGGCAATGTGTATGGCTCTGATAATGACGATGATGGCAACGAGCAGGTCCAGATTAACTATGTCGTCGAGGGCGGCCACTACGGCTACTGGCCCCGCCGTCAGGGCGACCGCCACCTCGACGAGGTCCACTGGAACAAGGATCGCGCGGGGGTCATGCCCAACATGATGCGCACCGGCTTCGGCTCCCCCACGGGCATCCTCTTCTACGAGGGCGAGAACCTGCCAGAGCGCCTGCGAAACACGCTGATCCACGCCGATGCCGGTCCTGGCGTCATTCGCTCCTACCGCCCCGTGGCCAACGGCGCGGGCTTCAAGTGCGAGATGGAAGTCATCCTCTCCGCGCCCGATGACAAGTGGTTCCGCCCGAGTGACGTCTGCGCCGCCCCCGATGGCTCGATTTTCGTGGCGGACTGGTATGACCCCGGTGTGGGGGGACACAACATGGGCGACACCAATCGCGGACGCATTTATCGACTGTCCGCAAAGGATTCCAAGTATGCTGTGCCCGCGCTGGATCTCCAGACCGAGACCGGCATGACGGAGGCCTTCACCTCGCCCAATCTCGCCCGGCGCTACCTCGCCTATACCCAGCTCAAAGGTGAATTGACCGCCGCGGAGGTGCCCCTCCTCCACCACCTTTACCAGCACAAGAATCCTGCCATACGCGCCCGCGCGCTGTGGCTGCTGGCGGAGGAGAAGAATCACG
>JBHEKR010000253.1:0-12157 GCA_041859365.1 Candidatus Hydrogenedentales bacterium
CGGCGGCCCAAGTCGTTTGTGGGATAGGACGGACAAGACGGATAGGACCGATTCGCCCAATTCGTCGTATCGGTCCTATCCGTCCTACAAGAAAGCGCCCCGCGGCACCGCTGCGGGGCGCTTCTAATCATGTCACCCCTCAGCCCGTATAGGCTATCCGATAGATCACATTCGCAAAGTCATCGGAGACCAGCAGCGCGCCATCCGGCATCACGCGCACATCCACGGGACGTCCCCAGGCTTCCTGGCGATCCAGCCAGCCCGTGGCGAAGTCCTCGTACTTCGCCACGTTCCCCGCATCATCCAGGACAATCTGCTTCACGCTGTAGCCCACTTTGATCGACCGGTTCCAGGAACCATGCAATGCAACAAAAATCCGGTTCTTGTATTCCGCAGGGAATTGATCGCCCGTGTAGAATTTCAGCCCCAGGGGCGTGACGTGGGCGCCCATCTGCTGGATCGGCTTCACGTAATCGTCCGCATTCTTGCCCGCGCCATGAACCGGATCCGGGAGGTCGCCGCCATGGAAATAGGGGTAGCCGAAGTGCTGTCCCGGTTCCGCCGCAACATTCAGCTCGCAATGGGGAACATCGTCGCCCATCAGGTCGCGTCCCGTATCGTTGAAGTACATCGCCTTGCTCGCGGGATGCCAGTCGAAGCCCAGCGAGTTGCGAACGCCCAGCGCAAAGGTTTCGAGCCCCGTGCCATCAGTGTTGATCCGTTGCAGCGTACCGAACAGGGGGTTGTTCTGCTCTTTCGCCGCGTCGCAGTCGTTGCACGGCATTCCGATATTGAAATAAAGCTTGCCGTCCGGGCCGAAGTTCAGATATTTCCAGCCGTGCATCTGCTCCTGCGGCAGCGTGTCGATGACCACCACCGGTTCCGGTGGCGCGTCCAGCTTGTTCTCGATATCCTCAAACTTCACGATCCGGCCGATCTCCGCCACGTACAGCGCGCCATCCTTGAAGGCCACGCCATTGGGCCACCAGAGTTCCTCCGCCACCACCACCGTGCTGTCCGCCTTATGGTCGCCGTCCGTATCGGATACCGCATATACATTCCCTGCGCGCTGAGAGCCCACGAAGAGCGTGCCTTTGTCCCCGAGCGCCATGGACCGCGCACCCGGCACGTCGTCCGCATACACGCTGATGGAAAAGCCCTGGGGCAACGTGATCTTGTCCAGGGGAAGCTCGGCCGCAAAAGCCGGCGCAGCCGCCAGCGCCAGTAAGGTACCTGCAACGATCTTCTTCATAACGCACTCCCGTGATAGTTCATTGGTTTCAACAGCCTCCCATGCTAAGCCATCCCCCGCACACAGGACAAGCCCAAAGGGACGGACCCGCGCCCAGCAACCCGATCCGGTACGATGTACCCGATTCTCAAACGCAAGCTCAACAGAGCAAAGAAAACACCAACGCGCGGGCCTGTCCCTGGGGATGCAGGTCAACGTCCCAGACACGCCGCGAATTCCATGGGGACATGCCGCCGCAATCAAGTAGCATTCCGTAATCCAGGTTCAAACCCATGCCGACCGTATTCTCGGCGTACCGGGTCCACGTGCTGCGGTACGTTCCAAGGAACGTCCCTACTTATACGCAATCACCGCGGACGACGGCCCGGTCAACGGCATCACCTCCACACGCGTGAAGCCCGCTTCCAGCGCCCAGCCTTTGAAGTCGGCGGCGGAGTAATCGAAGCCGCCCGTGGTCTCCAGCAACATGTTGACGGACATGAGCAGACCAAACACATTGCTGCGGCGCTCATCGTCAATGATGGTCTCGATCACGGCAAAGGCGCCGCCCTCGGGCAGGGCTTCGTGGGCCTTTCTCACGAGCAACCGCTTCTGCTCCAGATCCCAGTCGTGGAGAATGGACCCCATGGTGATGATGTCCGCCTCGGGAAAGGGATCGCTGAACATGTCGCCCGCCAACGCCTGAACCCGCGACGAAAGTCCGGCGGCGGCAATGTTCTCTGCGGCCACCTCCGTCACCCGCGGCAGATCAAAGGTCGCCGCCTGGACCTGGGGATTGTGCCGCGCCACCTGGATCGCCAACTGGCCGCCCGCGCCGCCGATGTCGCAATGGCGCGCATGGCCCGAGAAATCGAAGCGCTCCGCGAAGGCGATGAAGTTGCCCATCTGTATGCCGCTCATGGCGTTCAGGAAACCGCGCAGGTGCGCGTCATCGGAATAGATCGCCTCGAAAATGCCCTTGCCCGTCAGCCGCGCCTCGTTCTGCAACAAACCCGACTTAAGCCCATCCTCCAGACGGCTCCAGAGGTCGTAGCTCCGGCTGTCCATCATTTCCAGAATGCCGCCCATGTAGCTCGGCTTGTGCTTGTCCAGAAACAGATCGACATCCGGGGCATTGGAGTAGATCGCATCATTCAAGATCCCGGTGCGTTCGAGAAAGCCCAGCGCCACCAGCGCATCCAGGAAATCGTAAAGCGCGCGCTCGTGCAGGCCCAGCCGATCTTTGATCGCCGCGCCGCCCATCGGCCCTTGCGCCAGCTCCGTAAACAGCCCCAGTTTCACCGCCACCAGAAGCGTTTTTGACGCCCAGAAACCCATACCTACCTGCACTATTTTTGAAGGATCAACCACTGCAACGGCCTTTCTAAGATCGGGCGCAGCCACGCCCGCCGAGTTGGGATGCCAAGCATCCAGAATGCGGGAATTATACCTGAGATTCGCCAGAATGCCAGCCCGGACGCGACTTTTCTTCAGGGCAATCGCATTAAAACTATGGAGTTTGCGGAGATATGAAGCGGGGGCTTTCCAGCCCCCGGCCCGTGCAACGCTGTTGCGCGGGCGATGCGGCGATTTTTATCGCATGGTGATTCCCACGAAATAGGGGGCAGGAATGCCCCCTCTCCATACTTTCGCCACCTTTTTGAGTGATTCCAAAGATTTTTTAATGCGATTGCCCTGGACTTTTCTTGAAAGGCGGCAGGTCGCATCCACGATGTACTGACCACAAGTTGCGGAAAGATCTTATTCACCACGAAGGCACGAAGAGCACGAAGGGGGGAAGAGAGGTTACGGCGCGATTGGACATCGTCGGTCGAACAGTCACGGTTGGAATTCTTCCTTATTTATTGCACGCAAAGACGCGAAGCACTTCTTTCTTCTTCGTGCGCTTCGTGTGCTTCGTGGTGAAACATTCGGTTCGCGCCGCGCCATGAAGATGTTTGTTTCCGTGAATTTCCGTGCTCTTCCGTGGTCAACGTTCCAGTTGTCCATCGTCAAATCGCCGGATCGTCTCCACCACAACCTCAATCGCCGCCGCGATACACCCCGCGTCCATCGCCTCCACATCATCCCGCCGCGTGTGATAGAAATCCGCCGGGGCCGGGTCCATCGCGCAGAGCGCCGTAGCCCTCAGCCCCGCCTGTGTAAAGGCCGCCGCGTCCGTGGAGCCCAGCGGAATGGACGCCAATGGAATGTCGTAGCCGCAGGCCTTTGCCGCGGACTGCACCAGCGCGCTGAAGGCCGCATCGTTGCGCACGGTGCCGTTGAGATCGCGGTCGTACACCACCATGTGCTCCAGATCGCGCAGCGTGTCCAGCGTCAGGATCACCGTCTCGCAGTCCGCCAGCTCCCCGACGTGGCGCTCTGCCCATGCCTTGGCGCCCCGCAATCCCGCCTCCTCCGATCCGGTAATGAGGCAGGCAATCTCGGTGTGCGCCAGCCGCCGCCCCGGTGCACACAGGGCCTTCGCCACGCCCAGCGCGATAAACACGCCGGAGAGATTGTCGTTGGCCCCTGGAACCGTCGTATTGAAATCCGTGAAGAAAAGCGACAGCACAAAACCCGGCAATAGCAGCACCTGCGCAAGCCCGAGCGCGAACAGGAGGCCGGCGTGGGGGGCAACGAACACCAGTACGACGGCCACAAAATCGATCAGCACCATCAGGGGCAGTCCGAGCAATCCATAGCGCACGAGCCACGGAAAGACACGGGGCCAGCGGTAGTGGTAGCGCCATTCATAGGCCGCGTCCATGTGGGCATTGAGAATGATGCGTCGCTTCGTCTCCTGCGTCGATTCCCACCGCGCAAACACATTCATCGAGGCCGTGGTGCAGTAGAGGGGATCGAGCAGCAGCCGGTAGCGCACAAACTGGAACCAGGTAACCCCCAGCCCCATCAGGCTGAAGAGCAGCGCGGGCAGCGGCGAAACCCAGTACGCGGCAAAGGCGGCAATCAACAGCCACGCTGTGACCGTCTGAAAGCGCATGAAAGCCTGCGACGCCACCCCGAAGACTTCGCAACACACTTCATCGGCATCCGCCACGGCCAGGCATTGAGCCAGGTACTCCTGGGCCTCCCGCTCACCCTTGCTCCCCGGCGCCCGCGGCCCGAATTGCGCGATCACGTGGCGCGCCTGGGCGATGACGTCTTCCGCTATGGCGGCTTTGGCGTCGTGGCTTAGCATGGGACGACGGGACCGTCCTGAACGCAGGAACACTTAAATAGCGGAGCGCCATTCAACCAAAAATCGGTCATCCTGATTCGGCAAATTGCACCAAGCGTTCGGGACCGTCCCGCGCTTTCAAAATCGGGGGACAGTCCCGCACGCCGGGCTGAACTTAGCTCGTTCGTGGCGACCCGGTGTAATAGATGACAACCACGCGTTCCGAGTCGCGGGTCGTGCAGGACAGTCCCCACGTCACTCATACAACCACGCAATCGGAAAGGATCGAAAGCGCGACGATATCTTGTCCGATCCCTCTTCCGCGACATAGTAGGTCAACAGCACCCGACCGCCATCGAAGCCCGCGCTGATGTAGGAAAAGCCGCTCATGAAGGGCGCACCGGGTGCACCGGCGCCCGTTTCGATGTTCTTCTTGTGTTCCCAGGTCTTCCCTTCGTCTTTGGAAATCGCCACCGTGAGCGGACTGCGTTTCCCGCCGTGGCCCTCGCCCTCCACGTAGGTGTCGTTCCAGATCAGCATCAGATCGCCCGTGGACGGAATCCGACGCACCGTCGAGGGCGCCTCGGGCGCGCGTACGCCCCAGTCCGTCGCCGCGCTCCACGTGTCGCCGCCATCTTCCGACCACGCAGCCGCGATGTGCCCCAGTTGCGTGCGAATGATCATGAGCACGCGCCCGTCGTTCATTTCCAGCACTTCCGGCTCCATCGCGCCACGCTTGGCATAATCCACCGTGCCCGTTCCAGCCCGCCAGGTGGCCCCGGCGTCGTCCGAGATAAAGGTGCGGCACACGTAGTGATCTTCCTTCTCGGCGTCGGCCGTGCTGGCCACGGGCGCGAGCAGGCGACCGCTTTTCAGCCGAATCACGCGGTCATTGTTCATCACGTGGTAGCCGGGAATATTAGTCACTTGCATCGGGTCCCCAAAGGACAGGCCGCCGTCTGTCGAGCGCCGCAGGAACACATTCAGGTCCGTCATGGAATTCGCGATGAGATAAAACATCCCCAGCTCGCTATCGCTCAGCGGCTGAAACGTGAGGGACATCACATTGAAACCGCCCACGTTTTCCTGCAACACCTTCTGCTCGCCCCACGTCCGGCCGCCGTCCGCCGAGATCTTGCCGACCAGGTGCGCCTTCGCAAAATCGCTCGTGTCGCCGATGAACTCCGTCGTTGCATACAGATAGCGCCCGTCGTTCAGGACCGTTATGTCACCCTCGCTGTAGCGCGGGTTGGCCGCCGTAGCGGGAAAGGGGTCGTTCGTGATCACGCCCTCGGGCTTCGACGCGGGCTTCGCCAGCATGAGCAAGGACTGGGCCGCGCGCACGCGCACATCCAGCGTCTCATCGTCCAGCAGGGCCTTCAGATCCGCGCGCACCTGCGCCAGGCCGATCTCGCCCGCGAAATTCGCCGCCATCGTGCGAACACCCACCACGTCACTCTTCAAGTTCATCGCCAGCTTCTGAACTCCCTGGGGCTCCTTCAGGCCCGCCAAGGCGTGGATAAAAAACGATTTCGCGTCCGGATCCTCGAAGCGCGTTGCGCCGGCCTTCAACGCCGGGATATCCGATGCGTCGCCCACCTGGCCCAGCACCCACGCGGCGATCTTCGCCACATCGGGATCCTCCGATTGCACCATCTCCCGCAGGTAGGCCAGCGCCTCGCCATTGCCCCAGCGCGACAGGGCCGCCGCCGCCATCATCGATTTCGAAGCATTCGCACGATCCGTCAGCGCCGCGCGCAGCAGCGCGCCATCGCCAATCTGATTCACCTTGAAAAGGCTCTCCGCCGCATGGACATGGGCATAGGGGTCCGCCTCGGCCAGCAGACCCAGCAGGATCGACGTCTTGCTCCGGTCGCCTGCGCGCACCAGTTCCCGCGCGAGCCCGCAGCGCTTTTGACCGTCCTTCTCCGTGGCCAGCAGGGGCGTGAGGGCCGCCGTCACCTCCGCGCCATACCCCCCCAGGGAAAGTCCTTCCGCGGCATGCATCGAGGGCCAGAACTCCGACGAAGCCAGCCCTTCACGGAGCACATCCAGACAGCGCGCTTCGGTTTCGGCGTCCAGCTCAAGGGGTGCGGCGTCCGCCGTCTGCAGGGTGCTGATCAGGGCAAGGGCGCACACGGCGCCAGGGAGAATTCGCATGAGGGGCTGCTCCAGTCTGGGCTGAGGTTGTTATAACCAAAGTATAGGAAGGCGGCGGGGGAATTACAACTGACCGGGGCGGGGACGGACTCGCGCACACGACGTTGTTGAGCGCGTTTCACGTCGCTCCTAAACGATGCTGGCAAGTAGCAGCTAAAACGCCAACGCGCGTGCCCGTCCCAGTGGAAGGGTGGGAAGACCTGGATTTTCCACTCGTTCCCAAGCTCCGCTTGGGAATGCATGTTCCGAAGCTCTGCTTCGAAAGCCCGAGCGATGCCCACTGTGAGTACAAGAGTATGCCCTTTCCCTTAGCGGAGCGGAGCTCCGGGGACGGCATTCCCACGCGGAGCTTGGGAACGAGCGATCCTATATGACCCGTAAATGGCCAAATTAACCACAAACTAGCCATTCCCGCCACCACCGATCACCCCCAAGCCACTCGACACCAACCCTAACCACCCCACCTCAAACCACTTACACCATTCACCCCTTCTGGCACGACCGTTGCATTACAAATGACGTAAGCGCACAACGCGCCAAGAGAAAGCACCCCATGTCCACCACAAACTACCACATGCGTGAGTTGAGAACGCCCCTGACCGGGTCCTTCGCCTACGCATCGGGCTGCGGCGAAGCAGGGCGCGCCGACTGGCTGAACATCAGCCGTTGCGGCGCAGCCCTCCGCCTCGGTCGGTACCTTCGCCCCGGTCACGTCATCCAGTTGCTGCCCGAAGGCGACGACTGGAGTATTCAGGCCCGCATCACCTGGTGCAGCCCCATCGCGGGCACGCCCCTCTTCCAGGCGGGCCTGGCCGTACAGCGCAACTGCCCCGAATCCGCCCTGCGCTTCGCCACCCTCGGGTACGAAGCCCTGGCGCTGAATAAAAGCAACGCCAACACAGTAGTAACCGCAGTGTGGCCGGGCTTCAATCCCGCCGAACTGCCCACCCGCCCGAACGATCTCGTCCGGGCCGTCTAAAGGAGCCAGTCATGGGTATTTTCACACGGGTACGCGACATCATCAGTTCCAATATCAACGCCATGCTCGACAAGGCGGAAGATCCCGAGAAGCTGGTGAAAATGATGATCCGCGAAATGGAAGACACCTTGATCGAGATCAAGGCCAACTGCGCCAGTGGCATGGCCACGAAGAAAAAGATCAAGCGCGAAATCGAGACGGTGCTCGACCTGGCGAAAAGCTGGGACAACAAGGCCCAGCTCGCCATCGACAAGGGCCGCGAAGATCTGGCCCGCGAAGCCCTCCTGGAGAAGCGCCGCCACGTGGAGCGCGCCGAGGCCCTGGAGGAAGAGCTGGAACAGGCGAAAAACCTTGTTACCCAGTGCCAGAGTGATATCATGCAGTTGGAAGATAAGCTCGGCTCCGCGCGCGAAAAGCAGCGGGTGCTGGTGCAGCGCCACACGAACGCCAACACGAAGAAGAAGGCGCAGCAGCAGATCCGCCGCTACGACTCCTCCGACGCGCTGGAGCGCTTCGACAATTTCCAGCAGCGTATCGACCGCATGGAGGCCGACGCCGAGCTGGTGAACTATGGCCGCAAGGCGACCCTGGCCGACGAGTTCAAGGCCCTGGAAACCGACACGGAGCTCGAAAAGGAATTGGCGGCGCTGAAGGCCCGGAAGTCCGGCGATACCACGACCGTTTAGTGCAGCGGCGTCCGCCCGGGTTGGAAGTGCCCGGCGGACGCCCGCACGGCGTTGTGTGAGGGGCCGAAAAAGGGAAGGAGGTTGTCATGAAAGAAGTTCGATTTACGGTGACGTTTATACTCATAGGACTGTCAGTCGTGCTGGCTGTTGGGGTCATGAGCTTCTTGACGGCGATGGTGCTGGAAGCGACGGGACCCGGATTGGACAGTGAGTTGAGAGTCGTTCTGTGTTTTGGCCCGCCAGTTACTATTCTGGCCTGTATGCCTGTCGTTGGTGCGATGCTTTTCCTGATTCGCCGCGCCCAATCCCATAAGAACGCTCCTGGCGAAACCGAACTGGTGCAGACACTTGCCCGGCGGGCAAATGAGATGTCGCAACGATTGGAGGCGGTGGAGACTATCCTGCTGGATCGGAGCGATCAATTCCGCGAAACGGCCGGTCGTTCATAAAGTAAATGACTGTGACCAACACCTGCGAAGCAATTGTGTCGGATCACAACGGGAAGGAAAGTGCCATGAATGGGTTTCTAAGATTCGCCCTTGGCGTAGCGGTGCTGGGCGTAGTCGGGCTGGTCGGCCTGAGCGTGATGAGCATTGTGATTGCTCTGGTCGCGGGACAGGCCGAACCCCGGCGTACATTCGAACGGAATCGGGCACAAGCCGAATTGGAATATGCCGAATCACTCGCAATTGCGACAGACGGGAGTGGCCAACCCGCACAAGTTCAGATCAATCTTCACGAATCGTGGATTGATTCCGCAAGCCCCTTCGTAGGGATAATCATTCTCTTCGGATTGCCCGCGATCATCTTCATCGTCCTTCGTTCCATGCGGCGTGGCAGAGTCGCTGCCCCGTCGGATGAATCCGCCCTGGTCCACGAACTCGCCCGGCGCGCGCGGGATCTGTCGCAGCGCATGGAAGCCCTGGAGACTATCCTGCTGGATCGGAGTGGTCAATTCCGCGAAACGGCCGGTCGTTCATAAAGTAAATGACTGTGATCACACCTGCGAGACAAGTGTGTCGGATCACAACGGGAAGGAAAGTGCCATGAATGGGTTTCTAAAATTCGCCCTTGGCGTTGCCGTGCTCGGCGTAGTCGGGCTGGTCGGCCTGAGCGTGATGAGCATAGTTGCAACCTTGGTATTCTCGGGCGGTCCGCAAATCCACGTGATGAATGGCGAAGAAGTGCCCGCACGAGCCGTCGCGGTGAGCGACGTTGATCGAGGCGTATACGACACCTTCAACGCACCGGCGGAAGTTCGGCCTTCGGTCCCGGCGAACTGGAACCAACCCGCACAAGTCCAAGTCACGGTTCACGAATCGTGGATTGATGCCGCAAGCCCCTTCGTAGGGATAATCATTCTCTTCGGATTGCCCGCGATCATCTTCATCGTCCTTCGTTCCATGCGGCGGGGCAGAGCCACTGCCCCCTCGGATGAATCCGCCCTGGTCCACGAACTCGCCCGGCGCGCGCAGGATCTGTCGCAGCGCATGGAGGCCCTGGAAACCATATTGCTCGACCGCACGCGCACGGCGCGTTAGCCCGGAAGGAGCGCTTTGATGAATACACAGCTTTTCGTACTCTGCATCATCTTCGGCAGCATGTTCTGGATCTACGCCATGGCCCGGACGGGCGTGCGGAAGCAGGACCACCGCTACAACGAGGAAGAAACCGAAATCATCCAAGAGCTGCACCGCGGCCTGGAGAAGATGGGTAAGCGCATCGAAGCGCTGGAGACCATCCTGCTGGACCAGGCGGAGTACCGGCGAACATCGCCACCGCCCCACGAAACCGCGCACCGTTTTTGAGACTCGAAGTGTTTCTGTTGACAGTTGAATGATGGAACGATCTACAACGAAAAAACACGCACTTGGCATTTTTAGTCCCGCAGGGACGGCATATCGTAGCCCAGGGTGAAGCGAGGTACGAGCGAACCCTGGGTCTATGGGCCGTAATTCATGAGCCCCAGCGGGGCGGCATAGAAGGTGTAGATACGTGTTGCCGTCCGCACTGTGCCACCCCTCCGGGGTTGATAATATGGGGGCGGCGATCCCAGGGCTCCGCTCGTTCCTCGCTTCACCCTGGGCTACGATATGCCGCCACTACGTGGCTAAGAAATGAATGAAGTCCGCGAATCTCACGCGCAAGTTATAGGACCGACAACTAGTCTCGACCACCACGATCTCTATATAGGAGTCACCACCATGAGCCAACATTACAACCGCGATCACAGCGGACCTTATCGCAGCCGCAATGGCCTCATCTTCGGCGTTTGCCGGGGCCTGGCCGACTACTTCGATTTCTCCGTCATCGGCATGCGCTTTATCGTCATCGCCGCCTTCCTGTTCACCGGGCTCTACCCCGTGGGCATCGCCTATATCGTCGCCGGTTTCGTCATGAAGCTGGAGCCCGTGCTGGCGCTGCAGAACGAGCGGGAGACGGAGTTTTATAACAGCTACACCACCTCGCGGCCCATGGCCCTCAGCCGGCTGCGCGACACCTTCGACAGCCTGGACAAGCGTATCCAGCGGATGGAGAGCATCGTCACCGATCGCGAATACGACTGGGACCAGCGCCTGCGCAACGGTTGACACGCGGGAGCGCGGGTTTTCTTACCCGCGTCGTGTGCCGAAGGCACACAGTGTACACGGACAGGAATGTCCGTGCTCCCGGGGCGGCATCGCCGCCATTGAACTGAATTTAGCACGCACGAAAAGGGAAATTTTCAATCATGGACGTCACCGCCGTACTCATCGTGGCCATCATTTTCGGCTCGATCCTCATCGGTCTGTTTATCATCTCCACCCTGCTCGGCAAGGTCCTCGGCGCGCGCGGCAGCGGCCGCCTGAGCGACGAGGAATCGCAGATCATGCAGGAGATTTTCTATGGCCTGAAGAAGATGGAAGAGCGCATCGATTCGCTTGAGACCATCCTGCTCGACCGCGACCGCCGCAACCGGGAGTCGTAGGATGTTTGGCATCGGCGCCGCAGAAATCGTGATCGTAGTAATCGTAGGCCTGATGGTTACCGTACCGTTGGTCCTGCTGTTTCTGATGATCTACGCCCTGCGCCGCAGCCAGCAGGGGCCCCAGAGCTCGACAGAGGACGCTCAGGCGATACGTGAACTGCTCCAGGGCCTGAAACGGCTGGAAGAACGCATGGATTCGCTCGAAACCATTTTGCTGGAACGCCGAGGAAAGGACTGAGCTATGGAAATCTTAATTGTGCCTATCCTCATTCTGGTCGGCGCCCTCCTGATGCGTTCGCAGAAGTTGCAGGACGACATCAACACGGTGAAAGCCCAGAACGAACGCATCATCAAGGCGCTGGAGGAAAGGGCGGAACGCCCGGCCACCACGACTGACAACCCAGGGGAGGAACTATAGTGAATCAGTCACCCAGAACCGGCGGACCCTACCGCTCGCGCAGCGGCATCGTCTTCGGCGTGTGCCGCGGCCTGGCCGATCATCTCGGCTTCTCCGTGATCGTCATGCGCATCATCGTATTCGTGGGAACGCTTTTTACCGGCATATGGCCCGGCATCATTACCTATATCATTGCCGCGCTTCTGATGAAATACGAGCCCATCGTGCCCTTCGACTCCCAGAGCGACGCGGAGTTTTACAGCTCCTACAGCGCCTCCAGCACCATGGCGCTTCAGCGGCTGAAGGATACCTTCGACAACCTGGACCGGCGCATACAGCGCATGGAAAACATCGTCACCGCGCCCGATTTCGATTGGGACGAGCGGCTGAAGAACAACCAATAGGAACGCAGCGATGGAAACCGTTTCCCGGAGGCACCTGGCCATCCTGGCCGCGATTACGTGCATCACGATACTGCATGCCTTGCTGACACGATGATGAGTACCCCCCCTGCCCCCCCGCAAGCGGGGGGGACCAGATCGGAAGAGCGCCGTG
>JBHEKR010000296.1:0-33504 GCA_041859365.1 Candidatus Hydrogenedentales bacterium
TGACGAGAATTACTTCCTCAACTTCCGTGTGGTGAACATCGGGTATTGTCCGCATTTTCGCAACCTTGAGCTCGCCAAACCCGAGATGGTCACGCGAGCTCAGATGCGAAGTTGGTAAAGTTATTTCGATCAAATTCCTTACAATGAAGCAAGGTGGTAAAACCGTTGCCGGACATATCAATGAAAATGGAATCCAAACTCACGAGCAAGGGTCGGATCACGCTTCCCAAAGCCCTCCGGGATGATCTCCACCTGAAAACTGGGGACCGGATCGCGTTCGAACGGAAAGACGACGGCTCCTATGTCCTCCGCCCCAAGACCGTGAGCGCAGCGAGCTTGAAGGGAATTTTGAAGGACAAGTATAAAGGCCCGCCGAGAACCCTCGAAGAGATTGAGGAGGCCATCGTCGAAAATGCAGGGCACCGTAACCGTTGATCGCGCTGGACAGCACCGGCTTCGCAAGATCGCTGTGAGTACAATCGAACGGGCATCACGATGAAAATTATCGACCACGGCATCCACATCCTCCCCGGCGATATCGCTGCGGGAACGTGGAACGTAGTCTTCGGCGCGAAAGAAAGACTACTGGTTCACCGGGACGATCTCTCGTGTGGGCCGCTACGCGATTTCGACTCCCTAGCCACGTGGACCGCTTTACGACAGGATTTCTGGAACGTCGTCAATCCGGCGTGGGCGGACGAGGACTTTCGCCATTCCTATGATCACAGCGTCCTATCCGATCAACCACGCACGTTGGAACGCCTCCTCGACGCGCCCGCAATTTACCTTTGGGCGGGCAACGAACTACACGATCAGCTCTTCGTCATCTTCACGATTCGATTGATTGAAGGCACTGGTGCCGATCCCGCAAGAATTCATCTCGTGCCGCTGGAGGCCCTTGCGCACCACAAATTGCCATATATCTCCGTGGGATGTTTGTGCCCCGACGACCTGAGACAACATCCGGAACCCGTCCAAATGTCGGCAGCACACCTCGCCACGTACAGGGCCGCATGGACAGCCATCACAAACGACACGCCCGAGGCGCTTATAGAAATGGCTGGTAATGGCACAGCTACGGTGCCACGTATACTGTCCAACCTCCTGAAGCGGTATCCGACGTGCGAAACCGGGCTCTCCCTCTGGGACAGCATGCTACTCGCACATACCGGGGCAAACGGACCCAGCGCCATCCGAGTGATCGCGGAGGTGCTTTGCGATATCTGGGAGACTGGCGACAGTACTGGCGATGGATATCTGTTTTACCGACTCAAGCAAATGGCCAGCACCAGAAATCCACAGCCCCTTCTGCAATTGCAAGGCCCCGCAGATTCCTACCGCGAAGCGGAAGTCACGCTGACCGATTTCGGCCAGGCCGTCCTTGAAGGCCGCGCGTCCGCCTATCCCACCAACCCCATCGACGAGTGGATAGGGGGTGTTCATGTATCTTCCGAGGCGGGAAATGTCTGGATGCATGTCGGCGACAGGGTTGGGAAGACACCTGCAGATTAGCGCGCGGATGGCCATGTATACCGACCACGGATTGCACGGATGAAGAGTGGCCCACATTTCGCCCCAATGAGTCAGAATCTTCCAAACAAACCATACCGCCGCGCTAATTCAACGCATAAACACAGAAGAATCCATCATGTCATGAATATCCGTGTTATCCGTGCCATCCGTGGTAAGCAGCCCCCCCTTCCGTGCTTTTCCGTGACCTTCCGTGGTCAGATCCTCCCCGCAGCGCAATCGTCGTACAACGCAAAAAACACATCCCGCACATTTCCCCCGCAGCGCGCAAAGTGTTCCCGCGCCCGTGGCCAGTAGCGCTCCCACTCTTCCCTCACCAATTGCTCGATCAGTTCCCGTAACAACGCCTCACCTGTCTCCGTCGTGTGAATCGTCGGCAATCGCCCCGGCTGGTGAATCGTGATGACAAAGCCCCGCAATCGCCGCGTGCGCCAGCGCAACCACTGCCACGTCAAGGCATCCAGTTGCTCCGCGCCATCGAGAAACAGCAGCGACTCATCCGGTGTCTCCGCCACCAGCGCACGGGCCTGGCGCGCCTTAAAGCGGGTCTCTTCATTGAGAAATCCATAACGCACCGGGATACCCCGCGCCGCCAGCCGCGACTGGGCTTCCAGCAGCAGCGTCGTCTTCCCCGAACCATGGGGCCCCACGATCGCCCCGCGCAGCCCCGGTGCCTCCAGCCGCGCCATAAAGGCCTCCCAATAAAAATCCGGTGCGCGATATGCCAGCCCCTCGATACGCGATACACGAAAGGGATTCTGATCCGCCGGGAGCACCCTACTCCACTTTCTTCAGGCTCACTTGCTCCACCCAGGGCGACACGACCAGGTCCAGCCGTTCCACCAAATCGCCGCCGTCCACCAGCAACTCGATGGCCCACTTAAGCGTGACCAACTGTCCGCAAAAACTGTAGGGCGCGGCGGGTAGCGTGAAGCGAAAGGCGCCGCTCAACTCCGCGAGGTGGTGGGGCAGCGACAACTCCTCCACCACACCCACGTCGCAGGTCCCTTTTCCTTCCGTAAACCAGAAAAGTCGCAACAGCGCATCCTTAGGCGCATCGTCCAGCCGCCAGCCCGCCGTACCGTCGATGATCTGGCCGGGGACAATCGTATTGGGGTCCTGGTTCAGTTTCAATACGAGGTTCATGCGCTTTCTCCCGATCCGGAAAGGTGAAATTCAGCGGGCTGGTGCACGGAGCCCTCGGGCAGCGGCAGGGGATGCACCACCAGTTCAAACTCCTCGTTTACATCGGGCCAGCGGTGGATCTCGCCGTGGACCTTCACCTGCCACAGAATCTTGTTGTTTGGACCATTGAAGGAGGGCGCGGTGAACTCCGGCATGGTGAAGGTGGCCTCGCCCGCCGCAATGGCCGCGGGCTCCGTCGTTTCAATCGCCACAATCTTCTCAAACACGCTCTTGTCCGTCGAAGTGGAGGTTCCGTGACGATAGGTCGCGGCCTCCTGGCCCTGCACGGATATAGTCAGCTTCTGGATCCGGCTCGGGTTGCCCCGGAAACTCCAGCTCACCGCCACCGCACCACCGAGGGGCAGGTAACCCGGCGTCATCTTCAAATCGGGCCGGAGATTAAACAGGGTAAGAAAGAAATAGCCCACGCCGAAGATCAACGCCATACCAATGAGGACGAAGGGAATCAGAAAGAGCGCGGACACAATGTCGAAAGCGCCGCCATCGCCGATGTCCACCGTGTCCCATACCGCAACGCTGATAACGCCATTCCAGACCAGCGCGAATATCAGCAGGAAGGCAAACCCGAAGACGCTGTTGTTCCCTCCCTTCAGCGCAATTGTCCCCAATTCCGGCGCCTCGATCGGAATAGCGCTCGTGCCGCTGGATATCGTGTAGCTATAGGTCTTCGGCGCATTCTCACCCCGAAACATGGACGGCACGGTATGGGCCGTCTTCCCCGCCACCCGCGAGCCCGCAAAAAACACGAAGAACGAAACGAAGACGAATATCAAGCCGAAACAGCCAATGAGGTAGACCAGGCTGAAGGCCCTGTTCAGCACCGCCTCGCCCGGGGTCTCGGGATTGACGTAGCACTGCCGCAATTCGCCCGCCGGATACTGCTCCACGGCCGCCTGCTTGCCGTCGTACCCCGAGGACGAGCCCCCGAAGAAATTGTAGCGGTCACTTTCATAGGGGACGTCGTCGTATTCGTAGGTATAGCGGATGTCCACGCTGTAGGTGTCCCCGCCGTCCGAAGACGAATGGGTGCCCACGGAACTGCTCAGGATCGTGCACGTCACCGAAGGCCACGACTGCGCATTGAACCAGTTCATCAGCGGCACACCGCTCAGGCCAATAAACAGCCCCGAACCCACCAGAAAGAACACCATCCCCACCAGCTTCAACACGCAGCCGGACGACGCCGTAGCTCTCGATCTGGATATCGCTCTCATGAAAATCCTCCTCAACGCATACGATACTGAGGCGGGACCCGCGATGCAAGGGGCATTCCCGCGATTTTTCTGCTGGACGGTTCGCGGGAATCGTTATAGTATGGACAGGGCACGGCGAGCTTTAAATCGAAGCGCCGCCGACGCCATGGCAGGTTCGACAAACTCATGAGGGCCCAGGGCATGAAAGATCGCTCCAAGTACATTCCAGAACTGAGACGACCCTCACTCGTCACGCTCGTGATGGCGGTGCTGCTCTGTGGATGCTACAACACCTTGTCATCCGAAGGCGTGCCAAGTAGCAAGTCGGAGGCGCAGCGCATGGGGAGTGCTGAGTCATCGCCCGCACCCCCACAGTATAGCGGCGCTCGCAATGCGGTGCAGGCCGAGCTGCTTATGGATAGCGCCATGGCCATGGCCCAGGCCGAAGTCACACAAACCGCCTCCCTCTTTCCCCTCCCCGCGCTTCCCGTTGCCGCCCTCTCCGTGGCCGAGGCCGCCGCGCCGGTTCAGCCCTATCTCGTGAAGACCATGGAAATCTATCTGCAGGTGGACGAGGTAAAGACTCAGAGCGCCGCGATCCAATCGCTGGCGGTGGAATTAGGCGGTTACCTTTCCGAGTTCAACGAGTCGGGCGATGGCGTCGAAGGCACGACCGTCCGCCAGACCCTGCGCATCCCCGCGCTCCGCCTGGAGGAGGCCATGGCCCGAATTGAAGCCCTGGGCAAGATCCTTCAGCGCAGCCTGACCACGCAAGACGTCACCCTGCAATTTGTGGACATGAACTCCCGGCTCCGCAATCTGGAGAAGACCGAAGGGCGGCTTCTGGCCCATCTCGAACAGTCGGGCGACATGCAGGCCATCTTGAATGTGGAAAAGGAGATCGACCGCGTGCGCGGCGAGATCGAAACGGTGCAGGGGCGCATCAACGACTTGGCCAATCAGATCGGATTCGCAACCGTGCGCGTCACATTGGCGGCAACGCCCTCGGTCGGGCCGATCTCGACCGCGTCGACCTTCAGCACCGGCAGTGTCTTTACCGATGCCCTGCGCAACCTCGTCGGCTTTGCCCGGGGACTCTGGTTTATCGTAATCTGGGTCACGGTCTGGAGCCCCGTCTGGGTACCGCTAGCGTTTGCCGCGCGCTACATTTACCGCAAAAACTCACAGAACAAATTGGTCTCGTAGCAATTCTATTCGCAATCGGATTCACGCTCACTTCCACTCATCTTGATAGGAAGCTGCGACGTAACTCACATCACGAGACGTCGGCGTTACATAGCCCGCTGAGAATGGGATGGCGCGCCGAAGGTGGGTTAAGCTTCCAGCTTGACACAAAGGCCATTTCAAGCATTGAAGGCACCGCGCCCGTGTTCCTTCACCCGGAATCACCAATATAGTCTCTGTGTGTTGGCAGGCCACGGTCCACGCTGTGTCAAGCTGGAAGCTTAACCCACCTTCGGCGCACGACATTGTTCGTCGGTTCACTTGCATTCCGCCCGGCCATTGCAGATACTGACTGCCGTCAAACCATACGGACCTCCATCGCCATGCCGGGCTCTCGAACTGGAAACCCCATCCTCATAACACTTCTCGCCTGCGTGACCCTTTGTGGTTGTGGCGATAGTGGTAAAGACACAACACCGCCACCACCGCCGGCGACCACAATCGTCGTACCTACACCGCAGCCGGTCGAAAGCCGGCCACCGACCGTCTTGCCTGAGGTCGAATCATCGCCCGAGTCCATCCTCACGCCCGACCTCCACGCCCACTTCACCCGCGGCCTGCCCCTCGCGGATGCTCGCTCGCTCACGTCGATAGAACCGATGCGCGTGGGCGGCGATGGAAAGGGCACCGAGATCTACCGCTGGACTGACGAGCATGGTGCAAGCTTCACGGCCCGCTTCGATGACGGCCTGCTTACCACAAGCAGCAAGCTCGGCACGCGGCAGGCACCCGGCGGGCCAACGCCCGCCCCAGCCGCCGAGCTCGATCTGGAAACCATGCCCGTTGCCCAAATCGCGCCGGGCGTATATGTCCCTCTGGAGCGCGCGGTCACGTCCGCCACCGACCAGCCACTCGGCACATCGGAGCTTCCCGAGGCCCCCGCGCCGACAGACATCCCCCCCGCTGTCCGGCCCGCAGCCGTCGCGCCTGACGGGCCCACCATCGCCATCGCGGGTGCCGAACGCCGCGAACGGGAAGCCAACAATCGTGACTCGTCTTACAATCCCAGGGCCACGCTGCCCAATTTCTTCCGCTCAATCGATGAAGGCGCCTTCGAAATCCGCTTTCTCAATCCCTCCGACAGCCCCATGCGAGCCGGACTCCGCCAGGACAAGCTGGGCAAGGATATCGCGGTGCCTCCGAAGGGCAAGGCCTCCATCAAGGTGAATCGCGGCGTCTACCAGCTGTACTTCCTTCGGGAAAGCGAGCCGGACACCCTTTTCGAAGCGCCCATCATCACCATCGATGGATTTCAGGCCACCGACGTGGAAGTCCACCTCGACCCGGAAAATGTGGAAGTGCGCCTGATCGATTACAACAAGCCAGGCAGTTGATAGTTGATAGTTGATAGCGGGTTCAGGTCACAACCCATAAGACCCATAAGACCCATAAGACCCATTCCGCCGCCCGTTACCCGAAAGGAAAGCCCATGTTCTGGAAACGCCGTGATTTCTTTCGCTTCCTCGGCGCCCTTATGGGCGGGAGTGTGCTCCCCGCCGAGAAGACCGGCGCCGCCGAGGTCCCGGTGACCACGAGCCCACTTTCTGATCTGCCCGCCGCCGCCTCCCCGGCTTCCCCAGCCCCGTCCTTCGATCCGCGCCTCTTTGGCGATGGCCTGATCGAACTGTCCTACGACGTCGTCGTGATCGGTGGCGGCATCTCCGGTCTTTCCGCCGCTATCAGCGCCGCGCGCAATGGCGTGAAGGTCGCCCTGGTCCACGAGCGGGCCATGCTCGGTGGCAACTCCTCCAGCGAAGTGCGCCTCTACCCGGAAAACGCCACGGCCCACCAGGTATGGATCAAGGAATGCGGCATCTTCGACGAGATCCACGCCGAGGAGCGCGTCCGCAACCACATCCCCTATCGCGAAGGCCTCATGAATTGCCACTGGGACCTTGTGCTCTATGAGTGGGTTCTCCGCGAGCCGAACATCACGCTCTATCTCAATACGCATATGCACCGCGCCCTGAAAAACGCCGACGGTACCATTCAATCCGTGTTCTGCATCCAGCTCGGCTCGGAAAAGGAGTTTCTCCTCAGCGCGCAACTTTTCGTTGACGCCTCGGGCGATGGCGTGCTCGCCCACCGCGCGGGCGCGGAATACCGCTGGGGCCGAGAAGACAAGACCGTCCACGACGAGCCCCTCGCCCCCGACGTGCCCGATGAGCAAATCATGGGCTCCTCCCTCTTCTTCCGCGCCTTCGACACCGGAGCACCTGTCCCTTTCAAACGCCCCGACTGGGCGGTGCAATTCAACAGCGAAGAAGAGTTCCAGGGCCGCAACCACAGCTTCCTCGAAGGGGGCTACTGGTGGCTCGAAGTGGGCCCGCCCCACCATCCCATCAAGGACAACAGCGCCATCATCCACGAAGGCCTGCGCCACCTCCTGGGCGTCTGGGACCACGTGAAGAACGGCGGCGATCACGGCGCGGAGAACTACGGCATCGACTTCGTCGGCTTCTGGCCCTACAAGCGCGAGTGCCGCCGCATCCTGGGCGACTACATCCTCACCCAGCAACACGTACAGGATCCGCAACTTCTCGAAGACAATGTGGCCTATGGCGTCTGGTTCATCGACATCCACACCCACGGCATTCTCGACCGCTCGCAAAAGCCCTACAAGAGCCACTATGACGACGCCAACTGGGACGCGAAGAGCACCCGCACCTACGGCATCCCGCTGCGCGCCCTCTACTCGCGCAACGTGCCCAACCTCATGATGGCGGGCCGCCCCATCAGTTGCTCCTACGTCGCCTTTTCGTCGTCGCGCGTGCTCTGCACCGGGGCCGTCGTTGGCCAGGCCGTGGGGGCCGCCGCCGCCCTCTGCGTGAAGCACCAGAAAGCGCCCCGCGAGATCGCTGCGAAACATGCAAAGGAATGCCAGCAGCTTATACTCCGGCAGGACGGCTATATCCCCGGCGTGGTCAATGAAGATCCCGCCGACCTCGCGCGCACGGCGAAAGCCTCCGCCACGAGCGAGGCCCCGCTGGTCTTCCCACCCGCCACCACCGAACTGGAGATGACCCTGCCCAAAGCCCAGATTTTCCCGGTCTCCGGCAATCGCGTGAATCGCGTTTCGCTGTTGCTTCGCTCCTCCCTGGCCGACAACGTGGAGATGACCGTCGCCCTCCGCCGCGCGGAACACGTGTGGGACTTTCGCGGCACGGAAGACCTCGCCCGTGCCACAGCGGTCGTGCCCGCAAACAGCGAGGGCTGGGTCCACTTCGATCTCAACGCGGATGTGGCCGGCGGATGCCTCTATTACCTCCATACCACCGCCCACGCCGGGATATTCTGGAAGCTCTTCGTGGAGGACAACGACGACATCATTCATCGCTGTCCCGTGGGCGTGGCCCCCGCCGAATTGCCCGGCAGCCTTTACTGGCGGCCTTTTCGCGAAGGGAAAAGCTTCTGCATGGCGGTTCACCCTGAAGTCCGGCCTTTCGCCGCGCAGAATGTCGTCCAGGGCAGCAATCGCCCCGACCGCTGGACCAACCTCTGGCAGTCGGCGCCCGGCGCAGCGCTACCCCAATCGCTCGAACTTGCGTGGAATGCGCCCCAGCGCTTCAACCGCGTCGAGATTACCTTCGACACCAATATGAACCGCCGCGTCCGGCTGCCCCTCTTCCGCTATCCCGAGTGCGTGAAAGATTATCGCATCGAAGGGCGTGTGAACGGCGCTTGGGCCACAATCCACGAGGAACGCGACAATTACCAGCGCCGTCGGGTGCATAATTTCGAGGTCGTCAATGCCGATCAGTTACGGCTGACTGTTTTGGCCACCAACGGCGTCCCCGAGGCCCGGGTTTATGAAGTGCGGGTGTATCTGGAGGATGTGGTGGTGGTGTAGAACTCGAGCCAGGATCCGTAGTGGGACGACTTGACTTCCATCCATGCAATTATGCAATCTGAATGCATAATTGCATGGAGCCAGTAATGCCCCCGTCAACCTATATACCGCGCGCCCTCGAGCCCGTAGTGCGCCGCGCCGCCCGGGAATTCCCCGCCGTCGTGCTCACCGGGCCCCGGCAATCGGGCAAGACCACGCTGCTGCGCCATATCTTCGGCGCGAAGTACCGCTATGTCTCCCTTGAAACGCCCGATGTGCGCCTCGCCGCATCCGCCGATCCGCGCGGCTTTCTGGACGCGTATCCGCCCCCGGTGATCTTCGACGAGATTCAGTTTGCGCCCGACCTCATGATGTATATCAAGGAACGCATCGATGAGCGCCGCGACACGCCCGGCCAGTATCTGCTGACGGGCTCGCAGAACCTTCTCATGGTGGAGCAGGTCACGGAGTCGCTCGCGGGCCGCGCCGCCATGTTGCGCCTGCTGCCGCTCTCGTTCCGGGAGGCCCAGGGCCACTCGAAGCCCAAACTGCCGTGGGAGGAGTCAAAGCGAAACGGCGCCTCTTCCGGCGCGTTGCGCCTTTCGGGCACCGAACTCTGGGAGGCCTTTTTGCGGGGAAACTTTCCCGAATTGGCGCGCAATCCGAAGCGAGACGCGGCGCTGTGGCATGCCAGCTATATCCAGACCTACCTTGAACGCGATGTGCGCACACTTCGCCAGGTCGGTGACTTGACCCTCTTCCAGAGTTTCCTCCGCGTGCTCGCGGCGCGAAGCGGTCAACTGCTCAGCCTCGCGGATGTCGGGCGTGATCTGGGCATCGCGCTTAACACGGCGAAGGCGTGGCTCTCCGTATTGGAAGCCACGTATCAGGTCATTGTCCTGCGACCCTACCACGCGAATATTGGAAAACGACTCGTCAAGACGCCCAAGGTCTACTTTACCGATGTCGGCACCTTGTGCTATCTGTCGGGACTGAAGGACCCCGAGCACGCGCGCCAGGGTCCGCTCGCCGGAGCCATCTTCGAAACGGCCGTGCTGTCCGAGGTTTTTAAGACACTCCTCCACCGGGGAGAACAGCCCCAGTTGTACTTCTGGAGAACCGCAAGCGGCACCGAAGTGGATATTGTCGTGGAGACCGAAGGAAAACTGATTCCGATCGAGGTCAAGCTCTCGGAAACGCCGCACCCAAATATGGCGAAGGGGATTCTTTCGTTTCAGGAGGACTTCGCCGGCCGCGCGGAGCCGGGATACGTCGTGCATCCGGGAACGACCCGGCTGCCAATTGCACCGGGGGTGACGGCACTTCCCTTCGGGGAACTATAGCGATCGAGTCCCATGCAATTATGCAATCCGAATGCATAATTACATGAACACCTTTGGTGCCACTTCATCCTCCCTAAAATCCCACGATCCCAATACCCAGCCGCACCGGCACGCTTTCCTCCAGTTGATCGAGATAGTGCCGCAAGAGCGCGCAGCGGTCCGCGTCGATGATGTGGTCGTTGCCCTTCCCGTATACGATCTGGCCTGAGGTCCCCACGCCATAGGTGTGGGAGGCGTATTGCGACTCCCGATCCGCAATCGGCGGAAAGCGGATCGTGCCTTCGTTCATGCGGCGTTGCAGCAACTCGGTCATGAATTCCTTCACCCTCCGCCGCACGAGATTGCCGTCGGGCATGGGTTGCAGCTCCATGCTGCCGCCGAACTCGAAGGCCTGAATCTTCTCGCACCACGCCTCGCCGAGGGCCATGAGCTGATGGGCCACGGCGCGGCCGCTGTTGCCCGCGTCGATGCCCACGCCGCGAAAATTGTAGGCCGCGTCGAGGGCCTGGATGATCTGCTGCTGCCGGGCATAGTTCACGCCCTCCAGATGAAGCCGAAGCACGTTGACGAAGTAGGGCGGCTCGCTGCGATACACCACAAACTCGGAAGGATCCCGCGCATAGCCCAGATCGCAACCGAGGTAATAATCGCCTTGGGCCACATAGCCCGGCCCGTCGAAGGGGTCGTCTTCCTTCAGGGTGATGTTCTCGAAGTCGATGCAGGCATCCACGCATTGGAGATACTCGTCCAGCGAGAACACGGCGTGCATGGGCGCGCCGTGCTGACCCAATACGCGATGAATGTAGCCGGGGGTGTTGCGCCCGCCGTAGAGCAGGGCCAGCTCGGCGTCCTTCGCTGCGTCGAAGCACGGATTCATCGAACTGGGCCAGTTGTATTGCTCCGCGTCGGGCATCTGGCTCATGCGGTAGAAGGAATTGCGGAGGCCGTTGGGCACGCCATAGACCCAGCGCCTTCCGCCGCCGTTCAGCGCCTGATACAACTCGCCCCACGACCCGTCTGTCATTTCCTGGGCCTCGTCCACGATCTGCCAGTCGACGTGCATCCCCTGGAAGTTCGTGCCCCGCGGGCCTGCGATGCGCCCCCACAGCACGAAGCCATTGGAGAAGCGGAAGAACCACGAGGGCGATCGCTTCATCTCCACGAGGGAAGGCGCGAGCTCGGGAGTGCCCTGGAAGCGCCGCACCAGCCGGTTCATCAACGGGAAAAGCTGGTTCTCCGTCTGCGTGGCGATGAGCATCTCGGAGTCGGGGCAGGCCACCATGGCCCAGGCCGCGATGGCCTCGATCTCGGTGGTCTTGCCCACGTCGCGCCCGTCGCAGTGAACCTTTCGAGCGGCCTGGGAATTGAGGGATCCGCGCTGATAATCGCGCACGCGCCAGGGTGTGCCCGCGCGATCATGGAAGAGGTGTTCCGCAAAGGAAGCGCGATCCTGCAGGAATAGCCAGTTCCTCGCAGCCTCGGGCGAAATCCCCCGCTGCACGAGGGTGTCAATAGTGGGAAGGGTACGCATGGGGTGCTCCTGGCAGGTTCACAATGCCGATTCATTTTGTGGCCGCAAGAGAACGAAAAGAGCACAGAGAGAAGTGCTTTTTGCGTTCTTAATATACTTTTACGGGGCTGTCATTCCCGCGAAAGCGGGGATCCAGTGATTTCGCGGAGTTAGTGTCGCCCTGTCTCTGGATTCCCACTTTCGTGGGAATGACATAGAGGCAAAGGCCACTAACGTGCCGGTGACTGAAGACTCGTTCGACTGCCCCATGCGCGGAGATGACGGGAACTCCATATGCGTTGAATCATGATCCTCGCGCGGTGTCGTTCGCCCCGGCGCGCTGCCTTGCCGTATAATCCATGAAGGAATTGACTCCAGGAGTATCATCATGCGTCTGACTTATTGCCTGCCGTTCGCGGTCACCCTGTTCGCCGCCGCTGTATTGAGCGGCTGCCCACCCCTGCTTTCACCCGGCGTGATTCGTACGCCCGATCTGGTTTATGGCAAGGGCAATGTCCAGGAGGACGAAGGCGGCATCTACGCCCTCGCCGATCTGCACTACGATCTCATCGAGAAAGAAGGCACCGAAGAGAATCGCCCCGCTGTTCTCATGATCCACGGCGGCAGCTTTGAAAAAGGCAGCAAGGAAGACGAGAAGCTCATTCGCCAGGCGGACGCCCCGGCCCTGGCGGGTTATGCCTGCTTCCTGATCGACTATCGACTGAAGGGGGACAATCCCCCCGCGCCGCAGGACTGGGAGCCGGACAGCAACTCGCCCCTGTTCGAAGCCCTGGACCTCCGGGAGGCCATGCACGCTTCCTTCGTGGACGCGAAGGTGGCCCTGCGCTATATCCGCGCCAACGCGAACGCCCTGCGGCTGGATCCTGAGCGCATCGCGATCTGGGGGGAATCGGCGGGCGCCTTCGCGGCCCTGGCCGCCGGGCTCACGACCGACGAACTTTTTGCCAACGACGGCCCCGGATTCACAGTGCCGCCGGAGAACAACCCCGGCACCAGCGCCCGCGTCTCAGCAATTGTGGACTGCTGGGGCAGCGCCGCGCCGGTCATCGACGCATTCGATCCGAGCGATCCGCCTGTGATGATCTTCCACGGCGCGCAGGATTTCACCGTGGGCCTGGCCCTCGGGCCCGCGCTGGATATCCGCAATGCCTGCGTGGAGAATGGCATCCCCGTGGCCTACTACCCCATCTCCGGCGAGGCCCATGGCGCGTGGGAGGGCCTCTTCGAGGGCCAGACCCTGGCGGAGCTCACCGTGGCATTTCTTGGGGAACATGTCGGGACTGCATCGACTCGGCACATGTCGGGGGGCGTGGAATAAAGTCCATATTCCGAGGCGAGGCTGTACCCAAAAAGAAAGGCCGTTGTGTGATCCTCGCTCACCGCGTGGCGTTTCCTGTGGGGACAGTTTCCGTTTGGCTGAACGAGGTCGCTTCGTTGTTTGAGACATGTGCCAATCGGCAACAGTCCCCTCATTTAAACCAGACCTGCACCTGCTTCTGCTGCTTGCCCCATTTCAAGGCGGCCTTGTGGCTTTTGAAGAACAGGTCGATGTGGTCGCCCTTGATCGCGCCGCCCCGGTCTTCCACCGTGCCATATCCATAGCCGGGAATATACATCACCGTGCCCATCGGGTACTTGCTCGTATCCGCCGCAATGGTGCCCACTTTGGCCTTCTTGCCGCTTGCGGTCTTGCCCACGTCCTTCTTCTTGCCCTCGTTGGCCCCGTCCTTGACAACGGTGCGGCGGAGGAACAGGGTATGTTTCCAGTTGGTGCATTTGCCGCACTTGCAGTAGCCCGTGACGAGCATATCGCGGTTTACGGGCGCGCCCTTGGGCTTTGGGGTGGAGGCGCAGCCCCCGGCGAGAAATGCACAGAACAATATCCCTGCCAGTATTAGGGATGACTTGGTTAGTATTGGCATCGATTTCCATTAGCCAGGTTTCTACTCGAAAAAACTCCAGAAATATCTATCAATAATGTAGCTCGATGCTCGGGCGACTGGCTCTTGAACCTGTCAAATCCCTATTTGCAATTTGTATGAACTCTTCCTGACATAGACTGCCGTACACAGTCGCATCAAAAGCCATATCCTCCCATGTTCTATCTTTCTGTCGCTTACTAATGAGAATTGCCTCTTCAATTGCAATATGACGCTCTACGCGTTCAATGTCAGTTAAAGTCATCATTGGGTTCCACCTCTCGAATTCTGCCTATTACGGTTTCATTCGTTGAACAGATACTCAGTATATCCAAATTATTTTGCAAGCTAGTATCTTCATCATATGTTATTACTCTCAAGCCGATTCTCTTCGCTTCTTCAGAGTCAATTACAAAGCCATGTTCTGGGTACTCTCGAATAAGCCGTGCCGCAATGCGTTTAGCACTCAACGGGTCACAACTCTTCGCCAAGAGTCGTACTGCGTATGCTTCCGCCACAAGCAGAGTGCGTTCCATTTCGGAATAGTGGACACTATCAATCTTGTCATAAAGTGGTTGAAGAGTGTGTGTAACAAACGACATCGATTCTCTAAGGATAACCTCTGACTTAAGCATACTTCGCTTAGAAAGTAGACTCATCGTCATGTCAAGTGCATCAAGCGACGAAGACATAAGCCTCTCAATCGCTTGAACTTCATCGATTGCCGATGCTCGACGCTCGGTTCTCTCGTCCCAAACCTGTGCATCTAGAGGACCAAGCTCAGCATCTCTTGACATTATGATTTCAGTTGCACCAAGCGCTAACAAGGTAGCGGCACTCTTTGCGTAACTTGGTATCACAACTTTAAAGCCGCCATATCGTTTGTCAAAAAATCTAGCGACCTTGTATGCAGACCGAGCAATTCCACCAGGACTCTCCAGTATTAGCGCTATTGGTCCCGGTTTCTTATGCACATCTGCCAAATCATGTATGATGAGCTTCTCTATACTAGTGTCAAGAGACTCAAATGGCCCGGACCCTCCATTTTGGAGTAATACCCATGTTGGGATCCCGAGAATTTTCTCGATTTCAAGAACTGCAACCGCCAATTCCTTATCAATTGGTTTCGAAGCCCCTGGATACAAACTGGCAATGTATTGAACGTCTCTCGATTCCGTTAATCGAATCGTCTCAACCTCGATACTTGCGGAATTTTCTCGCTTTTTGCCATTAAGTCCATTTCCATTGGAACGTGGCTTCTTCTGTTTATTCGCTCTTGCGCTGTATTTGGTGTCTGCCATTCTTAGTGCCTCCATCTAAGTTAACAAGTTAGTATACCAAATTCTGGCAAGATTGTCCCGCATGAAAAGTCTAATCGATCAAACTAGGTACTGTCACCTAAAAAATTGTGCCCAATAGTTAAAAAATGAGACTTTCAAAAAAACTTCCTTATCAAGCCGTCTCCGCGAAGAAGGGGCTCGTGCCCTGAATCTGCTGAATAACGGGCTTCATCAGGTCCGCCAGGCCCCGGTCGATGGGGGTGCCCGCCCGCTCGCAATACTCTTCCAGCTCTTTGATGGCCTTGCGCAGCCGCTCCCGACTCTTGCCGATGGCCTCGGCCTGGGCCGAAGTGGTTTTCGGTGCGGCGCCATCCTCACCGGACCCCAGCCCGTCTTCCATGCGCCGGGTCAGGAGCCACGACACCACAATGTCACTCACGCGCAGGACCAGCAGCGGATTCTCCACCACGCCCCGGCCCTCCAGCAATTTCCCCACACCCCGCACGAACTGGCGGTTCAATTCCGCCTCGTCGGCGCTCATCCAAGCCTCGCCCAGGGCGAGTGTCGTCATCTTCATGGCAATAACCCTCCTTATAGTAGGGCGGGGTCGTTGCACTTTTGGGAGAGTCGCATTAAGCGAATCGGACCGATCAGATTGCGATCTGACCGGCCCGACAGCTCTGAAAATAACCACTATTCCCCTTTGATCCAACTTTCTTCAAAGGCCACGTGCTTGATGGTGGAGCCGGGCGTCTTTTCGTCTTTGTAGGAGTAGGTGCAGTGAATTTTGCCGTCCTTCGCCTGCATGATGGAAAAATAGGACCCCGACCCCGCCTCCGGCGCAAAATCCTCCAGCTTGCGCTTCACCGGCCAGGTGACGCCTTCGTCTTCCGAGAGATATACCGACACAACATGGCGACCGTCGACATCGTTACAGACCAGCACCCAGTGGCCATTCGCCAGCACCACCACGTCCACCGAAGACCCGGGATTGGGGATTTCCATCTCGGAGACCGGCCCCCAGGTCATGCCGCTGTCCGTGGACACCGCCTGGCGAATTTTCTTGGGCAGACCGTTATCCCGCATGTACGCCACGATCTCGCCGTTTGCCCGCTTTGCGAAGGCCGGCTGGATGTTGCCCAGTTGCATGGTCATGATGGGCTCGCCGCTGGTCCAAGTCTGGCCCCAGTCTTCCGTGAAGACCGCCATGGACGAGTTCCAGATGTCGGAGTAGAGCCCAAGCATGATCCGATTTTCGCTCGTCATGATGGGGTGGATGCGGGTCATCCAGCCGAGGCGCTGGTGGATCTTGATGGGCGCCGTCTCACGCAGTTGCTGGAGCATCTCCTTCACCCGCGGAATCCCCTCGATCACCGGGCCCATCTCCGCGTTGATTTGGTCCAGCGTGGCGATCATCTTCGTTTCCAGATTCAGCGGCCGTGTGTGGATTACGTCCTGCCAGCCCCACACCGGCGGGCCGTCGCCCTGGTAGTTGGTGGAGGTACGATACTTCAAGAGCGAGCCGCCCCATTCGTTGTCCTGCACGGCGATCCAGAAGAGCCAGAGCGTACCGCGCGGGTCCATGAAGAGGACCGGGTTGCAGTCGGGCAGGTCCGGTGTGTCGGCCATGAGGAAGGGCTCGCTCCAAGTGTCCGAGCCCGCACGCTTCCGAGCACCCTGCACCAGCACGTCGTCGGAATTGCGCTCGCCTGAACCGTGGAACCAGCACGCGATCAAGTCGCCCTCCGGCGTCTCAATGATGCTGGACCCGTGGTTGTGCTTGGGATCCATGGGAAAGATCAACTCGCTTTCCAGGGCGGGGGCAACAACAGCGCCAAGGATGGCGCCCAACAGCAGCAGGCGGGTCAACATGGGGGAATTTCCTCTCTCGTCGTAGTGGGGTGGGCGGGCTATTGCCCGGTCCGCGGGCGGGGTATGCCCGTAAAAATCGTGGCACAACCCCGCCGCGCGGGGCAAATTCGCAGGAACGCGGGCTTCCGGGTGGATCCACCGGCGACGCAGTATAAATGGGGGATGAGCGGGCCGCCGGCGGGGATGATAGCTCGGGCAGGCTCAACCCCTGCACGCGCGGGGACCACCCCCGTAAGCGGAAGCAGGCTTAGTGTAGCATGAAACAGGCGGAAGCGCGAGGGGGAACTGAAGGCTGTAGGAGGAAGGCCCAGCCCATAAGACACCCCCATTCTCCATTCACTATTCTTCATTCTCCATTCCATGTGTTATCCTACCGGCGTTTAGATCGGGGTAACCCTCACAACACGGCTGGAGAATCACAGGCCCATGTTTGCAAACAGACAACAACAAGCATCCACCGGGGTGCGCGCGTCCATGAACGTCGCCATCATCGGGTGCAGTGGCATGGGGCGTGTACACGCCCAGATGGCCGCCAATTGCGGCCTCAAGATCGCTATCTGTGCCGATAAGTCCAAGCAGGCCGCGGAAGAACTCGCCGCAAAATATGGCGCGAAGGTCATGACCGACGGCCTGAAAGCCGCCGCGAGCAAGGACGTTGACTGTGTGCTCATCGCCACACCGACCACGACCCACCTCATGTTCATCGAGGCGGCGGCGGCGGCGGGCAAGCACATCTTCTGCGAGAAGCCCCTCTGCCGCACCACGGCGGACTGCAAGAAGGCCATCGCGGCGGCGAAAAAAGCCAAGGTAAAGCTCTTCGTCGGCCATGTCGTGCGCTACTTCCACGAGTTCGAGACGATGAAGGCCCAGGTGGAAGCCGGCGCTATCGGCGAGCCAGGTTATGTGAAGATTTATCGCGGCGGCCTCTTCCCCGGCGGACCCAAGAGCTGGTTCGCCGATTACAAGGGCAGCGGCGGCGTCACCTTCGACTGCGCCATCCACGACATGGACTGGGTGCGCTACGTCTTCGGCGAGCCGGAGCGGATCTTCTGCCAGGCGCTCATGAAGAACGAGCCGCTCTGCATCGACTATTCCCAGAGCAACATCCGCCTCAAGAACGGCATGATCGCCACCATCCTCGGCACCTGGGCCCACCCCAGCGGCTTCCAGGTGAAGGCGGAGATCTGCGGCAGCGGCGGCATGATCCAGTACGACAGCAAGGAAGCCCCCGTCGGGGTCCTGCTCCGCGAAACGGGCTCCGGCCCAAGCATGGTCGTCCCCAGCAGCCCCGTGGCCGAGAGCCCCTACCAACGTGAATGGGAAGACTTCATCGCCTGGGTGCAGGACAACCGCACGCCCCGCGTGACGCCGGAGGACGGCATGATGGCCGTCAAGATGGCCGAAGCCGCACTGAAATCCAATGCCACCGGCCAGCCGGTCAAACTCTGAGAAGGACCTGAAATCATGGCTAAAATTGGCATTATGAGTTTCGCCCACATGCACGCCTTCAGCTATGCGGCGTGTCTCAACGCGCTGCCCCAGGCTGAACTCGCCGGGATCTGGGACGACAATGCGAAGCGCGGCAAGGCAATGGCAAAGGAATTCGACACGAAGTTCACCGCCGACCTGGACAAGTTCCTTGCGGGCGATATGGACGGCGTTATTATCTGCTCGGAGAATGTGAAGCACCGCGCGATGGTGGAGGCCGCCGCGAAAGCGGGCAAGTGGATCCTCTGCGAGAAGCCCCTCGCCCCCACGGTGAAAGAGGCGAAGGAAATGGTCGCCCTGTGCAAGAAGGCGGGCGTCGGCCTGGGCACCGCCTTCCCCTGCCGCTTCGCCCCCACCCTTATGGAGGCCCGCGCCCAGATTCAGTCAGGCGCTCTGGGCGAAATCCTCGCCATCGCCTGCACCAACAACGGCCAGTGCCCCTTTGACTGGTTTGTCGATGACAAACTCGCCGGCGGCGGCGCCACCATGGACCACACCGTCCACGTGGCCGATGCGCTCCGCTGGATGCTCGACAAAGAGTTCACCAAGGTCTATTGCGAGAACGGCAACCTCCTCCACAAGAAGGAGATCAAGACCGACGACCTCGGCATGCTCAACCTCGAAATGGAAGGCGGCATCCAGGTCTCCCATATTGCGAGCTGGAGCCGTTCCAAGAGCTTCCCCACCTGGGGCGACGTGACCATGGAATTCATCGGCACCAAGGGCGTTCTCAACGTCGACGCCTTCAACCAGAAGATCAACGTCTACAACGACGCCACCATGCGCCACACCTGGGCCTCCTACGGCGACAACCCGGACCTGGGCCTGGTGTTGGACTTCGTGAACGCCGTCGATGAGAAAATCGAGCCGAGCGTTACGGGATTGGACGGCTTGCGCGCGACGGAAGTGACCGTGGCCGCATACAAGTCGGTGAAGTCGGGAAAGATGGAAAAGATCTAACCAAGCAGCCCCGCCTATGGAGCGGGGGCTTTCCAGTCCCCTATTGACGGCGACATGAAAAGCCAACCAGACCGCCAGTCTCGTATACGGGGCTGGCGGTTTTTGCCCTCGTCCCCACACATCACCGCCCCTCCTGCTCCCGCTGCAGCAACGCACCCTTGCGTTCGACGCCCCAGCGATAGCCGGAGAGCGACCCATCCGTGCGCACGATCCGGTGGCAGGGAATCGCGACGGCGATCTTGTTGGCGGCGCAGGCTGTGGCCACGGCGCGCACGGATTTTGGTTGGCCGATCCGGTGGGCGATCTCGGTGTAACTTGCGGTCATGCCGGGTTGCACGGATTGCAGGACCTCCCACACCTGGCGCTGGAAGGCCGTGCCGCGGATATCCAGCGGCAGATCGAAGCCGAGCACGGGATGCTCCACAAAGCCGACTACTTGCGCAACCAGCGCGTCGAAAGCCACGTCGCCACCCGTGATTTCCGCCTTCGGAAAGGCATCCTGCAGATCGCGCGCGAGTTGTTCCGGATCGTCGCCGAGGAAGATTGCGCAGATACCCTTGTCCGTAGTGGCGACGAGCACCGCGCCGAGGGTAGACTGGCCCATGGCGAAGCGGATCATCTCGCCCGAGCTAAGAGTCGTGGGGCTCATGCCAGATTTGCTCATCAATTGTAAAAGCTCATGAAAGTCTGGTTCCTGTCCCAGTTGTTGATGTCGTCACCTCCGCCGAGGTATTCGTCGGGCGCGTCGCTGCGGTAGTACTGGCGCGCGGGCGGGGCGTAAACGTGCGTAGGATCGTAACGCGGTTGATCAGAGACACCGTTGGCGCCGAGGGACCAGATATAGATATCTGTATACTCCGCCGGAACGCCGCGTATGCCTGGGTGTTCCCCCGCGATAGTCACGGTCAACGCATCCGGGTTCGTGGGCGCGGAGTCCCCGGGAAGATGGGGTGGAGTTACGGGCAATCGATAGGTCCGAAGCAGTCTCAGGCCCATCTCTTTCGGCCAGGGCCCGTCGAAAATCTGATAGGGATTGCCCCAGGGATCGTTGCCAAGGTCGGAATAATAGGAAGTGCCAAGACTGTGAACCAGATCGGCCGACAGCGCCTTTCGCGTATTGATCATGATATCGTCGTCGCGCGCATCTGGTAGTTTCGCGCCCCGGCCGGAAATGAGCAATGCGCGGACCGCGCGGGTATAGACAACGGTACGCGCTTCGAACGCGTCCGCGCCGTACTGCAGTTCATACCACGCACAAACTTTCTCGAAGGCGTCACGTTCAAACAGGTCCCGAAGACTGCTGCGCCCGGCATCGGAGCGCAACTTCGTGAGTGCCAGTTCGATGTTCTGGATTTCCGATATCACCGGAAATCCGTGGCCCTTCTGAATCCATTCGCGAATATTCCGTTCACTGACTATAGCGATAACAAACACGATGACCAAGCACAGGCCAATGCCACTTACGCTGAAGCGGAGGAGTCGCCGCGTTGCTGTGAGAAGCATTGCCCCAATTCGCATCGTGTGATATCTGAAACTCATTTTGCCTCCACGTTCAGACTATCAAACACGGAAGAACTTCGCAATACAAATATATCGTACAATCGAAGACGGACCATTACTGATATGGACCGTGGCGATAGGAAACGGCAATCCCTTCCGTGGTCAATCCCACGCTCACCCCTACGCCCAGGGCAACGCTTCCACCTTGTCGATCTTCTTGCCTGGCTCGCTGTTCCACGTGCTGCCGTCGGGTAAAATGCTCTCCGCAGCGTATTTCCCAGTCTCCGCGTTCACCGTGATGATCTTGCCGCCCTTGGGCACTTTGTCACCGCCGTATCCGCCGTGGCCGCTCGCGCGGCCGTAGTTCAGTTCGACGCCACCCCAGATGCCCTTGTAATCGTTGACGTGATCGTGGCCGCAGAAATAGGCGCGGACGGTGCCCAGGGCATCGATGAGGGGCAGGCTCGTGCCGTCTTCTTCCCAGGAGCACACTTCCTCGAGGAACACACCGCCCGTCTTCTCCGCCGCCCACACCTCGGTGTATTGCTTCACCGGAATGTGCACAATGGCAAAGGCATTTTTCGCGGTCGGGCGATAGTCCTGGCTCGGCAGCGCTTTGAGCCAGTCGCGCTGCTGCTGGAGGAGGCCACCGTTCATGGAGTTCATGCAGACGAGGTCCCAGCACGCGTTGCCCGCCTTGTCCTGCAGTGCCACCACATAGTTGCCGCCGCTCGCGCCGCCGCGATAGAGGGAGCCCTTCGCGTCGTGAAAGGTGTCGTGGCCCTTCGCGTAGTCGTCGAGTTGGTCGTGGTTGCCCCACACGAAGAGCCAGGGCACGCCCCACTTCGCCAGCTTGTCCAGCGCGAAGGCCTGGTACTCCACACCGCGCCCGTCGGGGTTGTCGCTCCACAGATCGCCCGACACCAGCAGAATCTCCGGCTGCGTCTTGTCGATCAACCGGGGAATCTCCTCCAGCGTCCGCAGGTCCATCGCCGGGTCGTCATTCCCATAAAAGTGAATGTCCGTGAGCTGGAGCATGCGAATGCGCGACGGATCCGCGATGGTCAGCGTCGACTTGAGTTCGGGGTAGGTGGCCGACGGCGTAAGGCCGACGCGCGGCTCCACGGCGCCCTCCGCCAAAGCGGTATTGGACAGCATCGCGGCGGCGGAGAGGGCGGCGGCGCTGCCGATGAACTGGCGGCGGTTGACGTGGAAGCGGGTCATGGCGGGCACTCCTGAGGGTTGCTTATGGATGGGGCCATAGTCTGACACAGACCACCGGGAACATTGCAAGAACGCCAAGGAACGGACCCGTGCCCGAATCCAAACCGAGGCACAAATACTCCAATTTAATCAGCCCACGCCAACCCGCACCCATGATACCAACGCACGGGCCTGTCCCAGGGGATGTAAGGCCGCGATTTTCTTGCGGTTCATGCCGCCGCGTTACATCCACCGGGACATGCCGCCTCGTTGGTGCGCGCTTTGCCCAACCGGGAGTTGCATTGCCCATCGAAGTCATGATGATCCGCCGGGGGCGCGTGCGGCGGTACGCCCCCAGGGACGGACCCGTGCCCGAATACTTGACCGAGGCACAAGTACTCCAATTCACCCAGCCCACCCCAACCAGCGCCCCTGACGGCTACGCACGGGCCTGTCCCGGTGGATGTAACGACACGACTTGAACACTATCCCGGTCACGACCTTAGCTTGTGTACAAGTTTCACGAAATCTTTTGGAACGATCAAAGGCTGCCCCAAGTGCCATCTCAATCGAGCCGTACAGTTCCGGACACTGGGATCAGGTACCCGGATTTGAGTACTTTCGCAGGCCGAATGTCGCCGGGATTCCACGTCACTGCTTCGGGTCTGTCTCTTGATCGCTCGGCGGAGCCAACACTATCTCTATATCATCACCCGCTGCGGCCGCACCCTGCCAGCTTGCGCCATCCAGGCCAAAAGCTACAGCCATGATCAAGTATTTTCCTTCTCCTGAGACCGTTAGCGAAAACCTGCCGTCCTTATCGGTGGACGTGCTCTCCATAGGGTGGTCTATTCCGGGCATGAGGGCAGAAACCTCCACACGAGGTACGGGTTGGCCTTCCGCATCGATAACGCGCCCCGTAATCTTCGGAAACCCCGGCACCACGACACGAAGACCGACAATCCGCTGTCCCGCCCCCAACTCGATTATTCGCTCATAGTCGGGGCTCGGATCGATCCGCAGGCCGTAGCGTCCCGCCTGGAGATTGTTGACCAGAAAGAAACCGTCCACCTCGCTTCGGGCTAGACCAAACCCACGAGGCGGCCCATCCATCCCGTCAAATAGGAGCATGGCCTTCGCGGGCTCCCCGGATTCGTCCACCGCATAGCCGGAGATTGCGCCGGAATTCGCGGCTATCAGCCTCAGTGTTATTCCTCCGATACCTTCCGCCGGCAGAACCACTGGTTCCATAGCTTCACTTCGAAAATGCCGATACTCCGCACGCAGCGCCACTTGCGCGCCTTCCGTACGATATTCGATCACGCCGTCGCTACTCATCGACGCGCCCACCCGGCCCACATCCGCGAAGAAAAATGCACCCGAGGCATCGGTGAACGCATCCGCGTCCCCTTGCCTCGGCTCCTCGCCCGGACGGATAATGTCTAGCTTGACCCGCGCACGAGGCACCGGTTCACCGGTCTCGTCGACCACCACGCCCTCCACCAGTGCGCCTTGCTTAAACTGAAAATCCAAACCGCCGTAAATCTGACCCGGCTGAAGTTGCAGCAACGCACTTACATCATCCCACAACGCCGTGTATCGCGGCGGATATTTTCGAAAGCTGACGCCGCACGCACCTGCGGCCAATCCACTGAGGTGATATCGTCCGTCAGGCCCGGTAGGTGCCGATTTCCAGTAATGCGTGGGGAAAGGCTGATCCTCCGCAAAGACCACCGCCCCCGCGAGCGGCTCGCCCGTCGCGCCGTCCGTGATTGTCCCGGACACTTGCGCGCCCTCTTCCAACATGAACTCCGCGCGCTCCACCCGATCATTCGCCAGCACAACTTCCACGCGGGCGGGATTGAACGCGTAGCGCTCGTCAGTGCTTACAACGTAGCATGGTCCGGCGGGGAGGGTATCCTCGCGAAAGCGACCATGCTCATCAGTGGTGATATTTCGCTCCAATCCTCCAAACTGGGGATCGCTTAACTTTAACGCGACGCCTGGTGCGGGCAACCCTGAGCTCGCAACGCGCACCAGGCCCTCCAGCGTGCCGCCGCGCGACAACGCTATCGCCAGCGGCGCGGAGTCGATGCGAACTTCGTCCGTCAGCGCGGGGGAAAATCCTTCCGCGACAACGCGCACCCGATATTGGCCGAGCGGGATTGCCTCCAACAGGAACGCACCGTTTTCGTTCGTCTCTGTCATCGCGGGCGCCTCGCTGTTTCTCTCGGCATCCATTAGTTGCACAGCAGCACCGGGCACGGGTGCGCCGTCTACACCGGTTACGGTTCCGCGAATATCACCGCCCGGCTTCAGCACAAGTTCTCCGCGGGCCGACGGCCATTCCGCGCTCAGCGTGACAGCCGAGCGCGCGGCGAATTTTCCCTGCACCGCACGCAAGAAATATTTGCCCCACGGGAGTTCCTTGATTGCAAGCATACCCCGGCTGTCGCTGACGCCTTCCTCGACGGTTTGCATTGTATTCTCCCGCGCCAACGTGACCACTACGTCCGCTACGGGCAGTCCGGTGCGGTCCGAGACGTAGGCCGTCAGCTTGCCTTGGCCGCGAGGCAGTTTGTCCAAAGCGGCCGTTGCGTTGACCTGGGTATCACCGGGCCGCGCGTGAGCGGGCATTGCTAGACCTTCGACCTGAGCCTCGCCCACCAACTCGTTGTTAGTCCCTGTTGCCGCAGCCCGTTGCTCCCCGTCTGGTCCCGTTATTGCGTTCTGCGCGCGCCAGGCGAATACGCCAATACCCACAACGAACAAGCACGCCACCGCCACCTTCCCCCACGCGATGCCACCGCCCACAGCAACGGTAGTCCCGGTCCGCCCCGCACCACTCACCGCCAGCCGCCCGAGCGAGGCCGCCAATGTTGCTGGCGCCGCCTCCGCACCCGCCGCAGCCAGCATTGCCCCCAGCGATGCAACCGAAGCAATCACGCCGCGCCTGCGCAATGCCTCGCGCACTTCTTCCACTCCCCTGGCCATGCGCTTGGACACTGCCGCGCGGGTGAGGCCCAAGTCCTCTGCGATCTCGGCGTGGGTCTCGCCCCGGAGAAAGTGCCGGATCAATACGGTGCTCTGCCCCTCTGGCAGGGCCGCGATGGCTTCGTCGATCAAGGGCTGGATATCGTCCCACGTCGCCTCGGTCGCGCCCCCGTGCAGTGCCGTGTACTCCGCTTCCCGCGCGCGTCGCCGGGCGTCGCCCCGTGCCTTGTTCAGCGAGAGGCGCGTGGCCATGGTGTGGAGTAGCCCCGCGAGGGATGTGCCCCCACGGCTTACGGAGGAAAGCTTCAGGAAGCACTCCTGGGCGATGTCCTCCGCGTCGGCGGCGTTGCGCGTGACGCGCTTGCACGTGGCATAGACCATCCCGGAGTAGCGCGAGACGATAAGCGCCATCGCCTCCGGGTCGCGCCGGGCAATCCATCGTTCAAGCAGGGCTGAGTCGTTTGTATTCATGATCGTTCCATTCTGCCGTGTTTGGAGTGTGATTTCACCCTAAGTACACCGCGACGTCGGCGGAGGTGAATCCCAGGGACGGCCCCGTGCCCGAAAACCCAACCGAGACACAAATACTCCAAGTTTCCCGCCCCCCCCAACCCGCGTCCTTGACGCCAACGCACGGGCCTGTCCCAGGGGATGTAACGGCGCGATTTGAACTTATCCCAGTCCCGACTTTTGCTCGAGTACAAGATTTACGAAATATCTCGGAAAGCTCGAAGGTGAACCCCGGGTGCCACCTCAATCGAGCAACGCTCGTTTGGGTGCCTTGGGCGGAGGCAGACTAACCCTGAGATTTCCCTGAAAAGAGCTTGGTTGACGGGCTCAACAACACTTTAGCGGAATGGCGTCGAGTCGCCGACTTCTCGCCACGGCTTGATACTGCAACAAGAGTGCGCACGGCTGGGAGTGCACGATCACGTTGCAGAGTCAGGATCACGTTGCAACGCTAAAACCACTTCAAACGGCTAAAATTCGGTAACCACCGGTAGAACCGGTGGTATGAGGAAGGCCCCTAAAAGAGGCCCTGAAGTTTGGCCTTTTGTGGATGAGTGTGGGTTGTTCGCATTCGCTCGCGTGCCGTTTTTCGCTAATTCTGTGCGTAGAGCACGGCGGCGGCGAGATCGGGGATGCATTTCTGCGGCTTCGTGTCGCTACGGCGCTTGTACGCGAAGCCTGAGAAATTGATGCCGAGGGCTTTGCCCCACAGCTCGGCTCTGAGTTGTTGTATGGCGCGCGTGGTGCACGCGGGCTGGGGCGTGTTCCTTCGGTTCCATAGCGGTGGTGGCAGTACGCCTTGCATGCCATCCTCCTCCGCAGCCCGCCGCGCGGCCAGTCGGAGCAAGGCGTAGGCCGCTACGAGGAAGGCGGGTACGCTTCCTGTTGCCGCAGCGGTCCGCACCTGGGCGTCGCCGACTCCGATGAGCTGCTTTTCCTCCCGGTGGTTGGCTTCGATGCCCCAGCGCCACAGATAGTTCTGCAGCACGAGTTCGAGGGGCTGTTCAGGGCTGGTGCATATCAGGTAGGCTGGCTGCCGGTACAGCAGCTTGGCATCCTTGCTTAGCCGGTAGCCCAGCGGCGCGATGACGATCACGCGCAAGATCTGCGGACCAGCGGTGCGCCACTGGACCTTCTCCAGCGTCTTGATGCGGAAGTGATGGAGCTTGCCCGCCGCCCAGGCTTCCAGGGTTTGCCAGGGGACGGACTCGTCCTGGCGCAGTTGTTCTGGGGTGGGTGCGGGCGAACCGTAGCGGCGCTTGCGCCCGAGCGAGTGTTGCTCTCCGGGTGCGAGGGGGTAGCACAGCTTGGCATCCTTGCGAATGCGCCCCGTAAATATCGTTCGCTCGGGGAGCTTCTTTAATATCGTCTCGTTGGTATACCCGCCGTCGCCATTGATCCAAAGGCTTCTTTCTTTTTCCCCCTCTGCGTCCAGTTTATCGCGCAGGTCTTTGAGATGTTGCGCGGCCACCTTGCACAGGTTCTGTTCCTTGCAGGCCGCTTTGTAGGCCGTCCACTCATCCTCGCCCGCGGTCTTCTTGGGCTTCTTGGGAGAAGGGGCGTGAGTAAAGGCTATGGGCACGGCGGTGGCCGGCCCCGGCTGCAAGGAAACGGGCAGGCAGGCCGAGATCTGCAAGAAGCGTTGCGCCCAGATAAGGTTGGTCTGGAAGGCGGGCCCCAGCGGGTCGCGCTTCCAGGCGGTGCCATAGACCTTCTTTCCCGACTTGCGCAGATGGGTGTCGTCGATGGACACGCACAGTGGCGCTTGGGGCGGCAGCATTCCCGTAACAGTGCGGCGCGCCACGCCAAAGAGTTCGCCCGCATCAAAACGCGGTTTGCCGAAGAGGCGGCAAGCGGCCGACCAATCTTTGAACTGCTGGCCGGTGGCGCACAGCATTCCGGTGATCGTGTTGCGCCCGAGACCCGCCAAAGCGCCCAGCGCAAGGCTCATGGCCCGGTTGGCGACCCGCCGCTGCCCGAAGGCCTTGGCTCCTTGTCGCCAGAGGGCTTCGAAGTGGGCGAGGACGCCGCTCTCTTTTTTTTTATGGCCGAAGGTGGCGGATTGAGTCGGCGCAGAACGAGCATGGCGTTGTCCTCCACGACCCATTCCACGACCTCTCCGCGCTCGAATTCCATGGCCTGGGCCACGGCGGAGGGGAAATTGATGTACCACTGCTCGCTGGCGGCGCGTTTGATGAGTTGGACTTTGGTGGGAAATCCCATGGGCATGCCTCGCAAAAATGCATCTAGTCAATTAACTAGATAGAAGAATACGAGAAAACACCATCGATTGCAAGTAAAAAAATAGGAGGGGTCAAAAAGTGGAACGAAAATCTAGTGAAAGGCCAAACTTCAGCATCCCCACCAAAGTGGGGATCCAGAGAATTTGCGGAGTGTACTTCGCCTGCGTGCTGGATTCCCATTTTCGTGGGATAACTTTGTGTGCGTTGTAGTGGCACTGCAAAACCTGTTGGGCCTCGGCGACCGAGGTACGCTTTGTCTCAGGCAGGAATACCTAAGCCCCTTTGGCCGCTTAATTGTGGCAACAAGGCGAGGCGATCTTGCTCGATTTCTATCGCTGCGGCGAGAATCTCGAAAATAATTGATTTAATTGATTCTCTCCTGGGCAATCGGTATTTGCGCCTTGCCGGGGGGGCTGCTTCCGGTCCAAATCGGCCATGCTTGAACGCGCTTGTAAACAGATCTCCCCTGCGGGGTCTGTGATGCATAAGTAGTTACGTTTCAATGTCTTGACGCTTCGATGGAGCGCCCGATACAATCGATTTGAAGGGTTCTGAAGATGCCGACGGTGGCAGCAGGCCCTGGCGAACACCGGGCAACCGACCATGCAATCGGGGGAGTCCCGGGGACTGGAGGTGGTTCTGGATACGGGCGATACCGAAGTCAGTTTCTTTCGTTTTCAACTCGTCACCGAAGCGCAGCCAGAGGATTACCGGCGCGGACTCCGCCCCTTGGTGCTGGCCGACCGGCCTCAAGCGTATGAAAGGGCTTCACAATGCGAAGAAGTTTGTGGTTCTCCATCCTGGCGGCGGCCCTGCTCGCGGGGAGCGCCTCCGCAACGCCCATTGTCACCGACGGACTCTGGAGCGATTGGTTCACCTATGGTGGAAATGTCGGCTTTAATACGTGGAACGAGGCTCTCGTTACCACGACCAACATGAACATTCGAACAGTCAACGACGAAGAAGGTCCGACCCCCGGTGGTGGCGGCCAGGCCTACGACATCGAGCAGCTCTTCTACTACTACGATGATGCCGATCCGAACAATGTGTCCGGCGGCACCTTCCATGTGGGTTTGGTCACGGGCTATGACCCGGCTGGCGTGAACGGCCTCGAAGCGGGCGATCTCTTCCTCGATTTCGGGAACACCGGCAGCTACAGCATGGCTATTTCCGTGGGGACCGACAATCTTGCCCGGTATGAAAGCGCATGGATCAATACCGGTTCACCCAACTGGACCTTGACCAACGTCAACGCCCCCTTCACACCCGAATCGGACCCCTATCGCGTCGACGAATCCCAGCCTGGCGCGGCGCCGGTCAGTGGCGTCGATGTGGCCTGGGCCCTTACGGGCAGGCACTGGTTCATGGAAGTGAGCCTGGATGTTGACAGCGCCCTGGAAGACGCCCTCACCAATGACAATGGTGGATTGGGCCTGCACTGGACCATGGAATGCGGTAATGACTACATCAACGTGAGCGATGATACGCCCTTTGTTCCCGTTCCGGAACCGGCGACCGTGGTGCTGCTGGGGATGGGCGTGCTGGGCATCGCGCTGCGGCCGCGGCACCCTGATTTGTAAACGTGACTAATGCGGGCCTCTGGAACGAGCGCCAGCGAACAGCCGGGCGACCAGCCTGTGGGCCGGTTGCCCGGTTGCTTTTCATGGGAGTGAACGATGGCGGCAGATTTGGCAGGGGCCAATCGGTGGCTGTGCCCCGAGGAATCGACACGCAGCGTTATTAGGTTACCTGGAGGGCGTTTCTTTTCGGGGTACAGCCACCACCCGTTATGGGAGTCCCGATTTCATGGTCTCCGTCGCGTGCCGGGCGGAGGCAGTCCCCGGGAACTGCCTCTTATCGGCACACAATTCTGATGCGGGGAGGCAACGTCGGGTCAATCGGTGGCTGTGCCCCCTGAAGAATCGCTGTGGAGAGGGGCCCCGGGTCACGAATCGACGTTTCCCTTGGGGCACATCAATTACCGTCGTGAGGTAACGATTCCATGGTCTTCGTAGCGCGTGACGGGGGGAGGCAGAGGCCAAATTATCCAATTGCCAAATCACGCACGAGGAACGGGACTGTCGAGGGCTGCCGATGACGGCGCGGGGGAGACTACGCATCTGCACTCCGCCGTTGTACCTCGATTCGAAGGAAGGAGGTCGCCCCAAATTGCAGACCGAACCGTTTACGAATGTATCACATTGGCTTCTTAAGAGCCCTTTGGAGAAGCCCTGCCCTGGAAAAAACTTTCGGAGGTATCCCGTCCCATGGGGTGAACGGAATACCCCCGACGAAGAAAGGTCAATACTTAGGCTTGGGCACCCTGTTTGCGGCGGTAGGCGGCTACGAGCGCCATGCCCAAGAAGCCTAGGCCCGCAGCGGCGGGAACGGGGACTGGTTGAGGGGTACTAGGACCAACTACTGCAAATTGGTCGATTGAAACGTTGTCCGTTAGGAAGTTTATTCGAAGTGCGGCAACAGAAAACCAATCGATTCCTGCAAAGTCCGCAAAGTTAACGTAGTAATCCGTTGTGCCAAGAGGATTGTTATTGGAAGTAGGGATTACAAGATCTTGTACATCATGACCTGATGCAGTATCCCAAACTTCGATACTTATCCTGGCGTCAATGGTTTGGTCAGTACCAGTAATCAAAAATTGACTGCCCTCCTGCCCAAGGTTAGCGAGAAAACTCAAATCTAGCGGGCCACCTTCCACGCTACTCCCGTCCCACGTAATGTGGGCGACATTGGGATCAATATCCTGTGAGATGTCCGGGCTGAGTTCCTCAAATGCCAAGCCACCGTCAACCGCCAACGTGAGCCTACTGCCTAACTGAAGGTCAACAAATAGCTCCCGATAGCCCCCAAGTACACCAAAAACCTCTTCATTGCTCACTGCAGTTGGGGCACTAACCCGACCCACAACCTCTTGGAGATTCCCGTCAAAGCTGTCAATTATAATAGCAGCCTGCGCAGCAGTCCCGAAACCAGCGAACAAAGTCGCCGCTATGGCGAGCAACCCGAGTCTCTTCCTTTTTCTCATTTTTCTGCCTTTCCTGTTTTGCCTTTTTCTTCACACACCAGAACACCGAAAGAGGTCCCGCCACCCCCATGAGTGGTACTTCCTCAAGACCGCCATGCACAAGCATTCCCAAAACTTCGGTGCCCTACAGGCGCAACTTTCGTGCCACAAGACTCTAGACTGTCACAAAAGGACTTACGAGATCAAGTGAGCTAAGATCGCTGCGGGGAGTGGAATAAAGTTGTCTCTCATGACAAATATCTGTCTACGGTGAGGCACCTCCGAGTAAGCGTTCACCATGGCCAGGGCACGTCTCGCAGGCCTCTGTGATTGCGACCGTTTCGCAACGGGATGCGAGTGCTCCCTTTGAATGGCATGAAGTAGTACGCTGCAATACACGTAGTGCGGGATATTGGGCTCCACAATTCGTTTCAGCGTCATTTTTCAAGGAAGTATGGAGCACACTTCCGGATCTGCCCCTGCGCTGCAGCGGTCCGCCTCGATGACATAAGAGTAGTCACCTATCCAGAATATCGATCCGGATTCATAAACCTGGCTTCATCTGACCGGTCTGGTATCCCACGGAGATTGTGTGTTGCTCTCTGGTGCTCGAACCACACCGAAAATATGTCCGCTTTTCGTACAGACTGGTGGTCCTGGACACGCTGATTTCCACTCACTGAAAATAAATAAAATAATGGATTTACTTGATTTTTTCCTTGGTCTGCTGGGTTTGTCGGATTGACAGATTCTTGACGTGTTGATTAAAGTGCGAAATCGACATGGGCTTGTTAATAGATTGTGGGTTCCAAGACTATTCCATGTAAGTAGTTACGTAGACGGGCCTTGACACTTTCGCCACTTCTCCGCTAAAATTCTGTCACGAGCGGTTCAGATCCAAACTACCTTGGGAAATCGGATCAGGAGCGCCAGGGGATTCCGAAGGAGCAATCGGGCGGAACCCGCCGAGGGAAGGTGCACATTCAGACTGGGCGTCAACAAAGTTGGGTGCTTTGTTTCGCATAAAGTGTCGAAGCGTAGGTATGGGAAGTTTAAGTGCAGAACGGGTGTAGACGAAGCGCCCAACAACCAACAAACTCATGAAAGGGGTTTACAATGCGAAGAAAAGGATTATGGCTAAGTGTATTAGCCACGGCGTTAATCGCCGGGAATGTGTCGGCTACAACCTATACCGGTGTAGGCGGTTTCAATTTTTTCAACTACAATGGTGTCGTGACGGACCATGCTTGGGATTATGACGCGGTCTCTCTGCTGAACGGAACTCAGACGAGCGATCTCCACTTCCAACAGTCCCCGTTCGTCTCCAATGGCACGCAGATGGACGGTGTGTACACGCAAGGCGCTTATTCACACACCAATCCTAATATTGGTCAGAATCAGGACGCGTATGCTGCGGATCAGCATTTCGACAACGAGCAGCTTTTCTGGGCATACGATGGAGACACCGATTCTGGCACGCTACATATCGGAATAGTGACAGGATTCAATTCCACCTCGGTAGCAGATCCATTCGGCAGACAAATAACGTACCGGCCTGGTGATTTGTTTTTGAGCTTTGGTGGAGATGGCACGATATTTTCGCTTCCATCTAGTCCGAACGAGAACCAGCCTTATGACCTTGCAATAGGCACAGCAAGTGATAGAAATACCGAGTGGCTATTGGATAACTCATGGACTGATGTGGATGCCGACCCTTTCCATGTCGAATCTGACCCTTACCGATATGAAGACGGTGGGGTAGAAGTCGATTTTGCGACGGTTCTATGGACAGAGGGTCCCAGTTGGACTTTCAATCAGGCCCCCACTGGAAATGTACATAATTTCCTTGCGGTTGCTATCAATTTGGATCGAACTCAAGGTGGTGCCGATGGGATCTTACATGGCAACTGGCTTGACAGTCTTCTTTCGACGAGTACTGGCGGATTTACTGCACATTGGACAATGTCTTGTGGCAACGACACTGTTCACCACACTGCGAATTCTTCAGGACTGCTTGCCCCCCCCCCCCCAGTTCCCGTTCCCGCTGCTGCGCCGCTTGGCCTGCTCGGCATGGGTCTGATTGCTTTGGTTCGTCGCGTTCGTCGTCGTCCCGAGTGCTGATCTGAATTATTGCTAGCTAGCGAATAATTACATACCTACCCACAAACGGGTGACTGGCCTCAAGGCTGGTCACCCGGTTTGTTTTTCAGTTGACAGTGGACAGTTGACAGTTGACGGTTGACAGTTGATAGTTGATAGTGGATAGTGGATAGTGGATAGTGGATAGTGGATAGTGGATAGTGGATAGTGGATAAGCGGTTGGGAATGTGCAATGGAGAATGGACAATAGGCGTGGGGAGGGGGATAGGAGGGGAATCGGGGCTACGGATTTAGACCGATGACTGTTCTTCATTGTCAACTGTCAATTGTCAACTGTCAACTGCTACCTGAAGCTTCTTGTCAGGGTATCAAAGAGTAGATACCAGCCATCCGCCAGGACGAACATGATGATCTTGAAGGGGAGGGAGACGAAGATGGGGGGGAGCATCATCATGCCCATGGCCATGAGGGTGCTGGCGACGACCATGTCGATGATGAGGAAGGGGATGTAGATGATGAAGCCGATCATGAAAGCG